>JAFAXA010000282.1 GCA_019241425.1 Acetobacteraceae bacterium | reverse complement strand
GGGCATCAGTTGCTCCGAGGAGCTCACGACGAGCGGCATCCGCAAACGCCGTCCCCGCCGGTTCAGTTGCAACAACGTTGCGGCGGCGGTTGGCCAGATCCACATCAACTCCGGACGAAAGGCCTCGAGCTTGTCGAAGAACCAGGACAGCGTTTCCGGCGCGAGATGCGGGGTCGAAAACACCAGCCTTTGGCCGCGGTGCGTTTCGATGCCAAAGGGCGGTGCCCAGTCGTCGAGGCTCTTCACCTGGCTGCCGCGCAAGCACACGACCCTCGAGCCGGACCACGTGCGTCCCGAGCCTTCGATTATGCGGTCGAGAAACAACTGTTCCGCGGCAAGGCTCGCCGGCGAGCGCCAAAGTGCAAGCGGGATCCCACTGGTGCCACCGGTCGAGGCCGGGATCCGCAACGGCGCGCCGGCCGTGAAATCGCCCGAAGCGTCGCGCACTCGCTTCTTTGTCAGGATCGGCCACGTCTCGTAATCCGGTCCGAAGCTTCGGCCATATCCGGCTCTGCGCGCCTGGTTGATGATGCGGGCGGTGAGATAATCTGTCAGCCGCCGTCTTTGGCCGAGATCCGCGGAATCGAAGGCGCGCATCGTTTCGCGCACCCGACGTGCGGCCAAAGGATTGCCCTTCAGCAACTTGTCGGCGAGCGCGCTCTGATTGGCCCGAGCGGCCAGCGCAACGAGTCGCGCTCTAGGCAGCATGAACCACCTCACTCTCGCGAACGCGCGACGTGGCACTTATCGTAGCTTTGCCCGGCCTGCGGATCACGAACGGTGTCTTGCCGTGCGGACCCACCTCCAGCTCCTGCACGGTTTCGATCCGGATGCGCATGCTCGTCGGTATTTTCGCGCGTGCATTCGCTTCCAGCTTGCGTCCGTCCGTCTCGGAAAAGCGGGGCAGCGTCAAAACCCGCACGCGCACATCGTCGACCGCTTCTTGCACGATCTGCGCTTGCAACAGGTTCGCGACCTCCCAGGGGATGCAGTTCAACCCCGCCACCCGCGTTCCGTCTGGTGTAATCAGGTACTCGTCGCTACGTCCCGCGACGCCGAGGAAAGGCTGCACGCCGAGCGCGATTGCCTCCAGTGTCTCTACAGACGCGCCCCGGGGAACGATCGCGTAATCGCCGGTGTGATAGCGGACCAGCGGCATCGCCGCGTTCCAAAAGCCGGTCGCCAGGACAGCCGCTCTGCTCTGCCCGTCCTCTGCGGGGACGCGATCCGGGATCAACTCGACCTTCCCGTACGCCGGCTGAAACCAGAACTCACCGGCGCAATGGCTGACGGCGAGACAGACGCGCTCCGCTTGGCTGTAGTAATCCACGACACGGGCGCCCCACTGGCGCTCCATCTGTTGCCGCAGCGAGGCCTCCAAGCGCGCCGACGAGGTCAGAACAACCGGGATGGGTCGTTGCAGATGGTCTCCGGTCCGGTGCATCAGCACCATCAGATTGGCGCAGGTGGTCGGCGTCGCCCAAAGAATGTCGGGGCGGAAGGCGTCGATCGTCTGCAGGAACCAGGGCAGGGTGGCCGCCGACAAATGCGGGGCCGACAACGTCAAGCGTTGCCCGGAATGGCTCCATACCCCGAACGGCGGCGCCAGTTCGAGTGTGGACTTGGTGGCGTGCGGCCGCAGTGTCGCGACGCGGTTGGACGCCCAACTCATGCCGAGTGGACGCAGCATGTCGTCCAGAAACGCCTGCTCCGCCGCCACCGAACTGAAGGAGCGACAGAGCCTGACCGGCATTCCGCCAGTTCCGCCGGTGGCGGCGGGGATCCGCAATGGGCCCGGAACGACGAAATCGTTCGGCCGATCGCGGAGCGTGGCGCCGTTCAAAGTCGGCCATTTTGTCAGCTTCGGATCTTGTGCCGCGCCATACCGCGTACGCCGCGCGGCTTTCACCACGTTCGCAGCCAACCGCTCCGACAGATGATGCCTGGCCGTAAGATCGGCTGCTCTGAATGCTTCCATGACGCGTTCGGCTGCCCGGCGCGGTACAGGATTATAGCGAACGAGCAGATCGAGGCCGCCGCGCTTCTTGGCGGCGGCGCCGAGCGACAGCAACCGTTCACGCGACGTCATGAGCGGGCCGCCTCGTCACGCGGGAGCGCCCTCGCGCCGGCCGGAAGGCGGGAGCCGCTGGCGAGTTCGCGATAGATGAAGGCGAACCGGCCCGCGAGCGTCGCCATCGCGTAGTTCCTTTGAAAGCTCGCAAACCCGCCGGCGGCAATCTTCGCACGCAGCTTGTCGTCGGCGAGCAGCGCGTGCAGAGCGGCGGCAAGATGGTCGGTGTCGCCGGGACGCACAAACAGCACCGATTCCGCGTGCACAAGGCAGTCCGGAAGCGCCCCGACCGGCGTGGTGACAACGGCGAGCTTGTGGGCGAGCCCCTCCAGCACCGACATCGGCAGTCCTTCGGCGCGCGAGGGAAGTGCCAGGATCGTCGCGCGTCCGAGCAGGGCGGAGACGTCCCTGCCGTTCAGCCAGCCCGGGAAGCTGATGCGCTCTGCGATGCCCAGATCGCGCGCTTGCTTTTGATAGATCGCCGGGTCGCCGTCACCGGCGACCGTCGCCCTCCAGGCGCGGTGCACAATGTGGGGCGTTGCGAGCGCCGCTATGAGTTCTCGGACGCCCTTTCGATCGCCGAGCCGGCCGAGAAACACGATATGCGGCAGACGGTCGGGCGCGGCACCCTGATCTTGCGGCAAGCGCACCCCGTTGGGAATGACGTTCACGCGGCCACGCGGGACCTCGAGCGTTTCGCCCACGAACCGCAGGGCGTCGTTGCCGAGCACTACCACCCGATCGCTGCTGCGAAACATCCAGCGGAGAAGAGCCCGGAAGGCTGGCCGCAGGCTTGCGAAGAAGCGCTCGAACACAGCGGCGTGAAGGTGCAACACCACGGGAACCCGCAACAGCTTGCACGACAGGAACACGAGAAATTTCCTCGCCGCGCTCCCGTGGCTGCTCATGTGAATATGCGCGATACAGCCGGACGACGAGAAACGAATGGCGAGAAAGCGCATCAGCGCCGCGGCAAGATACAGGGGCGACGCCAGGACTGTTCCGGAGCCGCGGGTATCGATCTCCCGAATATCGAACTCGGGATATCGATCGCGCAGCTCGTCGGCGAGATTGCCGATCAGCCGGCCGATGCCACCGGCCGTTTCCCTGTCACCAGGGCAGAACATGCAGATGACGGTTTTGTTAGGCCCGAGCAACAACATGCCGCGACCGTATCAGCCGATACGAGTATTCGCAAGATTTCTCGACGACGCACGAAAGTAGACAGCTGGCGTCTACTTGCAATGCGCACGACGTCGCCGCCGTGAATACTTTTGGTTCTCGGAATAGCGGATTGTCGATTTCGTTTCGTGCGTATATGGTCCGCTGGCTTGCAGACGCCGCGCTGCATCGAGGTCTTGGAGAGAATCCCCGTGAAGCTGAGGCCGGTCGAAATCGCGGAAACGGTCGATCCCCTTGAAATGGGTTTCGGTTCGACTGCCGCCATCACAGACCAGCCACGATTGCGCGTGCACGCTATTCGTGCGGCTCTTCCCGGCCGTCGCGGGTCCACGGCGCTGGCCCGCTATCTCTGGCAGCGTCGGACAGCAAAAAAGCGGATCGCGATCGTCGGTGCGACCGCGCAGGCCGATGTTTTGCTGGCCGCCATGCAAAATGATGACGCCATCGAGATTTTGGGTGTGTTCGACGATGGGAGGCGCCTGACTCCGGGAGGCCGCAGCGCCCAGGGCACGATCGCGGACCTGACAGATTGTCGGTACGCTGGAGACGTGGATGGGATTATCGTCGCACCCATACCCGCGAACCGCAGGGATGCGACAGACCTCGTGCGCCGGTTGCTGCCACTCGGCGCGGAGGTGACCGCTTGCACCGGTGAAGCGAGCGAGAGGCATTTGGATCTGGTGCGCCTGGACCGTCCGCCGCTGCAACGTGGTGGCGTTTGGGTAAAGACGGTGCTGGATCGCTCGATCGCCCTGATCCTGCTGGTTGCGTCCATGCCGGTTATTCTGATGGCGATGCTTGCGATTGTGATCGAGAGCGCGGGGCCGCCGGTATTCAGGCAGCGACGACACGGCCTCGGCAACCGCGAGATCGATGTCTTCAAGTTGCGGACGATGACCTGGTGCGGATCGGACGCCGCAGACGGGTCGCTGCAAACCTCCCGCACCGACACCCGCGTCACCAGAGTCGGCGCGTTTCTCCGGCGCACCAGCCTCGACGAGCTGCCGCAGCTCGTCAACGTGCTTCGGGGCGACATGTCGCTCGTGGGGCCGCGTCCGCTTCCCGTTGCCATGCTGACCGACGGGCGGACATGCAGCGCCATCGTCCCCGATCACGCGCTTCGTCATCGGGTCAAGCCGGGCTTGACCGGACTCGCCCAGATCAATGGCTGCCGCGGCGCGACATCGACCGCCGCGCAAGTGCGGCGCCGCTTCGAGCAGGATATTGCCTATATCGAAAACTGGGGTCCCTTCCTCGACCTCTGCATCCTGCTACTCACGCCGGTTCGGCTGTTCCTCCATCGCGACGAGGCATTCTGACGTGACGCATCTTTCCCCGACAACGGGCATTGGCATCGCCGTCTTCGGCATCGGCTATGTCGGCGCGGTGTCGGCAGCCTGTCTCGCCTCGGATGGTCATCGCGTCGTTGCGGTCGACACGAACGAGCACAAGTTACGGCTTCTCCGCGACGGCATCTCTCCCATCATCGAGCCCGGATTGGACGAGCTGATTTCCGCCGGCGTGTCGTCCGGCCGGCTTCGCGCGACCGCAGATGCGGCGGAAGCGATCGCCTGCTCGGACCTGTCACTGATCTGCGTTGGAACGCCGAGCTTGCCGAATGGCGGGCTTGATCTGTCGCACGTGGTGCGCGTCTGCGAACACATCGGCGCTGCTCTGCCGGGGGCGCGCAGCTTCCACACCGTCCTTCTCCGGTCCACCATCCTGCCCGGCACAACAACGAACGTCGCCGTCCCCGCGCTGGAGCGGGTGTCCGGCCTGCGTGCCGGCCAGGATTTCGGCGTTGCGTTCTGTCCGGAGTTTCTCCGTGAGGGGAGCGCGGTCGAGGACTACTATGCAGGGCCGATCGTCGTGGGTGGATCGACAGATGAGCGCGTGCTTGCCGCCGTCCGCGCCATCAACGCGCGTTCGCAGCTGCGGATCCGTGCTACCGACGCGGGTGTGGCCGAGATGCTGAAATACGCGAGCAACGCCTGGCACGCCACCAAAGTCGTGTTCGCCAACGAGATGGGGACCATCGCCAAGTCTCTCGGCGTCGACGGGCGCCGCGTCATGCAGATGCTTTGCGAGGACACGCGGTTGAACATTTCCCCGGCCTATCTCCGGCCGGGCTTCGCATTCGGGGGATCCTGCCTGCCGAAAGACCTGCGCGCCCTGCTTCAAATCGCACGGCAGAATGACGTCTCCTGCCCGATGCTGGAATCGGCACCCGTCTCGAACGAGATGCACATCCGGCGGGCCTTGGAGATGGTCTGCGCCGCGGGTCGCAGGCGCGTCGGCTTTATCGGTCTCAGCTTCAAGGAAGGAACCGACGATCTGCGCGAAAGTCCCGCCGTCGATCTTGCGGAGCGGTTATTCGGCAAGGGCTACGACATCCGCATCTACGATGCCAATGTCAGCCTCGGGCGGCTGACCGGTGCGAATCTCGCTGCGATCGAATCCCGCATTCCTCATCTTGCCGCCCTCCTCAGCGACGACGCGGCGGAGGTGGCGCGTCACGGAGACACCCTCGTGCTCGCGCATCACGAACCGAACGGCGCGCTTGCGCTGCGCTCGCTACGGGACGACCAGCTCGTGATCGACATGACATGCGTGCCGCAAACGCACTTGCCAGCAAGCGGCCGTTACACCGGTCTATGCTGGTAGCGCCATGGTCGCCCAAACAGCGCATCGCATCGAACCCAGCCCGCAAAGCTTTCGAGTCGCCGCCGACCCGAAAGCGGCCGACGACCGGGACCGGCGATTGGGGATAGCCTCGGTTGTCTGCGCGGAAACGGCCCATTTCCGGATTGTACAGCGTCGGACGATCGCCGCGCATCCACCGGATGAATCCCGGGGCGAAGCCCTATTGCCTCTGGTCGGGCGCCTCCTGGCTATGCGTCCGGACGGCCTGCCCGCGATCGTTTACGTGTCGGGTGTCACGGGGAGCGACGAGGCCGCCATCGTTGCGCGGCGAATCGCCGGCATCGCCGGACGCCAGTCCTCATTCCGAACGCTGCTGCTCGACGCCGAAGGCGCGTTCGCAAGCCAGGCTGGTGCGGCGTCTCTGCCAGCGCTCACGCAAGGGTGCGGCGGCGACTGCGGATCGGAGCTTGCGCTGATCCGTGACGGGACCGGGGCGTTCCACGCGGCCTCGATCGGCACGTCCGGGTGGCGCGCGGACGGCAGCCTCCTTCACCTTCTCGCACGTCACTACGAGCTGGTCGTAATCTGCGTACCGCCGATCCTCGAACACCCGTTTTCCGCGCCCGATCTCGGTGAAGCGCGGCGCTTCGTTCTCGCATTGAGAGCGGGGCGGACCCGCGTGTCTGACGCGGTCGCGACGGCCAACGAGATCCAGGCAAGAGGAGACGCGCTGTTCGCGGCCGTGTTGACCCGGCCTGCGCAGCGACGATCTCTGTTTCGTCGCATGCTACATTCCCGGGACAGCCGATAGATGGTCAGAACCGGGCTGATGCTCGCGACATCCGCCGTCCTGCCCTACCATGTGATGCGTTGCGCCGCCGTGGCCGGCGTCTCGGTCCACGTACTCGGCTCCGTTGGAGCCGAAAGGCTGCAACGCTCGCGCGCTTGCGCCCGGTTTCATCACCTACCGATGGACCTCGGCAACGAGACGAAGGTTGTTGAGATCGTGCGTGACCTGATCGCCGCGCGCGATGTCGATTTCGTCTTCCCATCCGACGATGCCTCGACCCGGCTTCTCATTTCACTTCGCGATCAGCTCGACATCCCCACATCCGCTTTACCTGATCTCCGCTGCTTCGACCTGCACAACGACAAATGGGCGTTCAACCAACTCTGCGTGGCCAACGGCGTCAGCGCGCCTCGCTCCTGGCTGCTGCCCCACACCGATGCGCTCGCAGAGTCGCTACGTTCAGGTGCAATTCGGCCACCGCTAACCGTCAAGCCGGTCGCCTGCTCCGGCGGTGCCGGCGTCTGCCACGTCCTGTCCCGTGACGATTTCGATCGCGTCGCCGGCCTGCGCTACAGCCCGATTTTGGTGCAGCGGCACATCTTCGGCCAGGAACTCGGGGTGAACGTGCTCTGCGACCGTGGCCGGGTACAAGCGATCGCCGTGCAACAACGGCGACGCGGCTCGTTCCGGCTGATCGACCATGCGGCCCTCGCCGCCGCCGCCACGCGGGTTGCGGGTGCGAGCGCACTGCACGGGCCGGCGAACATCGACGCGATCATCGACGCCAACGGGACGCCGTTCCTGCTCGAAAGCAATCCGCGCTTCTGGTACACGATCTACATGTCGATGGTTCTCGGGTTGAACTTCGTCGATATGAGCATAAGGCTGGGCTGTTCCGGCCGAATCGAAGACAGCCAGCCGTCACTGGATGCCGTCCGGTTAGGCCGAAGGCTCTATTCCGGCCTGCTGAAACCTTGGCATTGCACACATGCGGACTGGCGCATGGTTCGATACCATCTCGCCGATCCTCTGCCGTATGCCGCCGAGAAGTCGGGTGTCGCCCGCAACGGTTTGCCGCCCGAATGGAGCGCCGCGTCGAGCATCCCGGAACCGGCCCTGATTGCCTGGAGCGGCCGGGCGCATTGAGCCGTCCCGCATTCTCAGCCGTTGGCGGCGGCGGGGATCGTGAAATGCATCGTTCCATCGGAGTAGAGGGCGCCGGAAGCAGACGGATACGCGACACCGTCGTAATCGATCGAATCGACGTAAAGATTGCGATCGGTGCTTGGCGTGCCGCCCCAGGCATCGTTCAGGAACGTGACGGCGACGTCGTGGCCCCCTGATCCAAAGTTACCGGTAAAAGTGAAGGCCTGCGACTGATGGGCGCCGTGACGGGCGGATGTCGAAAAGGTTCCGGTCTGCTCGGCCCCGTCGATGCTGACGAGGAACTGCGGGGCGCCCTTCCAGACATCCGCGCTCACGTTGAGGACCAGAGTATCCGCTGCGGAGTTTACGGGACCGCTGTCCCCGCTCCCTCCGGACTGGCCGGATGACGCGCCGCTGGTCACGCCGCGGAACGCTCCACGGTTCGCGAGATCCGAAGCAGACGCTCCCACCTGCTGACCCGCTGCGGCGAAGGCGGCTGTCGCGCTGCCAATTGCGGGCGATCCCGCCTGCAATGCGAAGTCGCCGCTGCCGGGTGAGGCGAAAAGCGGGTCCGCGACGATGTCGTGCGGGCCGGAGGCAAGGACATTGCCGCCGTAGAATACATTGTAGTCGTACGTCGCACCGGCGTCGTTGACCTGCCCGCCTGGCGCGGCTTCCAATATGTTGTTCTCGATCCTTACATCCGAGCTCCGCTGACCGACGATCTGGCCTTCCTGCAAACCAGGCGATTGGTTGTTCTGGTACGCCGTGTTATAGAAGAAGTCCACATGATCACTGTCGAATGCGTGCGCTCCGGTACCGCCGTTATTGTACGTGACGTTGTTTTCGACCAGCGTTCGACCGTTGTACCCGCTCTGATTATTGCTGTCGACAATGATGCCGTTGCCGTCGGTGATTTTCCCGGCAGCCTTCCACGCCACGTACTCGCGGTTGCCGTAGACCGTATTCCCGGCGATAACCGTCTTGTAGCCGGTATTGGAATCCGAACTCGCCGACTTGAACACGCTTATGCCGCTATTACCGTATGGCGACCACCAGGCGTCGTCGTAGACGGTGTTGTTCAGGATGGAAACGTAATCGGCACCTAGTGTGTCGATGCCGGCTCCGGGCTGATCGTGCACTACATTGTTTTGGATCGTGACGTGCGTGGGATTTGCGCCGCCGCCATAGGGCGGAGCGATCTCGATGCCGTTCCCTGCCGTGGTGGGATTGTTCGTATTATTCGCCTGCGACTGCGCATACGATGCAGAAATGTTTGCGGCGTCGCCGGTGACTTCAAAACCCTGCACCGTAATGAATGAACTTCCATCCACTTCGATGCCGGCCCATTGGTTCGATGAATCGATAACCGGATGCTGCCCCGGCGCGGCCTCGAACACGATCGGCGCGGAGGCCGTTCCCGACTTCGTAATGTCAACGACGTAGCCGCCTGAGGTGGGTCGGCTGTAAATGCCCGACATTACCTCGACGACATCGCCCGGCTTGGTCCGGTCCGCCGCGGCTTGGATCGTCGCCAAGGATTGTGCGGCAGACGTACCGGCGTTGGTGTCCTTGCCTGTGGGGCTCACAAAGTAAGTGGTCAACCCAGTTCCCCTCTTGTCGGTTCAAGCGGCGGTGGCCCGCGGAAGGAGAGGCCTTTCCGTAGCATGCGATGGTGCAGCACTGGCGTTATGCCGCATTGGCGGCGTGTCTACCTGAACGACTCATGGAGCGATTTGGCGATCGCCGCAACGTTCTCTGGAGCGGGAAAACTCACGAGTACCTTAAGCAACCTTCACCGTTCCATAATTGACATAAGGCGCGGAGCCGTCTAAATCGTGAAGCGCGCCAAGCGGATTTGAGAGCGTCGGCTCAAAAAAGGTTGGTCTTGTTGCGGTCAGCGTCCGGCCGAATCAGTCTGGGTGGAACATTGCTTGTCGCGTCGCGCAAGCATCAAGGGCAGGCAAAATGCAGTTGCGAGAATGGCTGACGCGTTCAGGTTGCTCTGTGAAGGGATTTGCCCGCACCATCGGAGTCGAGCGGGCGATGGTGTACCGCTACTTCGGCGGCGCGGTTCCCCGCGCGAAAATCATTCGCCGGATCGACATCGTCAGTGAGGGCGCCGTCACCGCCCAGGATTTCTACGAAAACGCAATGCGCCAAGAGGCGGCACGTGTCGCATGCGCGTCCTTGCCGCCGATCGCACAATCCGCTGCATTACTGAACGTGCCAGTCGCCTTCGCCGAGAAACGGCAGTGAGGCCGGCAACTGCGGCACTTCACGCCGGCTACAAGCCGGACCCGATCACTCAAGCGGTTGCCGTCCCCATCTATCAAACCGCGGCTTATGCCTTCGAGTCGGCCGAGCACGGCGCGGCATTGTTCAACAACGATGTCGAAGGCAACATCTACTCCCGGCTCGGCAATCCCACCAATGCGGTTCTGGAACAGCGGATGGCCGCGCTGGAGGGCGGCGTTGCGGCCCTAGCAGTGGCCTCGGGAGCGGCCGCGATCACATCCGCTGTACTGGCGCTTTGCGAGGCCGGCTGCAACCTCGTCACCCTGCCGCAGCTCTACGGCGCAACCTACACGCTGTTCGCCCACGTTCTGCCGCGTCTCGGAATCGAGATACGCTTTGCGGCGAGCGACGCGCCCGCTGATGTCGATGCATTGATCGATCGCAACACACGGGCCGTGTACTGCGAAAGCGTCAGCAACCCGGCCGCCACTGTCGCCGACATTTCGGCGCTGGCGCTGGTCGCGCACCGGCGCGGGGTCCCGCTGCTGGTCGACAACACGGTTCCTACGCCGGCCCTT
>JAFAXA010000233.1 GCA_019241425.1 Acetobacteraceae bacterium | reverse complement strand
CGCGCGGCTGATGACCGATATGGACCATCTGGTGCATGTGTCGGGCCATCCCGCGCGGGACGAGCTGCGCAAGCTTTATCGGCTCGTCCGCCCGCGCCACGCGGTTCCGGTGCATGGCGAGTGGCGGCACATGGCGGCCCACGCGGCGCTCGCCCAGGAACTCGGCGTGCGCCCGGTGATGCTGGAGGATGGCGACATCCTCTCCTTCGCGCCCGGGACGGTCGAGGTGGTGGATAGCGCCCCGGTCGGGCGCTTGGTGCTGGACGGCACCCGGCTCGTGCCGCTGAATGGGGAAGTGCTGGCCGCCCGGCGGCGGATGCTGTTCAACGGCGTGGTGATGGGAAGCCTCGCCGTGGACGAGAGCGGCCGGGTCCGGGGCGCGCCGCGCGTCAGCGCACCCGGCCTGTTTGAGCCGGACGATCCGGAAGCGCAGCGTTTGTCCGCCGATTTCGCCAGTTCGATCCACGACCTGCCGCTGCCGTTGCGGCGCGACGATGCCGCCCTCGCGGATGCCGCCCGGGCGGCCCTGCGCCGCGCTCTCGGCCGGCGCCTCGCCAAACGGCCGCTCGTGGACGTGCACCTGCTGCGGGTTTGAGCGGCCGTGACTTTGGTCACCGGGATCGTGCTCTACACGATCATCTGGTGGACGGTTCTGTTCGCCGTGCTTCCGATCGGAATCCGGCCGCAGAGCGATGCCGATGAAGCGACCGGCTGGCGCGGCGCGCCCGCCCAGCCGCATATGCTGCGCAAGGCGGTGGCGACGACCATTCTCGCTGCGGTGCTTTGGTTAGCGTGTTACGCGGTTATCCAGAGCGACTGGCTCAGCTTTCGCCATGGCTGGCTCGCCTTGCCCGACGATTGAGCGCGGACCGTTGTTTCTGCACGGGCAGGCGAAGGGATTTTCCCTTCCCTGACCGTGTGCGTTGCCTCCCCAAACCTGGGCAAGCGGCCTATCCGGCCAGCGAGCCCGGCCAATGCGTACCCGCAAACGGGAACTAAGTCACTGGGTCTGGCGCAAAAAATTATCGAAACCAGCGACTCTTTTGTCAGGTAATAGTGCATCGCACAATTGCCTCGGAGGGTGAGAGGCCCAGCGGACTGGCGCCCGCAGTCCGGCACCGTTAGGGTCCGGCGCGTTCGCAGAACGGATCATCCCATGCGCCTTTCGCAAAGCTTCATCCCTACGCTGAAGGAAACGCCGGCCGAGGCGCAGATCGTTTCGCATCGCCTGATGCTGCGAGCGGGGCTGGTGCGCCAGACATCGTCCGGCATCTACGCTTGGCTGCCAGCGGGACTGCGCGCATTGAGAAACATCGAGCGAATCGTTCGGGAGGAACAGAACCGGGCCGGCGCCCAGGAATTGCTGATGCCGACCATCCAGCCCGCCGAGTTGTGGCGCGAGAGCGGCCGGTATGAGGAGTACGGCCGGGAAATGCTGCGCATCACCGACCGGCACGAGCGCGAGATGCTGTACGGCCCGACTAACGAGGAGATGGTGACGGATCTCGCGCGGCAGTCGCTCCGCAGTTATCGCGACCTGCCGCAGATGTTCTACCACATTCAATGGAAATTTCGCGACGAGGTTCGGCCCCGCTTCGGCGTGATGCGCGGGCGGGAGTTCCTGATGAAAGACGCGTACAGCATCGATCTTGACCACGCGGGCGCGGTGGTGAGCTACCGGCGGCAGATGCTTGCCTATATGCGGACGTTTCAGCGTCTGGGGTTGAAAGCGATTCCGATGGCCGCCGATACCGGGCCGATCGGCGGCGAGCTGAGCCACGAGTTCATCATCCTCGCACCCACCGGTGAGAGCCAAGTCTATTTCGACGCCGCGTTCGAGGAGATCGACTACACGTCGGATGCGCTTTCCGGACAATCACCGGAGGAGCTGCTACGATTCTTCGAGACCATGACCTCGCATTACGCGGCGACCGACGAGAAGCATGATCCGGCGAGCTGGGAGAGGATCGCGTCCGCACGCCGCCGCGAAGGGCGCGGCATCGAAGTCGGGCACATCTTTTACTTCGGAACGAAATACAGCGCCGCAATGGGGTTCTCCGTCGCCGGGCCGGACGGCAGGCCGGTGCATCCGGAGATGGGCAGCTACGGCATCGGCGTGTCGCGGCTGGTCGGCGCGGTGATCGAGGCGAGCCACGACGAGGCGGGCATCATCTGGCCCGACAGCGTGGCACCGTTCCACGCCGCCATTCTGAACCTCAAGCCGGGCGATCCGGTATGCGACGCGCTATCGGAGCGCATCTACGCGCAGGCGCCCGGTTCGATGCTCTACGATGATCGGCAAGACAGGGCGGGCGCAAAATTCGCTGACGCGGACCTGATGGGCCATCCGTGGCAGATCGTGGTCGGCCCGCGCGGCGCGGCTGCGGACCGTGTGGAACTGAAGCGCCGCGCCACCGGCGAGCGTCAGGACGTCGCCGCCGCCGACGCGCTTGCGCGCATAGGCTGACCATGTTCGGCGCATTCGAACGTGCGGTCGCCGGCCGCTATTTGCGGGCACGGCGGGGCGAGCGGTTCGTTTCCGTGATCGCGGCGTTTTCGCTGGTCGGCATCGCGCTCGGCGTCGCGACCCTCATCATCGTCATGAGCGTCATGGGTGGTTTCAAGGTGGACCTGCTGAGCCGCATTCTCGGCTTCAACGGCCATCTCGGCATCTACGGATCGGGCGCGCCGCTGACGGGTTACGACGCGCTTGCCCGCCAGATCCGCGCCGTGCCGGGTGTCCTATCGGCGACGCCCGTCATCGACGGCCAGGTATTGCTGACGGACGATAAAGGCGGCTCGACCGGAGGGTTGGTCCGGGGAATCGGACAGGCGGATTTGCAGGCGCTGCATGCGGTGAGCGATCACATCGTCGCGGGCTCGCTCGACGCGTTTCGCGGCGACGACGCGATCGCGGTCGGCGTGGGGCTGGCGCGGCGATTCGGCTTGAATGTCGGCAGCCCGTTGACGCTGGTCTCGCCGGAAGGAGCGGCGACCGCGTTCGGCACGGTTCCGCGTGTGCGCGCCTACCGGATCGTCGCGATCTTTCAGGTCGGGATGAACGAATACGACACGAGCTACGTCTTTCTGCCGATCGAGGCGGCGCAGATCTTCTTCCAAAAGCCGGGCGCCGCAACGCAGATCGAGGTGTCGGTCGACGACCCGGACCGCGTGCACGAAATCTCGCGCGCGATCCGCGAGGCCTTGAAAGGTGTGCCGATTGCGGTCGTCGACTGGCAGCAGAACAACAACAGCTTCTTCGCGGCCGTGCAGGTCGAGCAGAACGTCATGTTCCTGATCCTGACGCTCATCATCCTGGTTGCGGCTTTCAACGTGATTTCATCGCTGATCATGATGGTCAAGGACAAGACGCGGGACATCGCGGTGCTGCGCACGCTTGGCGCCGGACGCGGCGCGATCCTGCGCATCTTCCTGATGTGCGGCGCCTCCGTGGGCCTCGCCGGCACCGCCATCGGCACCCTGCTCGGCGTTCTTTTCTGCCTGAACATCCAGCGCATCCAGGGCTGGGTGGAAAGCATGACCGGCGTCGCCGTGTTCAACCCGGAGGTCTATTATTTGACGCACCTGCCGGCGCGGCTGAACTGGCATGAGGTGTTGCAGATCGTTGTGATGGCGCTCGTGCTCTCGCTGCTCGCGACTCTGTATCCGAGCTGGCGGGCGGCTCGCACCGATCCCGTTGAAGCGTTGCGGAATGAGTGAGGCCGCGCCGCCGCTCGAGCTTCGCCGGGTCGAGCGCAGCTACCGCACTGAGGCAGGAACGTTGCCGGTTTTGCGCGGCGCCGATCTGACATTGCGGCCGGGCGAGATCGTGGCGCTGGTCGCGCCATCCGGCACCGGCAAATCGACCTTGCTGCATCTCGCGGGATTGCTGGAACAGCCGGATGGCGGCGCGGTGCTGGTCGGAGGCCACGACGCGGGCGCGCTGTCGGACGCCGAACGCACGGCGATACGCCGGGGCACGATCGGCTTCGTCTACCAGTTCCATCATCTGCTCGCCGAATTTTCCGCGGCCGAGAACGTTGCACTTCCGCAGATGATCGCGGGACAGAACCGGCCGGCTTCCCGCGCCCGGGCGCTGGCCTTGCTCGGCGCGCTCGGCCTGTCGGGCCGCAGCGGCCATCTGCCCGGCAAATTGTCCGGGGGCGAGCAGCAGCGCGTCGCGATCGCCCGTGCTCTCGCCAACAACCCGCGTATCCTGCTGGCCGACGAGCCGACGGGCAATCTGGACGTCGGGACGGCGGCGGTGGTGTTCGAAGAATTGCTGGCGACCGTGCGCGGCGAGGGGGTTGCAGCGCTGATTGCGACCCACAACCCCGATCTGGCGGCCCGCATGGACCGGGTCGTGACCCTGCGGGACGGGCGCATAGTTGCTACCTGAGTTGGTTGGAAAGGCACTTGAAACCACCCGGCCCAGCGCTCAATCTGGCCGGGTGCACGGGGTGCCCGCCTGCTGTCCCCCGCCAAGTGCCGTTCGTCATCGGTTCAAGGGGTCGCCATGCTCATCGCCGACGTTCTCAAGACCAAAGGCTCCCGCGTGTTCACGGTGCGGACGACCGATACGGTCATGACCGCGGTCCACAAACTGTCCGAGCATCGGGTCGGCGCGCTGATCGTCGAAGACCCCCGCATGCATATCGTTGGCATCTTTTCGGAACGGGACTTCGTCAACTCGATCCCGCGCCACGGCGCGGCGGTGCTCGATCTCCCGGTTCGGGAACTGATGAGCTCGCCGATCATCACCTGCGCGCCGTCCGACCGCATCGATTCGGCGCTTGCGACGATCACCATCCGGAAAATCCGGCATCTGCCGGTGATGGACGGAGAGCGCCTGGTCGGCCTGGTCAGCATCGGCGACCTCGTGAAGCACCGGCTTGACGAAAAGGAACTCGAGAGCAACGTGCTGCGGGAGATCGCGCGCATGCGGACCTGAGCGCGGCCCGGCTCGGAACCCACGATTCGCGTTCGGGCCTGGATCGCTCAACCGGCGCGCCTTAGATTGCGGCGATGCCCCACGCCGCGTTCGTGCACCTCCGAGTCCATTCCGCCTATTCCCTGAGCGAGGGTGCCTTGAAGGCGGACAAGATTGCGGGTCTGGCGCGGGACGCCGACATGCCCGCGGTCGCGATCACGGACACCGCAAGCCTGTTCGGCGCGATCGAGTTCAGCCAAGCGTGCATGGCGAAGGGCGTGCAGCCGATCATCGGCTGCCAGATCGGGCTTTCCCGGACCGATAACCCGCGTCTGCCGCCGGATCAGATCGTCTTGATCGCGCAGAACGCGGAAGGTCTGCAAAACCTCCAGCGCTTGTCTTCGCGCGGCTTTCTCGAAACCGAGCCGGGGCTGCGGCCGCAGCTTCCGTTTGATGCCGTCGCCGAGAAATCCGCCGGGCTGATCCTGCTGACCGGCGGCAGCTGCGGACCGATCGCGCGCCTGCTGGCCGAGGCGCAGAAGATCGCCGCGGAAGCCACGCTCGCGCGCATGGCCGAGGCGTTTGCGGGACGCGCCATGATGGAATTGCACCGGCACGGATCGACCCATCAGCGTATGGTCGAGCCGGGCCTGCTTTCGCTCGCGGACGAAGCGGGGTTGCCGCTCGTTGCGACGAACGATTGCTTCTTCGCGACTCCCGGAATGTTCGAGGCGCACGACGCTCTGCTCTGCATCGCCGAGGGCCGCCAGATGTCGGAGCGCGAGCGGCGCCGCGTGACCGCCGAGCATTGGTTCAAACCTGCGTCCGACATGCGCGCCCTATTCGCCGACCTTCCCGATGCCTGCGACAACACGCTCGCGATCGCCCGCCGTTGCGCGGTGATGGCGGAGCCGCGCAAGCCGCTGCTGCCGGTCAGTCCGAAAGTGGCACCGGGCAGCACGGAGGAAGAAACGCTCCGCGATCTCGCGCGCGAGGGGCTGCGTCTGCGCCTGACGGCGTCCGGTGCGGACGCGGCGACCGCCGCGCGCTATCGGGAACGGCTCGAATACGAACTCGGCGTGATCACCGCCATGGGCTTTCCCGGCTATTTCCTGATCGTCGCCGACTTTATCCAGTGGGCGAAGCGGCGGGGCATTCCCGTCGGCCCCGGCCGCGGGTCGGGCGCGGGGTCGGTTGTCGCCTGGGCGCTGACGATCACGGATCTCGATCCGCTCCGCTTCGATCTGCTGTTCGAGCGCTTCCTTAACCCAGAGCGCGTGTCGATGCCGGATTTCGATATCGACTTCTGCCAGGACCGGCGCGACGAAGTGATCGACTACGTGCGCCGCGAATATGGCGCTGATCGGGTCGCGCAGATCATCACCTTCGGCAAGCTGCAAGCGCGCGCCGCCATCCGCGATGTGGG
>JAFAXA010000140.1 GCA_019241425.1 Acetobacteraceae bacterium | reverse complement strand
ACGAACGCAACCCGCCGGAATCCGGCATCATGGACCGGATCATGTCCCGCTTGCCCCGTGGGGAATACGACCTGATCCCGGCGAGCGCGGAGACGCGCGGCCACGGCACCACCGGCCAGGCCCGTTTCTGGGCCGAGCGGCTGCGGCAGTTCCTGGCGACGTTGCCGGTCCGCGCCGCATCGGCGGAGAGCGGGCCATGAACGCGACTGGCGATCCTCCGCAAGCAAGCGCGCGGTCGCGTCAGTGTCCTCCGGCGGGTGCGCCCTTGCCGCCCGCGACACCCTTGCCGAACAGCAAGGTGAGCGGCACCACGCAAAAAGCAGCGATCGCGCACCAAAAGAACACGTCGAGATAGGCGAGGATCGCCGCCTGGGTATTGAGTGTCTGGTTCAACATGCCCATCGCCGCGCTCTCGGCCTGCGCCGCCGACCGGCCCAACTCCGCAAGCGAGTCCTTGGTGCGCGCGAGCAGATCGACATAGTTCGGATTGAATGGATTGAGGTGCTGCGAGAGATACGCGCGGTGCACCTGGGTTTGCTCCTGCACCGCCGCCGTCGCGAGCGAGATGCCGATCGACCCCGAGATGTTGCGGAACATGGTGTAGAGCGCGCTCGCATCCGGATTCAATTCGCGCGGCAGCGTCGAAAAGGCGATCGTGCTGTTCGGCACGAACAGAAAGGCCAGCCCCGCCGTCTGCGCCGCCCGCATCAATGCGAGCGTCGTGAAATCCACCTGCGGCGTCAGCGTATGCGCGTAAAGCAGGGCGCAGCCGAGCAGAAAGAAGCCGAAGCCGATCAGGTAGCGCGTTTGTATCTTCGGCAGCAGCCGGCTGACGAACGGGATCAGCACGATGATGAACAATGCGCCGGGTGACAGCACAAGCCCCGCCCAGGTCGCGGTGTAGCCGAGGCGCTGCTGCGCCAGTTGCGGGATCAGCACGGCACTCGAGTAGAGAATGGCGCCGATGCCGAAGATCACCACCGAACCGACCGCGAAATTGCGGTCGGCGAAGGTACGCAGATTGACCACCGGCTTTTTGGTGTTGAGCAGCCAGACGACCGCGCCGATGATGCCGACCACGGCGAGGATCGCGAAGGTGACGATCATCGGCGAGCCGAACCAATCCTCATCCTCGCCGCGATCCAGCATCACTTCCAGGCTGCCGAGCCCGATAGCGATCAGGGCGAGGCCGATATAGTCGATGCTCCAATCGCCCCGCTCATGTTCGCGCTTGACCCAGGGCGGATCCTCGACGAGCGCGGTGACGGCAAAGAAAGCGGCGATGCCCACCGGCACATTGATCAGGAAGACCCAGCGCCATGAGTAGTTGTCGGTGATCCACCCGCCCAGTGTCGGGCCGAGCACGGGCGCCACGATCGTCGCCACCGCAACAACCGAGAACGCCTTGCCGCGCTGCGACGGCTCGAACGTGTCGAGGATGATCGATTGCTGGTTCGGTTGCAGACCGCCGCCGAAAAAGCCTTGCAGCAGACGGAAAATGATCATCTCACCGAGGTTGTTGGCGATGCCGCACAGCAGGGAGCAGATCGTGAACATTGCGATGCAGGTGAGAAAGTAGCGCTTCCGGCCGAACACGCGGCCGAGCCAGCCGGAGATCGGCAGCACGATGCCGTTCGCGACCAGATACGAGGTGAGTGTCCAGGTCGCTTCGTCATAGCTTGCCGAAACAGTGCCCGCGATGTGCGGCAGCGACACGTTGACGATCGTCGTGTCGAGGATCTCCATGAAGGCCGCCGAGGTGACGACCACCGCGATCAGCCACGGATTGGCGGCCGGACGCCATCGCGCATCCGCCCGCGCGTCCGGGGAGCTGTCCCCGGCCGGTGCGGCATCCTCCGTCGTCGCACTCATTCGAAATGGACGATCGGCACGACCGAGAGGCCGAGCGGCAGCGGCCGGTTCGGGTCGAGACCGCTATCGATGACGATCTTGACCGGAACACGCTGCACGATCTTAACGAAATTGCCGGTCGCGTTCTCGGCCGGAAAGGCGCTGAATTTCGACCCGGAGCCAAGCTGAATGCTGTCCAGATGGCCTTTCAGCTTGAGATCGGGATAGCCGTCCACCTCGATGTCGACCCGCTGTCCCGGTCGCATCCGCGCCAATTGGCTTTCCTTGAAGTTGGCCGTGATCCAAACCTCAGGCGTGACGAGCGAAAACAGGCTTTGCCCGCTTTGCACGAAATTGCCGAGCTCCACGTTGCGCTTGGTAATCCAGCCATCCTGCGGTGCCGTGACCTTCGTCCAGGCCAGATTGAGATTGGCCTGATCGAGCTGCGCCTGCGCCTGCTTCTCGATACCGGCGAGTTGGTCGACCCGCGAATCCGTTTCGCCGATATTGGCCTGCACGGGCGTCGCCTGCTGCACCTGCGCTTCGGCCTCCGCGACCTGCCCCTGCGCCGATTGCAGGGCGGCGGTTGCGGCGTCGACCTCCTGCTGCGTCGTCGCGCCCTTTGGCAGGCTGTGCTGCCGGTTGTAGTCGTTCTGTGCCTTGAACAGAGTGGCTTTGGCTGCCTGAAGCTGGGCCTGAGCCTGCCCCAGCCGGGCCGGAAAGTTCTTCCGTGCGACCTCGGAGCTGTAGCGGGCGCCCTCCAGTTGGCCCTGCGTGCTGAGGAGATTGCCCTGCGCCTGATCGCGCGCGGCGATGTAATCGCGCGGATCGATCTCGACCAGCACGTCGCCCTTATGGACGAACTGGTTGTCGCGGACGTTGAGCGCGGTGACGTAGCCGGAGACGTGGGACGCGATCGCCACCGCCCGGCCGTCCGTGTAGGCGTCGTCGGTGGATTCCTCGTTGCGGGTCAGAAACCAGTACGTGACGCCGCCGATCACGGCTGCCAGCGCGACCAGGATCAGGATGATGCGGACCCAGGGGCGCTTCTTCGGCGCCGGCGTCTCGCCGGGCTTTGCTTCGGCCGGAGGCGCCGCCTCCTTCTTGGCAGGCGGCCGGGATACGGCCTCGTGGTCCTCGTCCTCGTGCAGCGCCTCGGTTTCCCCGGCTTCGCTTTGCCGGTCCTCCAGGCTGCGCTGCGCGGTCCCGTCCTGGTCAGTCATAAACTTCGCTCTCCCGACGACCGAACCGATCGGTCAGCGTTATGCGCGCGCGCGGCGGCAGAAGGAAGGCGCGCGTGATCACGTCCCCTCTATTGGGCGAGGGCCTGGCTGCGGACGAGACGGGCGTAGAGCCCATCCTCCTCCAGCAACGTAGTGTGACTTCCCCATTCGGCAGCCGCCCCGTCGGCCATGACGACGACCAAATCCGCGTCGCGCACGGTCGAGAGGCGGTGGGCGACGACGATCGTTGTGCGGCCTCGGCGCAAACGCGCCAACGCCTCCTGCACCGACGCTTCGCTCTCGGCATCGAGCGCGCTGGTCGCCTCGTCGAGCAGGAGAACGCGCGGATTGCGCAGCAGCGCCCGCGCGAGCGCGATCCGCTGCCGTTGCCCCCCGGACAGGCGCTGCCCTCCAGGGCCGACCCGGGTCTCGTAGCCGTTCGGTAGCGCGGCGATGAACTCCGCGGCCGCCGCTGCTTCAGCCGCCCGCTCAACGTCGGCACGATCGGCGTCCGGCCGGCCCATGCGGATGTTCGCCTCCACGGTGTCATCGAACAGCAGCGCATCCTGGCCGACATAGGCGATGCCGTCCCGCAGGCTCGCGAGGGTGACGGCCCGGACATCCGCCCCGTCGACGGTCACCGCTCCCGCCGCCACGTCCTGCAAGCGCGGGATCAGCGCGAGCGCGGTCGACTTGCCTGCCCCGGACGGGCCGACCAGGGCGACCGTGGTGCCGGGTTTCGCCTCGAAACTCAGGCCGTTGAGGCCGCTGCGCCCGTCGGGGTAGGCGAAATACACGTCGCGGAACGTGAGGTGGCCGCGCCCGTCCGGCAGCGGGACGGCGCCGGTCGCGTCCACGATGCGCGGCTCCTCGTCGACGATCGCGAACACGCGGACGAGGCCTGCGAGCCCCTCCTGGATCGCGGCGTTCAGCGAGCCAAGCGCCCGCAACGGCCGGGAGGCGATCAGCAGCGCCGCCACGAAGCCCGTGAAATTGCCGATCGTGCTGATGCCGATCGCCGCCCGCCAGCCGGAGAAGCCGATCACCGCCGCGACCGCCGCGCCCCCTAGCACTTCCAGCACGGGGTCGACGCGGGCGCGACTGCGGGTCATGCGGAGCAGGGCGCGGTAGAGCTGGTTGAAGGCGTGATTTGCGCGGGCCGTTTCGGCGCCTTCCAGGCGGTAGGCGCGAACGGTGCGCGCCTGGGCGAAGCTCTCGTTGAGGAAGGCGGCGGTTTCCCCCAAGCGCTCCTGCATGCCGCCCGAGGCGCGCCGCACCCGTTTGCCGATGCGCTGGATCGGCACGGCGGCGAGCGGATACAAGGCCGCCGCGATCAGGCTCAACAGCCAGTCGAGATACAGCATGGACGCGACCAGCCCGATCAGCGTCACCGCGTCAGCGATGCCGTTGACGGCGCGGGTCAGCGCCTCACGGATGATCGTCGCATCCGTCGTGAAGCGGGCGGCGAACTGCGCCGGCGCCTCGCGCTCCAGAAGGGCGACATCCGCGCGCACGAGGTGGGCGAACATGCGCCCTTGCAACTCTTCGATCACCAGCAGCACGACCTGCTGCACCTGGACGTTCTGGAAATACTGGGCCGCCGCCTTGATGGAGGTGACGACCACCACGATGGCCGGGATCTGATACAGGATGCGTGGGTCGCGGTTGGTGAACATGGAGAAGGCGCGGTCGATGACCACCGGATAGATCGCGGTGGTTCCCGCCATCACCAGCGTCAGCAGCAGCACGAGGATCAGGCGCCCGCGGTGATGCCGGATGTGCTCGCGCCACAGCCGGTACAGCAAAGCACGCGAGGAGGCGTGCTCCTCCAGGAGCCGGGAGCCGGTAGGAATGGCGTCCATGGCGCCGTGTATCAGCCGCGCGCCAGCCTCGCCAGTTCGGCCCGGCATGCGGCGGCGTCGGCGACGCAGCCGCCGGCCAGCCACCAGGCGCGCACCTGCCTCAGCAACGCGCCGACCTGCGGGCCGGGCGCAAGCCCTAACGCCAGTGCATCCCGGCCGGCGAGCGGAAAGAGCGGGCGGGGCATGGCGGCCAGGCGGTCGCGGAGGGCGGACCACGCCGCGTCGTCCTCGCCCCTGAGCCATGTCCGGCCGATCAGCAGTGACGCCGGCTCGTCGGCCAGCATCCGGCGCAGCGCAGCGTCGTCGTCCGCCGGCGCCGGCACGGGGGGCCGCTTCAGCGCCAGCAGTTCCTCCCTTTCCGCGCCGGACAAGCGCAGGCGGTCGGCGAATGCGTCGGGGTCACCCCCCAGCAGTGCCGCGAGGCGCAGGATGGGGTCGGCCGGCGATGCCGTTCGCAGAAGACGCTGCATGGCCGCGAGATCGGCGCCCTCGACGACCACGTGATCGAGCACGCCGAGTGTTCCCATCAGCGCCAGGGCGTCGGACGGGTTCGGGGCCGCAAGGATGCGCCGCAGCTCACCCCAGACGCGCTCCGGCGACAGCCGTTCGAGCTGTGGCGCGGCATCGGCGAGCGCGGCCGCGGTCGCGGCATCGGGCGCAGAGCGGCCATAGCGGGCGGCAAAGCGGAAAAAGCGCAGAATGCGCAGGAAATCCTCGGCGATGCGGGTCGCCGGGTCGCCGACAAAGCGGATTCGCCCGGCCCGCAAATCCTCGATCCCGCCGAAGAAATCGAAAACGACCGCGTCCGTCGTCATCGACATGGCGTTGATCGTGAAATCCCGCCTGGCCGCGTCGGCCCGCCAGTCCGACGTGAACCCGACCACCGCGTGCCGCCCATCGGTTTGCAGGTCGCGCCGCAGGGTCGTGATCTCGAACCCGCGTCCGTCGATGATCGCCGTGATCGTGCCGTGGCTGATGCCGGTGGGCACCGCCCGAATGCCGGCGCGTTGCAAGGCGTTGATGATCCCCTGCGGCTCCTCAGGGGTCGCGAGGTCGATGTCGGTCACCGGCCGCTCCGCCAGCGCATCCCGGACCGCGCCACCAACGATGCGCGCGTCCGGAATAGCGGCGAGCACGGATCGCAGCGCGGGATCGTCGAGAAAGGCCGGCCTCCTCGGGAGTTGCGGGGCGGCGCCTTCCGTCACGGACGGGACGTGCCGTGGCCAGGCACGATGCCCCCGTTCTCCATGCGCGCGGGAACATAGGCCTCCGTCGCCGTCAGTGCGTCATGGTGCGAGAACATCATCAACACCGCGAACAAGCCGGCGATGCCGAGGGTCGTCAGCACCAGCACGAGGGTCGAGGGTCCGCCATGCGCCGCCGTCAGCCGCCACAGCGCAAAGGCCACGAACGGGGTCAGAAACATCAAAAGCTCGGTCAGGCGCAGCATGGGTCTGCTCGTTTCAGCGACGCCCCGGGACCGCTCGTTCGGCGCCGCATTCTACCCGGACGGGCGGAGAATGCGCGCCAGATGCACGAGGATCGCGGCCGTCGCGCCCCAAATGTAGTGATCGGGATGAGGCCAGACCCAGAACTCCCGCAACCTGCCCCGGAACATCGCGCGCTTGCGTTGCGGCGCGTCGGGATCAAGCAGAACCGAGAGCGGTAGCTCGAGTACGGCCTCGACTTCCTGCGGCGATGGCCTGAGCGGCAAGCCGGGCGGGATCAACCCGAGTACGGGCGTGATGCGGTAGCCGGTCCCGGTGACGTAGTCCGGCAATCTGCCCGCAAGTTCCACCTCTCGGCACTCCAGCGCGATTTCCTCCGACGCCTCCCGCAACGCGGCGGCCTCGGGGCTCGCATCGCCCGGATCGATGCGGCCGCCCGGAAAGCTGACCTGCCCGGCATGTGCTTTCAGCCGCTCGTTGCGCTTGGTGAGCAGAACGCAAGGGGCGGGGCCGAGCACGATCGGAACCAGCACGGCCGCCGGAACGAGATCGCCGTCGATGAGGTCGGACGCATCCAGCGAATGCGCCGGGGCGGCCATTACGGTGGGCGGCAGCGGCCTGTCGATGATGTCGGGGGGGGATTCGGTCGGGGGCCGGGCGGCGTGCAGCGCCAGCCGGTCCCGCAAAGCGTTGGCATCCACGCCGCACGATTACGCCCGCCGGCTACTCACCGCCAGCCGGCATCTCGCCCAGCGGAAAGAAGCGCCCCCGGCTCCAAACCCCGAGCAAGCGGCGGCAGCCCACCCATTCCGGCACCGCCAGCGCGACCAACTCGTAATAGACCGCCCGCCCGATGCGGGCCTCGACCGCCTTCTCGCCCCGTCCGTTGCGGATTTGCAGGTAGGGCGTCGGCTCGCAGGTGCAGGGCGCGTGGCAAACCCGGATCGGATGCGTCGGGCCGGCGGTCACGATTTCGTCCACGTTGGTGCGGAAGGACAAGGTCTGGTCGCGGCCGTCGCCCGCCCAATCCAGTTCAACGGCGACGAACGGCGCATCCTCCACGTCGATTTGGCCCCGTTCGGCGGGCGTTTCGAGAACGTAGCTGCCGTCAGCCTCGCGTTGCAGCACGCTCGCGAACAGGCACACAAGCTCCTTCCGCCCGATCGGGCTGCCCCGGTAAAGCCACGTGCCGCAACGCTTGATGAGGAACGGCAGCGGTCCGCATTCGCGCGGCGCGCGCTTCGGATCCGGTCGGGTCGGCGGTTCGATGGACGGGTGGACCTTTCCGGCGAATGGCAGGGGTGCGGTTCCGGTTGCTGATATTACGCGCCCGCTCGCGGCGGCCAGCTCAGTCCGCATCTTCCATCCTTCGCTGCCCTGGCCGGGTGCGTTCACGACTCTGTCGCATCGCCCCGTGGTCCTTTCGTATTGGGGGCCGATATAGGTAGCATCCCCCTGCCGGTTGAAGTGGCACACACCACATCTGTCGGGCAAAACGCACGGGTAGGAGCCTCAATGTCGGCCGGTATGGCCCCTTTGCCGCAAGGCACCACGCCGCTGCCGAGGATGGGGCAGACAATGCCCGGCTCCTCCGATGGGCAGGCGCTGCTTGCGGAGATCGAGGCGCTCGGCGAGCGTTTGCGGACGGTGCGGACGTCGATCGCGCGGCTGATCTTCGGGCAGCAGGATGTGATCGACCAAGCGCTGATCACCCTGCTTTCGGGCGGGCATATGTTGCTGGTCGGCGTGCCCGGCTTGGGCAAAAGCCGGCTGGTCGAGACGCTCGGCGTGGTGCTCGGCTTGGCCACCAAGCGGGTGCAGTTCACCCCGGATTTGATGCCCGCCGACATTCTCGGCAGCGAAGTGCTGGACGAGGCCGAGGGCCGCCGCGCCTTTCGCTTCCTTCCCGGCCCGGTTTTTTGCCAGCTCCTGATGGCGGACGAGATCAATCGCGCGAGCCCGCGCACGCAATCGGCGCTGTTGCAGGCGATGCAGGAGCAGCGGGTCGCGGTCGCCGGGGTCGAGCACAAGCTGCCGCAGCCGTTTCACGTGCTCGCGACCCAGAACCCGATCGAACAAGAGGGCACGTATCCGCTGCCGGAGGCGCAGCTCGATCGTTTCCTGCTTGAGATCACCGTCGGCTATCCGGATCTCGCGGCGGAACGAACCATGCTGCTCGCGACGACCGGGGCCCCCGAGGGCCGCCCGATTCAGGCGATGACCGGGCAGGATCTGGCCGCCGCGCAGGCGCTGATCCGGCGCGTGCCGGTCGGTGAGAGCGTGGTCGAGGCGATCCTGTCACTCGTACGCGGTGCGCGGCCGGAAACCGCCGAGAATGAGTTCGTGCGCAAATCCCTGGCCTGGGGACCGGGTCCGCGCGCCGCGCAAGCGCTGATGCTGGCGAGCCGCGCCCGCGCGCTGCTCGATGGCCGGCTCGCGCCGAGCATCGACGACATCGTGTCCCTCGCCCGTCCGGTGCTGCGGCACCGCATGGCCCTCAACTTCTCGGCCCGGGCCGATGGCGTCCTCCTGAGCGAGGTGATCGACCGGCTGGTGGAGCGGCTTGGCTGACCGCACGCTCCTCGCCCGGCGGGCCGAACAGCTTGGCGCACGGCTTCCGCCGCTGATGGTGGCGGCCGAGCGGGTGGCTTCAACCGTCGCGCAGGGTGTTCACGGGCGAAGGCGGGTCGGACAGGGCGAGAGCTTCTGGCAATTCCGCCCGTTCGTGGCAGGCGATGCGAGCAGCCGAATCGACTGGCGGCAATCCGCCAAGTCCGATCGCACATTCATTCGCGAAACGGAGTGGGAGGCCGCGCAAACGATCGTTTTGTGGCGCGATGCGTCCGCCTCCATGCATTGGAAGTCGCGCGGGGCAACGGTCGAAAAGGTGGAGCGTGCCGGGCTGCTGCTGCTCGCGCTGGCATCCTTGCTGGTGCGCGGCGGCGAACGGGTGCTGCCGATCGGCGGCGACGGGCAGGAAAGGGCGCGCCCACTCAGCGGACGGGCGGGGCTGGACCGGCTTGCGATCAGCTTCGGCTCGCCGGATCGGGAAGCGGACGGGCTGCCGGCAACCACTTATGTGCCGCGACACGCGCAAGTCGTGCTGTTCGGTGACTTCCTGTCACCGCTCGAGCGGGTGCGCGAAATTCTCGGGCGTTTGGCGGCGATCCCGGCCTCCGGGCACCTCATGCAGATCCTCGATCCGGCGGAGGCGGCGTTGCCGTTTCGCGGGCGGGTCCGGTTCATCGGCCTCGAACGGGACGGTGAAACCCTCGTGCCGCGTGCCGAAAGCATCCGTGAGTCGTATGCCAAGCGGCTGCTGGCCCATCAGGAAGGGCTGGCGACGATCGCGACCGCCGCCGGTTTCACCTTTGGCGTTCACCACACCGACCATCCGCCGGAAACCGCTCTGCTCGGTCTTTATGCGGCATTGTCGGCGCGATGATCTTCGCCGCGCCCTGGGTTCTGCTCGCTCTCCTGACCTTGCCGCTGCTTTGGTGGCTGCTCCGTGTCACGCCGCCCTCGCCGCGCCGGGAACTCTTTCCGGCGATCCGCCTGCTCGCCGGACTCGATCCGACGGAGGAAGCGGCGGCGCGAACGCCGTGGTGGTTGCTTGCCCTTCGCGTGTTGGCGGCCGGGCTGGTCATTCTCGCCCTGGCCCGGCCGGTGCTGGATGCGCGCGGCACGTTTGCCGGCAGCGGCCCCGTGCTGCTCGTGATGGACAATGGCTGGGCCGCAGCTGCCGATTGGAGCCGCCGCATTCAGGCCGCCGACGCCATTCTGGACCGGGCGGAGCGTGCCGGGCGGCCCGTGGCGTTGCTCGCGACGGCGCCGGATGGCACGGGCGGCAAGCCCTCGATCGGGGTGACGATGTCGGCCGCCGATCTGCGGGCGAGGCTCGCGGCGCTGCGCCCCCAGCCCTGGCCGCCGGATCGCGCGGCAGCCGCGACGGCCCTGGGCGGCTGGCACGCCGATGGTGCGGCCGTTGTCTATCTCGGCGACGGCGTTGCCGACCGGGATTTTGCGGCCTTCGCGACGTCGCTCCGCGCCACCGGTTCTCTGACGGTCGTGAGCAGCGACGTCGCCTCGACGCGGCTGCTGCTGCCGCCGCGATCGGAGGCGGACCGGCTGGTGGCCCGGATCGGGCAGGTGCCGAGGCCGGTGCCCTCCGAGGTCGCGGTGCTCGCCCAAAGCGGCGACGGCCGAACCCTCGCCCGCGCAACCGCCGCGCTGGCGTCCGGTGCCGGGGAGGGAGAGGCGGCGATCGCGCTGCCGCCCGAGCTGCGCAACCGGCTGGCCCGGCTCGTGCTGGAAGGGCCGCCCTCGGTCGGGTCCGTCCTGCTGTTGGATGAAGGGTCGCGACGGCGGCCGGTCGGGCTCGCCCCGGGTGAGGCGACATCAGCCGAAGCGCCGCTGACGGGCGAACTCTATTATCTCGAGCGCGCCCTCGGCCCGTTCACGGAGGTTCGCACCGGCGACCCGCTCACGCTCCTGAAACGGGATCTGTCGGTGTTGATCCTCGCCGACCGGCCGCTGCCGCCCGGCGAGGAGCGCGACGCCATTGCCCGCTGGGTGGAGAAAGGCGGCCTGCTGGTGCGGTTCGCCGGTCCCCGCACCGCCAACGCGGCGCTGGACGAAAGCGACCCCCTGCTTCCGGTCAAGCTCCTGGGCGGCGACCGCCAGCTTGGCGGCGCGCTGTCCTGGGGCCAGCCGGCGGGCGTCGCCGGCTTCCCGCCGACCTCGCCGTTTGCCGGCCTCAAGGTGCTGGAGGAGGTGCGCGTGAGCCGCCAGGTCCTGGCGGTTCCGTCGGCCGACCTGCAGAACCAGACCTGGGCGGCCCTGGCCGATGGCACCCCGCTCGTCACCGATGCCGCACGGGGCGCGGGCCGGATCGTGCTGTTTCACACCACGGCCAATGCGGATTGGTCGAATCTCGCCCTCTCCGGGCTGTTCATCGATATGCTGCGCCGCCTGGTGCAACTCTCGGCGGGTGTCGCGGGCGCCGAGGGCACGGCGCCGCTGGCCCCGGCCGAAACGCTCGACGCCTTTGGGGTCTTGTCGCCGCCGCCGCAGACCGCGACCGCCCTCCCGGCCGACCAGCTCGCAGCGGCGGCCGTCTCGCCCCGCCATCCGCCGGGCCTTTATGGACCGGAAACCGACCGGCGAGCGCTCAATCTCGCGACCGCGTTGCCGCCGATTGAGCCGTCCCCGCCGATCCCGGGGGCTGCGCTCGAGACGCTCGGTTCCGCAGCGTCCGAGCGGGCGCTCGGGCCGTGGCTGCTGTCGGGCGCCATCGCCCTGCTGGCGCTCGATCTCGGGCTTTCGCTGGCGTTGCGCGGTTTGCTGCGGCGTCCCGCCCCGGCCGCTGCCGGCGCCGCCCTGCTGGTGTTGGCGCTCGCCACCCCGGCGCGTTCCGCCATGCTGGAAACCGGGCGACCGCCGGCGCTGGCGACCCGGCTCGGCTATGTGGTCACCGGGGACGAGGGCATCGACGGCGTGTCCAAAGCCGGTCTGGAGGGCCTATCCGACTACATGAACCGGCGCACGTCGGCGACACTCGCCGAGCCGGATGCCGTCACGCCGGGGCGCGACGACCTCAGCTTCTACCCGATGCTCTACTGGCCGATCGCCCCGGATGCGCAGCCGCTCGCCGCCGACGCCGCCGCGTCCCTGAACGATTTCATGGCGCGCGGCGGCATTCTGCTGATCGACACCAAGGACGGGGGCAGCGGCGGCGATTCGACGCTGCCGCAAGTGGCGCGCGGGCTCGCGATTCCGCCGCTGGCCCCGCTCACGACCGACCACGTGCTGGCGCGCAGCTTCTATCTGCTCCAGGACTTTCCTGGCCGCTACGCGGGTGATCCGGTCTGGGTACAGCGCGATCAGGACCGCGCCAATGATAGCGTGAGCCCGGTCATCATCGGCAGCAACGATTGGGCGGCGGCCTGGGCCATCGATGCGGCGGGGCAGAACCCGTACGCGGTCATTCCGGGCGGCGTCCGGCAGCGGACGCTCGCCTATCGGTTCGGCACCAATCTCGTGATCTACGCGCTGACCGGCAACTACAAGGGCGACCAGGTGCATGTGCCGGCGATCCTCGAACGGCTCGGCCAATGAGGATGTCCGGGCCGTGAGGGCGCGCGCGTGATCGAGCAGGCGTTTGCCGGCATTCGTTTCGACCCGGTGGTGCCGGTCTGGCTCATCGCGGTGCTGGCGGCGGCGTGTCTGCTCGTGGTGATGCCGGCGCTGCTCCGCAGGGCGCGCGGCGCCGTGTGGCGGGCGCTCGCTTTCGCCGTGCTGCTGTTGTGGCTCACCGGCCCCCGCTTAGTTCGCGAAACCCGTGAAGCGCTCGCCGATATCGGCCTTCTGGTCGTCGATCAGACGGCGTCGATGCAGGTCGGCAATCGCGCGGCGCTCGCGGAGGCCGCGCGCCAGAAATTGCAAGCCGAAGCCGGCGCCTTCGGTGACCTCGAACTCCGCACGATCGACGTGCCGGAAGGCGGCAATTCCGGCACCCGTCTGTTCGGCGCGATCGACCGGGCCTTGGCCGATATTCCGCGCTCCCGGCTGGCCGGCGTGGTCGCGATCACCGACGGCCAGATCCACGACATTCCGGACCTCGCTCCGGGTGGCGCGCCGCTGAACGTGCTGATCCCGGCGAAAGGCGAGCAGACGGACCGGCGCTTGCGCATCATCGAGGCGCCCGCCTTCGGCATCGTCGGCCGCTCCGTCGGCATCCGTCTCTCGATTGACGATCTCGGGGTCGCGCACCCGGACGGGACGGCGCGCCTGATGATCCGGCGGGATGGCGGGCCGGCTCGAACCGAGGCGGTGCCGGTCGGGCGGGAATACACGCTCGACGTGCCGATCACGCGAGCCGGTCCGACCGTGCTCGATCTGCAGGCGGAGACGCTGCCGGGCGAAGTGTCCGCCATCAACAACCGCACGGTCGTGCAGATCAATGGTGTGCGCGACCGGCTGCGCGTGCTGCTGATTTCCGGCGAGCCGCACGCGGGCGAGCGCACGTGGCGCCGGTTGCTGAAGGCCGATCCCGCCGTGGATCTTGTCCACTTCACCATCCTGCGGCCACCGGAGAAGGACGATCTGACGCCGTTGAACGAACTCGCGCTGATCGCCTTTCCGGTCCGCGAGTTGTTCCAGGTCAAGATCAGCGACTTCGACCTGATCATTCTGGACCGCTTCCAGAACAGGGGCCTGCTGCCGCTGCCGTATCTGCGCAACATCGCGGATTACGTGCGCAATGGCGGCGCGCTGCTGCTGAGCGTCGGGCCCGAATTTACCGGGGCGGGGAGTCTGGCCGAGACGCCGCTCGGCGCCGTGCTGCCGGGGCGGCCGGCCCGCACGGGCGCACTGGTCGAGGAAGCGTTCCGGCCGCGCGTGACCCCGCTCGGCCTGCGGCATCCCGTCACGGAGGGATTGGAGGGCGCGAACCACGATCCCGCGCAGGGGGACACGCCGGGGTGGGGCTCCTGGTACCGCCGGATCACGGCCGCCGACAGTCGGGGGGAAACGTTGATGTCCGCCCCGGATGGCAGCCCGCTGCTGCTGCTCGACCGGGTGGAGCAGGGCCGCGCCGCCCTGCTGCTCTCCGACCAGATTTGGTTGTGGTCGCGCGGCCATCAGGGCGGCGGGCCGCAGGCCGAGTTGCTCCGGCGCATCGCCCATTGGCTGATGAAGGAGCCGGAACTGGAGGAGGACAGCCTCACCGCCTCGTTCGAGAACGGCCGGTTGTCGATCGAGCGGCACACGACCGAGGACGCGGCATCCGGCGAAGTTTCGGTGACGGACCCGGACGGAGGAAAGCAGGCCGTTCCGCTCATTCAAGCCGGTCCGGGACGGTCGGTCGCGACGCTCGCCGCGCCCAAGCCGGGCGTCTGGCAGATCACGGACGGCACCCGCGTCGCGTTTGCCGCCGCCGGTATCGGCAATCCGCGCGAAATCGCCGATCTTCGCGCGACGGCGACGCTCGTCTCGGCGCTCGCCCATGCTTCCGGCGGCGGCACGCATTGGCTCGATGACGGATCGCCCGGCGGCGCGGTTCCTTCCCTGGTCCGTACGCAGCCCGGCCGTGCCGCTTCCGGCGCCAACTGGGTCGGCTTGCAGCGCCGCCACGACCACCTGATCACCGGCGTCGCGGCGCTGCCGTTACTGCCGCCGTGGCTTGCATTGCCGTTGATACTCGGCTTGCTGCTCACCGCATGGCAACGCGAAGGCATGTGATTTTCTCTTCCGCGCGCCGCGCGGCATGCTTACATCCCGGGTGTTCCCTCGGGACGCGCACAGCGAAAGGATCGTGCCTTCCAGAACGTCGATCCCAACGACCGCGGCTTCTTTCCCCGCTCCTCCGAACCATGGTCGCCCACGCTGGCGCTGTTCGGCTTTCTGGGCTTGTGCCTGCTCGTGGCCGTGGCCGACGGCGCCGTCACGTCCCTCAGCCTCCGCACGTGGTATTCGTCGCTGACGCTTCCCCCCGGGACGCCGCCGAACTGGGTGTTCGGACCGGTATGGGGCTTGCTTTATGTGCTGATCGGCGTTGCCGGGTGGCTGATCTGGCGTCGGTGCGGCGCCAGCCGGCCGGTGCGCCTGTGGGGCTGGCAGTTGCTGGCCAATGCGCTCTGGATGCCGGCGTTTTTCGGGTTGCGCAGCCCGGCGCTCGGGCTCGGCGTGATCGCGGCGTTGCTCGTCCTGATCGCCGTGACCATCCACGCCTTCAGCCGGATCAGTCGCGTGAGCGCCTGGCTTATGGTGCCGTATTTCGTATGGACCAGCTACGCCGCCTATCTGAACGCCGGAATCTGGTGGCTGAACACCACTTGATGTAACATGCCGCCATGAATCGTCTCGCAAGCGCCGTCGCCGTGCTCGGCCTCGGCATTCTCGCCGCCGGGCTGGCCGCTTCCGACGCCCATGCGCAGATCATGGCGGGTCCCGGTATGGGACGAAGCGTTGCCCGCAGTACGGCCGGCCAGGATGGGCATCGCGCGCAGCCGCCGGCGGCCCTCCCCGGCGCCAGTGTCGACAAGGAGATGGTGGCGCCGCCGGACCGGCCGCCCTCCGAAATGCAGCCGAACGAGGCGCTGTTCGACGCGATCAATCGCGGCGACATCGCGTCCGCGCGTGACGCCATCAATCGCGGCGCCGAACTCGACGCGAAAAACGTGCTCGGCATGACGCCGCTCGAATTGTCGGTCGATCTCGGTCGTCGCGACATTTCGTTCCTGCTGTTGTCGATGCGCGGCGGGGGAGGTGGCGTGGCCGCCCCGCCCTCCGCCAAGGAGGCGGCGGCGGCGCCTCCGAAGGGCAAGCAGGGCAAGCCGGTCCGGGCCGAGCGCAAGCCCGTCACGCCGCCGACGCGCAATGCGGCGGAGCCGTCGTCCGCGCCGCCCCGGACGCCGCGTTTGTTCGCAGGCGATGGCGGCGCGCCGGTGCCGGATGCCGGCTTCCTCGGCTTCGGCGGCCCCTAGCGGAGCCGCGCCCGGCCGGCTGTTACCGCGCGCTCAGTGGCTGCGCGTCGGGCGGGGCGTCGGCATGGTCGAAATCGAGCGTGGTGGTGAAGTTTCTGCCCTCCGACGCATTCTCCACCTTCAAAGGCAAACCCCGATCGCCGAGCCAGATCTTGCCGTCGCTGGTCACGTCCTCATTGACGATGTGCACCGCATAGACCGTCGCCGCGACACCGTTGACCGTCTCTGACCCGAGCCGGCTGCAGGTGAGCTTCGCCGCATCGAGGCTCTTTTCCCGCTCGGCCTGATCCTCGGGCGCAACCGGCATCGAGCGCCACTGTCCCTTGGTCTCGACGTATCTCTGATCCTTGGTCTGGATCATCCGCCGGGTGACGGTTTTGCCATCCTCGACACGCGTGATCGTGGAGGTATGGGGGGTGTTCGCCGCGGCCAGCATCGCTTGCTTCACCGGCGAGCAATCATCGGCATAGGCGGGTGCCGTCAGGCCGCAAGCCACACTCGCCGCAATCAACGCCTTAGCGGTGGTCCGAACAGTTCGGGAGGTAGACGGCATCGGCTCGGTTCCTCGACAGGTGGACAGCGGCTTGCACCTTAACAGTCGTGCTGGACGGTCACTACGCCCCTCGCGCTCCAACGGCCCGCTCGCCCGCCCCCTTTATGTGCGCGTTGCGGGCTGGCGGTTGACGGCGGGCCGGCAACATCGATTCTTGCGGGCAAACAGGTGGGAGCGCACCCAAGATGCCGGACACGATCCGCCTCACGGCCGCGGATGGGCACCAGCTCGCCGCCTATCGGGCAAGCGCCGCCGACGCCTCTGCCGGGCTCGTGGTGATCCAAGAGATTTTCGGCGTGAACCGTCACATGCGCGCGGTTTGCGACGCCTTCGCGGCCGAGGGATACGCCGCCGTCGCGCCCGCCTTGTTCGACCGCGTCGAGCCGGGCGTGGAGCTTGGCTACGGCCCGGCCGACATCGAACGCGGGAAGGCGCTGCGCGGCAGGCTCGATGATGCTGCCGTCCTGCTGGATGTGGCGGCGGCCGCCGCCTCTCTCGGCGGCTTACGGGCGGGCATCGTCGGGTATTGCTTCGGCGGCACCGTTGCCTGGTGGGGTGCGACCCGGACACCGCTCTTCGCTGCGGCCGTGTCCTGGTATGGAGGCGGCATCGCGGGCACCCGGAGCGAGCGGCCGAACTGCCCGGTGCAGATGCATTTCGGCGGCCGGGACCAAAGCATCCCGATATCCGATGTGGAGGCGATCCGCGCGGCCCAGCCCGACGCCGAGGTGTTTATCTATCCGGAGGCGCAGCACGGCTTCGGATGCGAGGAACGCTCGGCGTTCAGCCCGGTTGACTATGGGCAAGCGCAGTCTCGTACGCTCGCCTTTTTCGCGGAGCACCTGCGGAATGCCGTTCGGGAGGATTGACGCCATGCTCACTGTGGTCCGGCCGGGTGCATCGAGCGAAACAAATCGCGGCCAGCAGATCGCGCGCGGGGCGCTGGGCCTCGCTTTGGCGATGGCGGCGATCTTCACGCTGCGCAGCTTCATGCCGGCGTTGGCCTGGGCCGCCATTTTCGCAATCGCGATCTGGCCATCCTACCAATGGGCCGAAAAGCGCTGGCCGCCGGGGAAACACAATATCCTGCTGCCGTTGCTATTCACGCTCGGCGTCGCGCTGGTGTTCATCCTGCCGCTCGCTTTGGTCGGCGTGCAACTCGGGCGGGAGGCGCACAGCCTCTTCGAGTGGGTCAGCAATGTGCAACGGGATGGCGTGCCGGTGCCCGCCTGGGTGCATCACCTGCCGTTCGGCGCCGAGTACGTGAGTTCGTGGTGGCAGGACAATCTCGCCGATCCGGACGACGCGCAGGAATTGGTGAAGCGGCTGCATCAGGGCGGGATGCTGTCTTTCGGCCAGCATCTGGGATTTCAGCTCGTGCACCGGGCGGTGCTGTTCGGCTTCACCATCCTTACGCTTTTCTTCCTGTTCCGGGACGGCAAGACCCTCACCGAGCAGTTGCGCCGCGCCGGCCATTCGACGTTCGGGCCGCGCGGCGAACGCGTCGGCTTGCAGATCATCGCCTCCGTTCACGGCACCGTCGATGGTTTGGTGCTGGTCGGCGTCGGCGAGGGCATCCTGCTCGGCATTGCGTATTACGTGCTGGATGTGCCGCATCCGACCCTATTGGGCGCGCTGACGGCGGTCGCCGCGACCATACCGATGGGCGCGCCGCTGGTGTTCGGTATCGCCGCCCTGATCGTGCTGGCGCAGTCTTCGGCGGCGCACGCGATCATCCTGCTGGCATTCGGCTTCGCGGTCGTATTCGTCGCCGACCACTTCATCCGCCCGGTGCTGATCGGCGGTTCAACGCGGCTGCCCTTCCTTTGGGTGCTGCTCGGCATACTGGGCGGCGTCGAGACCTGGGGGTTGCTCGGGTTGTTTCTCGGGCCGGCCATCATGGCGGCGCTGATCCTGCTGTGGCGGGAGTGGACGGAGGGGGCGGCGCATGAGGACGCCCCGGCGTCGGTCCCGGCCAATGCCGCCAGCCGGCTGCATTCCGAAGCCGCTAAACCAGCGTAACGTTCGCGCGTTCGTGTTGCTGTTGACCTTCGGAAAGGCGACGCCACATGAGTACGATTCTCCTCATCATCCTTATTCTGCTTTTGCTCGGAGCGCTGCCGACCTGGCCGTACAGCTCCGGCTGGGGCTACTACCCGTCGGGCGGCCTCGGACTGATCCTGCTGATCGTCATCATCTTGCTGGTGATGGGTCGGATATAACGGCGGCGCAGCCCGCGGGCCGTTGGGTCACGCGGGCTGCAACACCCGTCCGGCCACCGCGTCCAGCTTCGCGACGAGGTTCGGATCGCGCATATGCGCGGCGGTGATGATCGCATTGTCGAGCGCCCGGTCGCATCCCGCCGGGCATAGGTCGCGCGGTTGACCGATGCGCGGAACCACCGCCCTGACGAGGGCGCGCGCCTTGTCCGCATTGGCGAGCAACACGCGCACCACCGCGTCCACCGTGACGTGATCGTGGCCGGGGTGCCAGCAATCATAGTCCGTCACCATGGCAACCGTCGCGTAGCAAAGCTCCGCCTCGCGGGCGAGCTTCGCCTCCGGCATGTTGGTCATGCCGATGACGCTGCATCCCCAGCTTCGGTACAGCTCGCTTTCGGCTTTGGTCGAGAATTGCGGGCCTTCCATGACGAGATATGTGCCGCCCCGGCTGACCGGCAGGCCAAGGCCCGTCGCCGCTTCGGCGAGCGCGTCGCCGAGCCTCGGGCAGACTGGGTTCGCCATCGAGACATGGGCGACGACGCCCTCGCCGAAGAAGCTTTTCTCGCGCGCGAAGCTGCGGTCGATGAATTGGTCGACGATAACGAAATGCCCGGGCGGCAGCTCTTCCTTCAGGCTGCCGACGGCGGACAAGGAAAGGACGTCCGTCACACCCGACCGTTTCAGCGCGTCGATATTGGCGCGGTAGTTCAGATGCGTCGGCGAGAGCGGATGGCCGCGCCCGTGCCGCGGCAGGAACACGCAAGACACACCGGCGAGCGTGCCGAACAGCAGCGCGTCGGAGGGCGAGCCCCAGGGCGTTTCGACCTGCTGCCACGCCTTGTTCTCCAGCCCTTCGATGTCGTAGAGGCCGGAACCGCCGATGATGCCGATGACGGGGTCGATCATGTGCGGCTCTTTCCGGCTAGTGGACCTCCGCCCAGATCTTGCGCTTCACCGCGTAGGTGAGACCCGTCATCAGCGTCAGGAACAGCACGGCGCGGATGCCCATTTGCTTGCGCTCAACAAGCTCCGGGTTGGAGGTCCAGGCCAGGAACGTGACGACGTCATGCGCTTCGTCCGCCGTCGCGTTGGGCGCGCCGCCTGCGAACTCCACCTGCCCGTCCTGCAACGGACGCGGCATCGCGATCTGATGCCCGGGAAAATACTCGTTGTAGTTCATCCCTTCCTGCAGCTTGAAGTTTTCCGGCGGGTCCTGGTAGCCGGTCAGGATTCCGTAGACGTAGTCCGCCCCGCCTTCGCGCGCATTGACGATGAGCGAAAGATCAGGCGGCAGCGCGCCGTTATTCGCCGCCCGCGCCGCGAGGTCGTTCGGAAACGGTGACTTGAAGCGGCTCGCCGGCGTGCCCGGCCCGTTGACCGGCTCGCCCTGATCGTTGAGCCCGACCGGCACCTGCACCGAAGCCGCGACCGCCTTGATCTGCGCCTCGTTGAGCCCGATCCCGGACAGATCCCGGTAGTACATCAGCCTCATCGAGTGGCAGTTGGAGCAGACTTCGGAATAGATCTGAAATCCGCGCTGGGCCGCGGCGAGATCGTAGGTGCCGAACACGCCACCGAAACTCCATTCCTGCTTCGGCGGCGGCACGCTTTCCTGGGCGGCGGCGATGCCGAACAGCCCGGCGAGGAGCAGGGCGGCCGCGACCGTGGCGCGTCTCACCGATCGCATCAGCTCTTCTCCATCGGCTTCGCCGCGGCTCCGGCCGGCATCGGCCCGCCACCACCGGGCGGACCGAGCACCGGGCGGCTGATGCTTTCGGGCAGCGGCAACGGCCGTTCCAGCACGCCCAGCACCGGCAGGATCACCAGGAAATGCAGAAAGTAGTAGGCAGTGCACACCCGGCCAAGCACCACCCACAGCCCTTCCGGCTTGTGCGCACCGACCGCGCCGAGCGCGAACAGCGACAGCACCAGCACGAAGATGAACGGACGATAGAGCGGCCGGAAGCGGGCGCTGCGAACCGGACTGGTGTCGAGCCACGGCAACACGAACAGCACGAGGATCGAGGCGAACATCAACGTGACGCCGCCGAGCTTGTTCGGAACCGAGCGCAGGATGGCGTAGAACGGCAGGAAGTACCATTCCGGCACGATGTCGGCGGGCGTTTGCAGCGGGTTCGCCGGAATGAAGTTGTTCGGATCGCCGAGCGTGTGCGGCACGAAGAACACGAAGACCGCGAACACGATCAGGAACACGCAAAGGCCGACGCTGTCCTTGATCGTGTAGTACGGGTGGAACGGCAGCGTATCCTGCGGTGTCTTCACCTCGATGCCGAGCGGGTTGTTCGAGCCGGTGATGTGCAACGCCACCACATGCAGGAACACGACGCCGAACAGCACGAACGGCAACAGGTAATGGAGGCTGAAGAACCGGTTGAGCGTCGGGTTGTCGACGGAAAAACCGCCCCACAGCCAGGTCACGACCGTCTGCCCGATCACCGGAATCGCCGAAAACAGATTGGTGATGACGGTGGCGCCCCAATAGGACATCTGCCCCCAGGGCAGCACGTACCCCATGAAGGCAGTCGCCATCATCAGCAGCAGGATGACAACGCCGATCATCCACAGCAGCTCGCGCGGGTATTTGTACGAGCCGTAATAGAAGCCGCGGAAGATGTGGATATACACCACCATGAAGAACATCGACGCGCCATTCTGGTGCGTGTAGCGCAGCAGCCAGCCGTAATTCACGTCGCGCATGATCCGCTGCACGCTGTCGAAGGCGAGGCCGGTGTTCGGCGAATAGTTCATGGCGAGAAAGATGCCGGTCGCCATCATGATCACCAGCGTGACCAGCGCGAGCGCGCCGAAGTTCCAGAAGTAATTGAAGTTGCGGGGCGTCGGGAACGTCCCGTACTCCTTCTGCATCAGGCTGAAGATCGGCAGCCGGGTATCGATCCAGCGGATCACCGGATTTTCGTAATCGCTCTTGTACAGACCAGCCATCACTCACCTCGGTCTCTGGCCGGCGCGGACCCGGGTCCGTGCCGGAAACGTTGCGTCGGCTCTGGCGTCAGCCGATCCGGATCTTGGTATCGCTTTCGAATGCGTAAGGCGGCAAAAACAGGTTGAGCGGTGCCGGGCCGTGGCGCACGCGACCGGCGGTGTCGTACTGGCTGCCGTGGCACGGGCAGAACCAGCCGCCATAGTCGCCGCGCGGATCGGTCGGCTTGTTGCCGAGCGGCACGCAGCCGAGATGCGTGCAGATGCCAATGACGACGATCCACTGGGCGTGCCCCGGCTTGACACGGTCGGCATCCGGAACCGGTTCGATCATGGCTTGCAGCGGCGTATCCACGGCCTCCTTGATCTCGGCCTCGGTGCGGTGGCGAACGAAGATCGGCTTGCCGCGCCAAACGACGGTGATGCCCTGCCCGGCCTGCACCGGCGTCAGGTCGACTTCGACAGAGGAGAGCGCCAGCACGTCCCGCGACGGGTTCATGGAGGCGATGAACGGCCAGGCGAACGCGCCGGCGCCGATCGCCGCGCCGGAGATCGTCACCAGTTTCAGAAAGTCGCGTTTGGAGACGATGTCGGGCTGGCCATGTTGGGCCGTGGTGGCGGCGGCGAGCGGTTCAGCCATTCATCACCTTCGGAGCGTGCCCGGGCAGGGCGGTCAGTGGACGTGCCGACAACGGCAAGGTCGTCACGTATAGCAGGGCGGCAAGTGGGTCCAGCCGGGCCGCCCCCGCCCCGCATGACGGTTCCCATGCCGGATTGTAGGTTTCGCCATACCGCCCGGCAACACGGGCCCAGACCGATCGCTCGGGAGTTTCGCTTTGGCCGACACAGAAGCCGGTTCGGACCGTCCGCCGCACGACGCGCTGAAGGACCGCGCCCAACGCTGGTTCGAGGCATTGCGGGACCGGCTCTGCCTCGCCTTCGAGGCGATCGAGGATCGCTGGGCGGAAGGCGGGCGCGACCGCGTTCCCGGGCGGTTCGCCCGCACACCCTGGGTCCGGCCGACGGCCGACGGCTCGCCCGGCGGCGGCGGCACGATCAGCCTGATGCGCGGCGGCGTTTTCGAGAAGGTGGGTGTGAACGTTTCAACGGTGTGGGGCGCGTTCAGCCCCGAGTTCCGGGCCAGCATTCCAGGGGCGGAGAGCGACCCGCGCTTCTGGGCGAGCGGCGTCAGCCTGGTCGCGCATATGCAGAGCCCGAAAGTGCCGGCCGCGCATTTCAACACCCGCATGCTGGTGACGACGAAAGGCTGGTTCGGCGGCGGCGGCGACCTGACGCCGATGCGGCCGGAAACCGACGAAGCGATCGTGGATGCGGCCGCGTTCCATGCGGCGTTCCGAACCGCCTGCGACCGGCACGACCCGGCCTATTACGAGCGGTTCAAGGCGTGGTGCGACCGCTACTTCTTCCTGCCGCATCGCGGCGAGCCGCGCGGCGCGGGCGGGATTTTCTTCGATCAGTTCTTCTCGGGCGATGCCGAAGCCGATTTCGGCTTCGTCCGCGACGTGGGCGGCGCGTTTCTCGACGCCTATCCGGCGATTATCCGGCGCCGCATGGACGAGAGCTGGACGGAGGCGGACCGCGAACACCAGCTCGTCCGCCGCGGACGCTATGTGGAGTTCAATCTGATCCACGACCGGGGCACGCTGTTCGGCCTCAAGACCGGCGGCAACACGGAGGCGATCCTGATGAGCCTGCCGCCGGTTGCGAAATGGCCCTGAGCTTCCCCGGTGCCGCCGGTGCCGCGTGCGAAGGCCAGGAACAACGGGGAGATGTTGCCGCCGTTATTCCTGGCCTTTTCTCGACTCGTTCAGGTCCAGGCGAAAGGCGGAACCGGTACGGGTTCGGCCGGCACCAGCGTCGCGACCGAGACGTGCGGCCAGGTGAGGCCGGCGAAGTTCAGAAACACGACCTGCGAATACTGGATCTGGGTCGAGGTCACCGTGATCGTTATCGGCGCGGTGATATCGCGCGGCGGCTCCACATGGAATACCGGCGTGGGAAGCCCGGCCTTCGCAGGCTGCGCTTCGATCCGTAACGGCAGATCACCGGCCTTGAAGATCGGAATGGTGATCGTGTGCTCCACGGTTTCGATCCAGAACGTCGCGGTCATCTGCACCGCATTGGCGTTGGCCGCCGTCCCGGCCGGATTGCCGAGGAGGAACGCGATGTTGTCCGTTCCACCGCCGAACTCGGGCGATTGCGGGGCGGTGGACACCGTGAACACGATCGTTTCTTTTATCGTTTTCCCGGCGATGGCGTCGCGCAGCACCGTGTTGGGGTCGTCCAGCATCTCTTGCGTGATCGTCCCCGCCGCCATGAACTTGGTCAGGTCCTGCGGAATCCGCGGCGTATCCTGATTTGCCGCCTTCTGGCTCGCGAAGGGAATAAGGTTCGGCGGGTTGCTGCCGATGACAAACGGCGTGATGTTCACCGGGGGTATGACAGGCGGCCCGGCGATGGTCTGGGTTGGCTCCAGTGTTTGGGCGTTGATTGTCGTTCCATGCGGGATCGACGCCATGCGCGCGAGGGAAGCGCCCAGCACGGGCGTTGTGGTCGTGGCTGGCACGTGCATCCATAAACCCGGCTCGAAATGGATGGCGACCTCGTGGGCATCGGCCTTGCCGGTCTCGGGATTGGTGACGTCGCTGATCTGCTGGACGTAAGGGACGCCGTTCAGACGAATGTCGTTTTGCTTTTCGAGGCCCCGGTTCGGCACGTTCCCGAGCGGCGGTGAGAAGGAAAGCGCCTCCGTCGTCAGATTGAGCTCCAGCACGTTCTCGCTCGGAGGCGTCGGCGGCGGAGGGGTGACCGGTTTTGGGAATGTTGTGGTTGTCGGCGGACCGCTGTTCGGCCGGAAAATCAGATTGAATCCGGTTCCGACAAATTTGCCGGAGAAATGCGACAGAACGCCGAGCGGCGGGGTGAACTCGGGCGCCGAGCCGCGCCTATCCGGGTTGATTTCATCGAACCGGAACCCGAGCGGCAGAGAAATCGAGGCATGATTTTGCGGTTGATCGAGCATGTCGTTTACCCTCGGAAGGATTGTGGACCACCGGGCTCTCCCCGGGGCAGAATGGCCTTTGGGTCGAATACTTGCCGAACGGCATCGCATCGCCATCCGCCGCTTGCCGTCGACGAAACAGCCGACGGCGACAAAATGCCGTTTCAAACGAACAAGTGGGGCTCGGTTTACCCGTCATCTCGAAAGCAGGCTGTGACCTGTCTCACACCGCCTGTCCGCGGCATGGCCTGGGGCCTGGTTGGATCGTCGCGCAGGATGGAGAGCGACGATCGCCGCCGTCCGGATTAAGCAGGGCTTTAGGCCAGTGGAGCGCTCAGCCCGGCCGGGCGTAGGGCGCGAAAGCCTGGGCCAACACCTCGTAGATCGGGCGCTTGAAGCCGACCGCCAGCGCAGGAAGCTCGGCGAGCGGAACCCAGCGCCAGGCGTCGAACTCGGGATGCGGGTCGAGGTCGAGGCGGATGTCGGCGTCGGTGCCGGTGAAGCGGAGCGCGAACCAGCGCTGGCGTTGGCCGCGGTACCGTCCCTTGAGCGCGATCCCCAGCAGATCCGGGGGCAGATCGTAGGTGAGCCATTCATCGTGCTCGGCGATGATTTCGGCGCGTCCGGTGCCGATCTCCTCCTCCAGCTCCCGAAGGACCGCGACGCGCGGATCCTCGTCCGGGTCGATGCCGCCCTGGGGCAGTTGCCAGCCGCCGGCCGGTCCCTCGGCATTCGGCATGTCGGCGCGGCGCGCGACGAACACGAGGCCGTCCCGGTTGAACAAGGCCGCGCCGACATTGGGCCGGTATGGAAGCGATGACCCTTCGATGCTCATCGTTCGGCCTCCTGATCCGGCGGGGGCGGCTCCGCGAGCGCGCTCACCGGGGCAAGCGCCAGCCCGCGCGCGCCGAGGCCGCTCGCCCAGGCATTGATCCGGTCCACCGTCACCGGCCGGACGGCGCCCGCGAGTCCGAGCGCGCTGCCGCGATCGCGGGCGATCTGCTCCAGTTCGGCGAGCTTGGCGTCGATTTCCGGCCGGTTCGCCGGCTCGTCGATCACCACATCCACGCTGCGGCCCCACACCCCGGCGGGCGGGGCGGCGCCGGGCCGTGGATCGATATAGATCAGGCCACGAGCGGCGATCTGCCGGAGCACCGGGTCCATTTGCGCG
>JAFAXA010000127.1 GCA_019241425.1 Acetobacteraceae bacterium | reverse complement strand
GGGATGCCGCTCGACGCCTTTATCCTGTTTTCGTCGGCGGTGACGGTGCTCGGTTCGGCGGGCCAGGCGAACTACGCCGCGGCCAATGCGTGCATGGAGGCGGTCGCTCGTGCGCGATCCGCGCGTGGCGCGCCGGCGCTGTTCGTCGCCTGGGGGCCGTGGGCGGACGGCATGGCGGCCGCTGACCGCGTGCGGCGCCGCACCGGCGCGTTTGAACCGATGCCGGCACAAGCTGCGTTCGCGCAGCTCGAACGGTTGATGGCGAGCCAAGCGGCCGGAGCCGCCGTGCTGCCGCTCCGAAGCTGGAGCGCGTTTTTCGAAGCGCACCCGCAGGAAGCGGCTGATCCGTTCTTCCGCGAGATTAGGCCCGAACAGACCGAGACCGGGACGGAACGGGATGTCGTGCAGGCGCTGCGCGCCGTTGCGGGCGGCGGCCGTCGTCGCGCATTGCTCGGCCATCTGGCGGAGCAGGCGGCGAGGGTGCTTGGCATCGCTGATCCCCAGTCGATCGACGCGTCGGTGCCGTTGCAGGAGCGGGGACTCGATTCGCTGATGTCGGTCGAACTCCGCAATGCGCTGGTGAAGTCGCTCGGAGTTCGTTTGCCGCCGACGGTCGCGCTCGATTACCCGACGCTCGACGTCCTGTGCGATCGCATCGGGACGGAATTGTTTGCGGATGCATCTCCGGCCGCGCCGGTGCCGGACGACGCCGCGTTCATCGCCGGGCTGTCCGAAACCGACGCGGAAGCGATGCTGCGGCGGGAACTCGAGGAACTTGATGCCTGACACCCTTCCCCCTGGCGAAACGCTTACTCCGGTCAAGCGGGCGCTGATCGAGATCCGGCGGTTGCGCGCGCAACTTGCGGCCGCCCCATCGCGCGACGCCGAGAAGTTGGCGATCGTCGGCATGGCGGTGCGGTTGCCGGGCGGGATCGCATCTCCAGGCGCGTTCTGGGAGGTTCTGCGGGAAGGCGAACACCGCATCAGCGGCACGCCGCGCGAACGCTGGGACAGTGACGCGCTGTTCGACGCGGACGCCGACGCGCCCGGCAAGACGTATAGCCGCCACGCCGGTTTCCTGAACGATGTCGAGCAGTTCGACGCGGCGTTCTTCGGCATCACGCCGCGCGAAGCGGAAAGCATGGATCCGCAGCAGCGAATGCTGCTCGAACTCGCATGGGAAGCGCTGGAGGACGCGCTCATTCCGCCGACCGCGCTTGCCGGCAGCCGGACCGGCGTGTTCGTCGGCCTGTCCAACTCGGATTACGGGCGCTTGCTGCTTGAGCAGCGCGACGACATCGACGCCTATTCCAGCTTCGGCGTGGCGCTGAGCATCGCCGCCGGCCGCATCTCCTACGCGCTCGATTTGCGCGGGCCGAGCCTGGTCGTGGACACCGCCTGCTCGTCTTCGCTGGCCGCCGTGCATCTCGCCTGCACCAGCCTGCGCCGCGCGGAATGCGATCTGGCGATCGTGGGCGGCAGCAATCTCGTGCTGACGCCGGAGGCAACGATCAGCTTCAGCCACGCGCGCATGCTGGCGCGGGACGGGCAGTGCAAGACATTCGACGCCGCCGCGGACGGTTATGTGCGTGGCGAGGGTTGCGTCACGCTGGTGCTGAAGCGTCTGCGTGATGCGACCGAGTCCGGGGACCGCGTGCTCGCCGTCATTCGCGGATGCGCGATCAACCACGACGGTCGCAGCGCCGGGCTGACGGCGCCGAATGGGCCGGCTCAGGAAGCGGTGATCGCGGCGGCGTTGCGGGATGCCGGAGTTTTGCCAGCAGATATCGACTACGTCGAGGCGCACGGCACCGGCACGGCGCTCGGTGATCCGATCGAGGTCGGAGCGCTGGCCGCCGCCTATTCGCCGGGCCGCGCGCCGGACCGCAAGCTGCTGGTGGGTTCGGTTAAAACCAATCTCGGCCATCTCGAAGCGGCGGCGGGCCTCGCCGGGCTCGCCAAGGTGGTGCTTTCGTTGCAACACGAAACACTGCCGCCGCACCGCAACTTGGCCGTGCCGAACCCGCACCTCGCGTGGCAGAGCCTGCCCGTGTCGGTGGTCACCGCGCCGACGCCCTGGCGGCCGGGTGGCCGGCCGCGCCGGGCGGGGCTCAGCTCGTTCGGCTTTTCCGGCAGCAATGTGCATCTGGTGCTGGAAGAAGCGCCGGCGCCCCTCGCCGTCGAGCACTCATCGCCCGAACGGGACGAATTGTTCGTGCTTTCCGCGCGCTCGGCGGCGGCGCTGCATGCGCTCGCCGAAAGCTACCGCGCCTGGCTTCGGGCTGGCGGCCACTCCTTGGCCGATATTTGCTACTCGGCGGCGACCGGGCGTGCCCATCACCGGCACCGGCTCGCCCTGGTCGCGCGTGATCGGCGTGAACTCGCGGCGGAGTTGGAAGCCTGGTTGGCGCGGAGCGCAACGGACGCGCCGGCATCCGCTTCGGTCAGTGCGCCGCAGCTAGCGTTTTTTTGTCCGGCGCGGATCGAGAGGGCGGCAGACTACCTAGCGGCGTTGAGCGCGGCGTGTCCGCCATTCGCGGCGATTTGCAACGATCCGTCGACCGGGCCGGCGGTGCCGGGTGCGGAGTCTGCAAGCCTGCAACGCGCTCTCGGCCGGTTCTGCGTGTCGCTGGGTCTCACGCCTGTTGCCGCATTCGGGGTCGGCTCCGGCGTGGTTGCGGCTGCCGATCTCCATCCATCGCCGGCGATGGCTGTAACCGCGCTGGCACCGTCGCAAATCGCCGACGCGGCCCGGGCGCCGGGGGCGGATTTCGGCGTCGTTCTCGGCACGGCGGCCGATGCCGCTCCCGTCTCCGCGATGGGCTGGCCCGCTTTGCTGGGTGCGTCGCCCGACTTTGCCTGGAGCGACTTGCTCCGCGCTTTCCAAGCGCTCTATGGCGCCGGTGCCGATTGCGATTGGCGCGCCTTCTACCGGGGAACGGCCCGGCGCAAAGTTTCGCTGCCGACCTACCGCTTTCAGCGGCAACGTTTCTGGCGGCCGGTATCCCCGCGCGGCAATCGGGGCGGGGCCGGTTTCGCGTGGACGCAACTGGTTGCA
>JAFAXA010000100.1 GCA_019241425.1 Acetobacteraceae bacterium | reverse complement strand
TCGGCGAGCCGCGTCGATTCCAGCGCGACGCCGAGATCGTCTGCGGCGGCGCTGAGCGACAAGAAGCTGCGATCGAAACGCGGGCCGTTCGGCTCGGGCGCCACGAGGCCGTTGGCCGCGAACCAGGCGGGCCAGCGCACGATCTTGTTGTCGCTCTCGATCAGAGTCTGCGCGAACAGGCTGCGGGCCGAGGTGATGGCGTCCGCGCGTTCCGGGGTGCAGAGCGGCGTCACGGTTTCCGTGCCGAGCGGCAGGATCACGACACCCTGATGGCCCGCTGTCCCATACTGCTCGGGCGTCGGGGCGCCGTACACGATGTCGGCGTCGAACTCATCGGCGACGAAGCGGGTGTATTCGGTGCTGGCCGCAATCCGGACCTCCAGCCCGCCGACTTCGGCCAGCATCCGCCGTAGTCGGGGCACGAGCCAGGTCGCGGCAAAGCTTGGCGCGCTGTGCAGGCGCAGCGTCTGCGGTCCGGGCCCCATGATGCTGCCGATGCCGAGCTGCAATTCGCCAAAACCGCGCTCGACATAGTACATCAGTGTCGCGCCTTGCGGCGTCAGCCGAATCTCGCCGCCCTCGCGGCGACAGAGATTCGCGCCGAGCGCGCCTTCGAGGCCGCGCATGGCGTGGCTGACGGCGCTCGGGGTGAGGCCGAGATCCGCAGCCGCGGCCCGGAACGATCCCGTTCGGGTGACGGCCTCGAAAACCCGCAATCCGGACAGCAGCAATGGACGGGGCATGGCGCAGGTGAGCCGATTTCACCAGCCGATGCAAACTTCTCGCTTGTGATTGATCGGACCAGGCGGCACTGATCGACGCCAACGAAACAGGGGGGGCGCTCATGCTGCTGAGCGAAAAAGTCGCCGTCATCTCCGGCGCGGCGAGCGAGCGTGGCATCGGACGGGCGACCGCCCGCCTCTTCGCGGAGCACGGCGCGCGGGTCGCCATACTCGACATCGACGCGGCGGGCGCCGAGCGGGCCGCAAGCGAGCTGGGTCCGGAGCATCGCGGGTTCGGCTGCAACGTGACCGATCGCGAAGCCTGCGAACGCGCCGCCTCGGATGTGCTCGCCGCGTTCGGCGGCACCGACATCCTGCTCAACAATGCGGGCGTCACCCAGCCTGTGAAAACCATGGACATCAGCGGCGCCGACTGGGCGCGGATCATCGACGTCAATTTGACCGGCGTGTTGTTTCTCAGCCAGGCCTTCATCCCGCAGATGCGGGAGCGTCAGCGCGGCTCCATCGTCTGCATGTCGTCCGTGTCCGCGCAGCGCGGTGGCGGTGTGTTCGGCGGCCCGCATTATTCGGCGGCGAAGGCGGGGGTGCTCGGGCTCGCGAAAGCTATGGCCCGCGAACTCGGGCCCGACGGTATCCGCGTCAATTGCGTAACACCGGGCCTTATCCAAACGGACATCACCGGTGGCAAGCTCACGGATGCGATGCGGACGGAGATCCTGAAAGGCATTCCGCTCAACCGCCTTGGCGACGCCGAGGATGTCGCGGGCGCGTATCTGTTCCTCGCATCCGACCTGTCGGCCTACATCACCGGCGCCGTGATCGACGTTAACGGCGGCATGCTCATCCACTGAGCGGTCTCGACTGGGGAGGACGATATGAAACCGCCGGTAGAACGGGCCAATGCGCCGAGCCTGGCCGAACGCGCGTATCGCATCCGGCGTCACGCCTTGCGCATGGGCGAGGTGCAGGGCCAGGGCTACATCGCGCAGGCGCTCGGGATCGCCGACGTGCTGGCGGTCGCCTATTTCCACGCGCTTCGCTACCGGCCGCACGATCCCGAATGGGAAGGCCGGGACCGCTTCCTGCTCTCGATCGGCCACTACGCGATCGCGCTCTACGCGGCGCTGATCGAAGCCGAGATCCTGCCCGCCGACGAACTCGAGACCTATGGCGCCGATGACAGCCGGCTCCCGATGTCCGGCATGGCGACGTACACGCCGGGCATGGAGATCAGCGGCGGCTCGCTCGGCCAGGGGTTGGCGATCGCGGTCGGTCACGCGCTCGCGCTCAAGCGGAAGAAGTCGGACGCCTTTGTCTACTGCCTGTTCTCGGATGGCGAGTGCGGCGAGGGCGCGGTTTGGGAAGGCGCGTCCGGCGCGGCGCATTGGAAGCTCGATAATCTGATCGGCATTATCGACTACAACGATCAGCAGGCGGACGGCCCTTCGTCGCAAGTGACCGGGCTGAACGGTCTCGCGGATCGTTTCACGGCGTTCGGCTGGCACGCCCAGCGGATCGACGGCAACGACCTCGGTGCGGTGGTTGCGGCGTTCGACACGGCGCGCGCGCTTGCGGAGCCGAAGCCGCGTGTCATCATCTGCGATACCAAGATGGCGAAGGGCGTGCCGTTCCTCGAGCAGCGGGAACGCAACCACTTCCTGCGCGTGGAACCGCAGGAATGGCAGGAAGCGCTGCGAGTCCTCGCCGCCGGGAGGGTCAGCTGATGCGCAATAAATACGAGCGGCCGGCCCGGCTTCGCGAGCAGGGAGAGGGCGGCCAGGGCGGCGCCTCGCGCCTCACCACCTCGGCGATGATCGCCTCGCTGGCGGCGCCGGGCCAGCGCACCAAGCCGGCGCCGTTCGGCCGCGCGCTCGCGGCACTCGCCGAGACCCGGCCCGAAATCGTCGGCCTCACCGCCGATCTCGGCAAATACACCGATCTACACGTGTTCGCCGAGGCCCATCCCGACCGCTTCTACCAGATGGGCATGTCCGAGCAGCTTCTAATGTGTGCGGCGGCCGGCATGGCCCGCGAGGGTTTCATGCCGTTTGCAACCACCTACGCGGTGTTTGCCGCCCGCCGCGCCTATGATTTCATCTGCCTCGCGATCGCCGAGGAGAAGCTGAACGTCAAGATCGTCTGCGCCCTGCCCGGGCTGACCACGGGCTACGGGCCGAGCCATCAAGCGACGGAGGACATCGCGATCTTCCGCGGTATGCCGGACCTCGCCATCGTCGACCCGTGCGACGCGCTCGATGTGGAGCAGGCGGTCCCGGCGATCGCGGCGCATGACGGCCCGGTCTACATGCGGCTGTTGCGCGGCAACGTGCCGCTGGTGCTCGACGAGTACGACTATTCGTTCGAGCTGGGCCGCGCCAAGCTCATCCGCGACGGTGCGGACGCGCTGGTCGTTTCGTCCGGGTTCATGACGATGCGGGCGCTGGAAGCGGCCAAGCTCCTGGAAGCGGACCGGGTCGGCCTTGCCGTGCTGCATTGTCCGACCATTAAGCCCCTGGACGAGGCCACTATTCTCGGCGAGGCTCGCCGCCGTGGCCGCCTCGTCGTGGTTGCCGAAAACCACACGGTGGTTGGGGGTTTGGGCGAGGCCGTCGCCGGCGTGCTGATGCGGAGTGGTGTTTCGGTTCCGTTCCGGCAAGTGGCGCTGCCGGACGCATTTCTCGATGCGGGCGCGTTGCCCACATTGCACACCCGCTACGGCATTTCGGCGGAAGCGATGGCGGCCAGCATCAAGACCTGGCTCTGAAGAACAGAATCGAGCGCACAAGCGCCGCAGGGAGGATAACCGATTGACCGACGCAATCAGCTCACCGGCGCTCACCCGCCGCGCAGTGTGTGCGGCCGGCGCGGCGCTGCCGCTGGTTGCGATCCTTACCCGTCGGGGCGACGCCGCCGAGTTCACTTACAAGCTCGCGACCGGCCAGGACCCGACGCACCCGGTCAACAAGCGGTCGCAGGAGGCGATCGACCGCATCCGCGAAGCGACCGGCGGCCGGCTGGAGATCCGGTTGTTTCCCGCCAACCAGCTCGGCTCCGATACCGACTTGCTCGGGCAGGTGCGCAACGGCGGCGTCGAGTTCTTCAACGAAGCCGCCTCGATCCTGGCGACCCTCGTGCCGGCCGCCGGCATCGTCAATGTCGGCTTCGCGTTCACCTCCGAGGCGCAGGTCTGGCGGGCGATGGACGGCGCGCTCGGCACCTACATCCAGTCGCAAATCGAGAAGGTCGGTTTGCTGACCGCATCGCCGATCTGGGCCAATGGCTTTCGCGAAATCACCTCCTCGACCAAGCCGATCCATACCCCGGCCGACCTGCAAGGCTTCAAGATCCGCGTGCCTGCCGCGCCGATCCTGACATCGCTGTTTACCGCGCTCGGCGCCGGTCCGACGCCGATCAACTTCAACGAGCTGTACTCGGCGTTGCAGACCAAGCTGGTCGAAGGGCAGGAAAACCCGCTGCCGATCATCTACACCGCCAAACTCTTCGAAGTGCAGCAGTATTGCAGCCTCACCAACCACGTGTGGGATGGCTACTGGATCCTCGCCAACCGCCGCGCGATGCTGCGGCTGCCGCAGGACATGCAGGAGATCGTGCGCCGGGAATTCACGGCAGCGGGCAAGCAGGAACGCGACGACATCGCCAAACTGAGCCAATCGCTGCAGGAGGAACTGACCTCCAAGGGCTTGAAGTTCGTCGACACCGATGCCGCCTCGTTTCGGGACAAGCTGAAAACGACGACCTTCTACAAGGATTGGCGCGCGAAATTCGGCGACGACGCGTGGCGATTGCTCGAGGACGTGGTGGGGCCACTGACATGAAGGTCGCGGCGGCTTCCACGCTCGACGAGGCCACACCCCGTCCGTGGCTGCTCCGGGCGGAGCGGTGGATCGGCATCGCGGTCAGCATACCGGCCGCCCTCGCGGTCTTGGCCGAGGTCGGTATCCTGCTGGTCGGTGTGACGTCCCGTTTCGTGTTCAACCATCCGCTCGTTTGGTCGGACGAACTCGCCTCCACCGTGTTCCTGTGGCTCGCCATGCTCGGCGCGGTACTCGCGCTGTGGAAGGGCGAGCATATGCGGCTCACCACGCTGTCGGGACGGTTCCAGCCACGCGCGCGCGCGTTCGCGGAAACGCTTGCGGTCGCGGCGCCGTGCCTGTTTCTGGTGTTCGTGATCGGCCCCGCGCTCGACTACATGGACGACCAATCCTTCGTCGAAACGCCGGCGCTCGGCTGGCCGGATTCGATCCGCGCTGCGGCGGTGCCGACCGGCTGCGGGCTGATGCTGCTTCTCTGCGTGATCCGGTTGCTGCAGCACAAGGTACTCGACATTATCGCGGTCGTCGCGCTGCTCGGCGTCATCGCGGCCGGCATCTATTTCGGAGCCGGGCCAATCGTCGCGCTGGGCAATCTCAACCTGGTGCTGTTCTTCATCGTGCTGCTCGGCGCCGGCGTTCTGCTCGGCGTGCCGATCGCGTTCAGCTTCGGCCTCGCAACCACCGCCTATCTCCTGACGACGACCTCGACGCCGCTCGCCGTGCTGCCCGGCCGCATCGACGAGGGCATGAGTTCGCTGATCCTGCTCGCCGTGCCCTTGTTCATCATCCTCGGCCAGTTGATCGAAATGACCGAGATGGCGAAGGCGATGGTCGCGTTCCTGGCGTCGTTGATCGGCCATCTGCGCGGCGGCCTGCAATACGTGCTGCTTGGCGCCATGCTGCTGGTATCCGGCATCTCGGGCGCCAAGACGGCCGACATGGCGGCGGTGGCGCCGGTGCTGTTTCCGGAAATGCGGAAGCGCGGTCTCGAAGATGGGGAGATGGTCTCGTTGCTCGCCTCCGCGGGCGCGATGGCGGAAACGATCCCGCCTTCGCTCGTGCTGATCGCGATCGGTTCCGTGACCGGCGTCTCGATCGCCGCGTTGTTCGCGGGCGGCTTGCTGCCCGGCGTCGTGCTCGCGATCGGCCTCGCGGCGCTGGCGCGGCAGCGGGCCGGCGGCGAAAATCTGCGCGGCGTGAAGCGGGCACCGCTCTCGGTCGTGCTGCGCACCTTCCTGATCGCGCTGCCGGCGCTCATCCTGCCGGTGCTGATCCGCATGGCGGTCGTCAACGGCGTCGCCACCGCGACGGAGGTTTCGACCATCGGCATCGCCTACGCGATCGTCGCCGGCATCGTCATTTACCGGCGCTTCGATCTGCGGCGGATCTTTCCGATGCTGGTCGAAACGGCGTCGCTCGCCGGCGCGATCCTGTTCATCATCGGCTGCGCCAACTGCATGGCCTGGGCGCTGACGCAATCCGGCTTCTCGCATGGCCTGGCGGCGATGATGGCGGCGGTGCCGGGCGGCTCCTGGGGCTTCCTGCTGATCTCCATCATCGCCTTCATCGTGCTCGGCAGCGTGCTCGAAGGCATTCCGGCAATGGTGCTGTTCGGCCCGCTGCTGTTTCCGATCGCGCGTCAGGTCGGCGTGCACGAGGTGCACTACGCGATGGTGGTGATCCTGGCGATGGGCGTCGGCTTGTTCGCGCCCCCGTTTGGACTGGGCTACTATGCCGCTTGCACGATCGGCCGGGTCGACCCGGACGCGGCGCTGCTCCGCATCTGGCCATATCTCGGCGTGTTGGTCCTCGGCTTGCTGATCGTCGCCGCCGTTCCCTGGATCTCCATCGGTTTCCTGCCGCAATAGCGAGGCGCCGGCCTCATCCTGGGTGCGTATTCTTTGTCGCCGGATGCGTGTCGACGAGCTAACGTCCGAGGGCCGGTCCGACTCCGATCGGGTTGGCCAAGAACGAAACGACCCGGCGCAGTCCTTGAGCGCCGAGCCGGGCTGAACACGCGACCGGGGAGGGAAGAACAAGGGATGATCAGGCGGAGCTTCGTTGCGGCGGCGTGCGTGGGCGCGTTGCTGTGTGGGCCGGCCCGGGCCGCCGACAAGCCGTCGGAGCTGCCGATCGGCATCGCAACCTTTCTCAGCGGTTCGGCGTCTGTGTTCGGGATTCCGGCCAAGGCAGCCGCAGACATCTTGATCGATCAGATGAACGCAAGCGGCGGGATCGGCGGCGTCAAGGTGCGCGCGATCTACCTGGACGAGGGCGCGGGCGGCGAGCAGTTCCTTGCCGACTATCGCCGCACGGTGCAGTCGGAAAAGCCCGGTGCGATGCTGGCCGGCATCTCGAGCGGCGATTGCGAGAAGGTGGCGCCGCTCGCGGAAGACCTCAAGGTGATCAACCTGATGTGGGATTGCGGCACGCAGCGCGTCCTGGAGGAGACCAAGTATCGCTACGTGTTCCGGCCGATCGGCAACGGGTCGGCCGAGATGCTCGCGACGGTCCTCTACTTGCTCAAGCAGCACCCTGACTTCAAAACCCTCGCCGTCATCAACCAGGACTACGCGTGGGGGCACGACTCCTGGGATCTGTTCCGCACGGCGCTGCTGACGCTGAAACCGGATACACAAGTGGTGGCCGAGTTGTTCCCGAAGTTCGGCGCGTCCGATTTCTCGACGGAGATCAGCCGCCTCAGTTCGCTGCATCCGGACGTGATCCTGTCCACCGCCTGGGGCGGCGACCTGGACACGATCGTCCGACAAGCCGCGCAGCGCGGTTTGTTGCGCCGGAGCGCGTTCGTTCTCGCGCTCGGTGAAAGCTCGCTCGAACGCCTCGGCAAGACGCTCCCGGAAGGCGTGCTGGTCGGCGCGCGCGGCGATGCCTACTTCCTGTCGCCGAGCGCGACCGACCCAGCGCATGCGGCGTTCCTGAAGACGTTCCGCGACAAGACCGGCCAGTATCCGATCTATTCGGTCTACCATATGGCGGAGGCGCTGGCGGCGCTCAAAGCCGGCTACGAGAAGGCGATCGCGGACAACAACGGCGCCTGGCCCGACAGCGGAGCGCTGGCGAACGCTCTGTCCGGGCTGAAATTCCGCGCCTTCACGGGCGAGATCACGATACGGCCGGAAGATCACCAGGGCCTTCAGGACCAGCTGCTCGGCACGACCGCGACCTCGTCGGCCTACCCGTTCGACACCCTGGACAAGATGATGCTGTTCCCAGGGGCGACGGTGACCACGCCGGCCGGCCAAATTTCGGTGCAGTGGCTCAAGACGATCACG
>JAFAXA010000225.1 GCA_019241425.1 Acetobacteraceae bacterium | reverse complement strand
ACTACCAGGGGGCGTACAAGGTCAGCGAGGGGATGCTCGAGAAGTTCGGGCCGAAGCGCGTGATCGACACGCCGATCACGGAGCACGGCTTCACCGGGCTCGCGGTCGGCGCGGCGATGGCGGGGCTCCGGCCGATCGTCGAGTTCATGACCTTCAATTTCGCCATGCAGGCGATCGATCAGATCATCAACTCGGCGGCCAAGACGCTGTACATGTCGGGCGGGCAGATGGGTTGCCCGATCGTGTTCCGCGGCCCGAACGGCGCCGCCGCGCGCGTCGCCGCCCAGCACAGCCAGTGCTTCGCTTCCTGGTACGCGCATGTTCCGGGCCTGAAGGTGGTCGTGCCCTGGTCCGCCGCCGACGCCGTGGGCCTGCTGCGGTCGGCGATCCGCGATCCGAACCCGGTGGTGGTGCTGGAAAACGAGATCCTCTACGGCCGCAGCTTCGACTGTCCGGCCGATGACCAATTCACCGTTCCGATCGGACGCGCCAAGGTCGAGCGGGCGGGCGACCGGGTGACGCTGGTTGCGTTCGGCATCACCGTCGGCATCGCGCTGGAGGCGGCGGCGGCGCTCGCCGAGGAGGGCGTCGAAGCGGAGGTCATCAATCTGCGCTCGCTCCGGCCCCTCGACACGGAGACGATCGTTGCGAGTGTCAAGAAAACCAATCGGGTGGTGTCCGTCGAGGAGGGCTGGCCGTTTGCCGGCATCGGCGCCGAGATCGCGATGCAGGTGATCGAGCACTGCTTCGACTGGCTCGACGCGCCGCCGCAGCGCGTGCACGGCGTCGATGTTCCGTTGCCCTACGCCGCCAATCTGGAGAGACTGGCGTTGCCGCAGCCGGATTGGGTGGTGGACGCGGTGAAACGCATCCTCTGACCTGTTCCGGGAACAGCGCGCATGACCACGCATATCCTGATGCCCGCCCTCAGCCCGACCATGACCGAGGGCACCTTGACGCGCTGGCTCAAGAAGGAGGGCGACGCCATCCGCTCGGGCGACGTCATCGCCGAAATCGAGACCGACAAGGCGACGATGGAGGTGGAGGCGAATGACGATGGCGTGCTGGGCAAGATCCTGGTCGCTGACGGCACGCAAGGCGTGAAGGTGAACGAGCCGATCGCGGAGTTGCAGGACTCCGGCGCGGCCGGGACGGAGGAGCCGGAAGCACCGACGCACGATGGCACGGCAGCACCGGCCGACGCACCGGCGCCTGCGCAGGCCCCGCACGACAACGGCAACAATCAGCGGGCGGAAGCGCCGCCGCCGCCCGCGCCCGCCGTTATCGACGGCGACGGGCAGGAGAGCGGCCGGATCGCCGTGTCGCCGCTGGCACGACGGATGGCGAAGCAGGCCGGGATCGACCTGTCCGGGATGAAGGGCTCGGGTCCGGGCGGCCGGATCGTGAAGGATGATATCGAAGCCGCAACCCGCCCCGGTGGCGCGACGAGCGACGGAAAAGATACGCCACCGCCTGCACCGAAGAGCGCGCTGGCGGTCCTGGCGCCGCATTCCCTGGTGCCGCACACACCCATGCGGCGGACGATTGCCGAGCGTTTGACCGCGGCCAAGCGGACGGTTCCGCATTTCTACGTGTCGGCCGATGTCGAGCTGGATGCGCTGCTGACACTGCGCGCCGATCTCAACGCGCGATCGCCGGCCGAGGGCGCGGGCGGGTTCAAGCTGTCCGTGAACGACATGCTGATCAAGGCCGCCGCCCTGGCGCTGCGCCGCGTCCCGGCGGTCAACGCCGCCTGGACCGACGAGGGCATCGCCCGTTTCGAGGATATCGATATCAGCGTTGCCGTCTCGGTTCCGGACGGGCTGATTACGCCGATCATTCGCCGCGCCGATCAGAAGGGTCTCGCCGCGATCAGTGGGGAAATGAAGGAGCTGGCTTCGCGGGCGCGCGCCGGCAAGCTCAGGCCGGAGGAGTTTCAGGGCGGCGGCTTCTCGATTTCAAATATGGGCATGTATGGCGTGACGGAGTTCGCGGCGATCATCAACCCGCCGCAGGCGGCGATCCTCGCGATAGCCGCCGCTGTGCAGCGGCCGGTGGTGCGGGACGGCGCGCTCGCGATCGCGACCGTCTGCACCTGCACGCTGTCCGTCGATCACCGCGCGGTCGACGGCGCGCTCGGGGCCGAGTGGCTGGCGGCGTTCCGCGCGATCGTCGAGGATCCGCTCAGCCTGATGTTGTGAGCGGCCCGGTGGGGGAACAGCGTTTCGACCTGATCGTGCTCG
>JAFAXA010000020.1 GCA_019241425.1 Acetobacteraceae bacterium | reverse complement strand
CGCCGCGATAGCAGAGGCATACGGGAGTCGGCTATGGCCGGCCGTACCGGCCCGAGGCGCGGCTTCGTGATGGATGCGGAGAATGCCCGGTCAGTCGTTGGGCGGCCCGGTCCCGGCGAGGCGCCACGGACGGGCTTCGCGCGCCCTTTCCATCCGGGGCAAGGGCGGCGATTTCGGCCAGCGCAGCCAGTCGGGTTTCGGCCGCTGCGGCCGCGCCTCCCACGCCGGTTTCGCCGCACCGGAAGGGCCAGGGCGGGGCCGCCGGGAGCGCGGCGGCAGTTGCAGGCACGCCGGCCCCTCGATGCGCAGCATGTGGCAAAGCGGGCGCAGGATGCGTCCCGCCTGCGGCGCCTGGGCCAGAAGCGCGAGCAGAGCCGGGTCGGCGAGCAGGGTCTCGATCTGCGCCCGGCCGATCCGTGTGTTCAGGTCGGGTGCCAAGCCCAGCAGCCAGCCATATGCCTTGGGCGGTGACACCCGCCTGGTCTGCGCCGGAACCTGGCTCTCCGGCGAAATCTGGCGCGCCTTCCGTTCCGCGACCGGGGTGCGGCGCGCGGTCGCAAACCGCCCCGCCTCGACGGCGGCGACGAGGGCGGAAAAGCGGGCGACCAGCCGCTTCAGCCGGTTCCAGGTCGAGAGCGCGAGCGGCGCCATCTCGTGGTTTCTGGGCAGGCTCAGCGAGAAGCCCCGAAACACCAGCTCGACCGCAAAGGCGAAGCGGTCGGTTAGAGTTTGGGTCGGGGCGGCGGCGGTCATGGATCAAATATCGCTGCAACCGATGCGCGATGGCTAGAAGAATTTCGAGGTCGAAACGTCCGGTCGAGTCGGAGGCAAGAACCCAGGAGAGAGCGCACGTCCTCCGTTAAATGCCCGGCCCCAAATACCAGGTGTAAGACCGTCTCCGGAGGAGCACCGACGGCTCGGATCGCCAGCGACGGGCTGCCAGATGCTCAAGCGTAGAGCATTGGATTAAAGACGATTGGTGACACGCAAAGCCGCGCCGCCGGAGCAACCCGCAACCCTCGCAACGCTCGCGCAGGACGCAGGCCGCGGCCGGGCGGCTCGGGGGCGCAAGCTCCGCGCCGACCAAGCCCTGGTGGAGCGTGGCCTTTGCGAAAGCCGCAGCCGCGCCCAGGCGCTGATCCTGGCCGGCAAGGTGTTCTCGGGCGAACGGCGGATCGGCAAGCCCGGAGACCTGATTGCGCCGGACGCGCCCGTGCATCTGCGCGGCCAGGATCACCCGTGGGTGTCGCGCGGCGGCCTCAAGCTCGACGCGGCGCTCCGGCATTTCGCGCTCGACCCGGCGGGCCGGATCTGTCTCGACGTCGGCGCTTCGACCGGCGGCTTCACCGACGTGCTGCTGAGCCGTGGCGCCGCGCGCGTCCATGCGGTCGATGTTGGCCACGGCCAGCTTGCCTGGAAGCTTCGCACCGATCCGCGCGTGGTCGTGCATGAGCGCTGCAATGCCCGCCACCTGACACGATCCACCATAGAAGATCCGATCGGCGCTTTGGTATGCGATGCGAGCTTCATCGGCCTTGCGACGGTCCTGCCGGCGCCGCTCGCTTTGTGCGCGCCGGGCGCCTGGGCCGTTGCGCTGATCAAGCCGCAATTCGAGGCGGGGCCGTCCGATGTCGGCAGCAAGGGCGTGGTGCGCGACCCGGCGGTGCATGCGCGGGTTTGCGAAACGGTGCGCGCGTGGTGGTCGTCGCTGCCCGGCTGGACGGTGCTCGGGATCGAACCAAGCCCGATCACCGGCCCGGAAGGCAATCGCGAGTTCCTGATTGCGGCCGTGCGCGCCTCTTAGGTCATTGCATGCGCAACTCTCCGCCCAAGGCAAGCGGGTGAGCCGTCAATCCTGCCCGCGAACGGCGATGGATCAAACGTGGTAAACTCCGCCGTAGAAGGCGATCCCGTTCAGATCGGTTTGGGTGAAGGTCGCCGCCTTGAACTCGGCGCTGTCGGTTATGCCAAGCAGCACCTGGGCCCGCGATGTGCCGGTATTGAGTTGGTTCACCCACCCCGCCAGGCCTGGCTGATCCGCGGGGCGTCCCAGCACGTTCTGATACAGCAGGTTGACGAAGTCGGTGTTGGACAGGCTCCCGCCGTATTTCTGCTGAAACTCCGTGCTGTTGTAAAAAGCATTCGCCTCATCGAGGAGGCTGGTTCCGCCGGTTTTGAGCGCATTCAGCCAGCCGAGTTCGCCCGTAAGCTCAGGAGGACGGCCAAGTGATGCGAGATAAAGTCGCGCCACACTCGAAGCGAGTGGGTCCGGGACATAACGCCCGTTGGGGGTAGTACTGTCGTACACCATGCTCCCGTCGAGAAAGATGATCTCGTGCAGGTTGGAATCATGGATGGTCGCGTCGCTCAGAGCGACCGTGACATTGTTGGTCCCGTTGAGCGTCAGGTGCGCATCGCGAAAGCCATGCGTGCTTTCGTTCAGCAACGGGCTGGTGGACTCAACGGTCGCGTTCGATCCTGAGCCGGGCGGTGGCGGCGGTGGTGGGGGCGGTTGGACGTCGGTTGTTAGAAGCAGATGGTTCGGCTGGGATGTCGTGTCCACCTTGAAGTCCGACGCCGCATAATTGCCCGCAAACCGGAGTGCGCCGACCGACACCCCGTTCGGGCCGGATAGGGTCAGAACGCCACCTGCGAAGTTAGGCGTCACCGTGCTGCCCGCCGGGATGAGCCCGGTCGTCGCTATGTTGATCGTGTCGCCTGCGACAAACCCGGTCACTGTTCCCAATTCGTCGACCGTGAATCCCGGGTGCTCGAGCACGAGCTGCCCGGTATTGTCACTGAAATCGACGCTGCTGTTTGTCGGGCCCGCCAGATCGAGCAATCCATTGTCGGCGATGAAGAAACTGCCCGCGATCGGGCTGATCGCAATCCCGTTGATGAACAGGCGAGCGGCATCGACGGTCACCTGGTTCTCATTCAGGAAGTTGCCGCTGGCGTTCCCCGGATTGATTTGAGCGATCGTTTTGGTGCCGCTCACCTTGATGGTTCCAGTATTCTGGAACTGAACCGGGCCGGAGAAGTTGAAGTTCATGAAAGCACTGTTGCTTCCCGCGCCGGAAATCTCGATGTCGCCTGCGTTGATGACACTGCCGGACAGGAACACGTTCGTACTATGGTTATCCTGGAGGATCTTTGTTCCCGTCCCAATTGTTTCATTGATAAGTTGCAGGTTCGTGTCGGCATCCAGATTGACCGTGTAATTATCCAGCGGAACCCCGGTAACCGTCACGTAACCGTTGTTGACGTCGAGGGTCTGGCCGACACCCGACGTCGGGGCCTCCTGTGGGATCCAGTTCAAGGGGTCGGAGAACGAACCAGCGACATTCGGCTTCCAAACGAGATAACCCGTTGCCATCAATTTTTACTCCCAAAACAATCGTCGCGCCATCAGAGCGAGTCGGCTCAGCCCACCCTCCGCGTCGCATCGTCCCGCCAATGAAAATCGGTGCAAGAAGCGGCGGAACTGAGTCGAACAGACGTGAGCCGACTGCCGCAAGGGTTCGTGGCACTCGGAAGCCAAAGCTACTGATGAGATTGCAACACGTAACGAGTGTTGGCAACGTGTGCGAACTCGCACCTATGGAAAGAATTTTTCCATATGTTACGGGCAATACTTCCAGAAGCGCCGGCGGTGATCGGTCAAGCTCAAGAGGGAAGCGCCGCTCCGTATGGACCTACGACGGAGGATATCGGCCGAACTCGGAGCGCGCGCGCCTCGCGCATCAGACATCGACCTCCTCGACATCCAGCGTGCGCGCGCGTTCCTGGATGAACTGGTAGCGCAGCTCCGGCTTACGGCCCATCAGGCTCTCCACGAGATCGCTGGTCGCGGCCCGCGCCTCTGCCGCCGCGACCACCTTCAGCAAGGTGCGCTTCGCCGGGTCCATCGTGGTCTCCTTGAGCGCCGCCGGCGGCATCTCGCCCAGCCCCTTGAACCGGCTCACCTCCACCTTCGCGTTCGCCTTGAATTCCGCGCGCAGCTTGCGTGCGCGATCGGCGTCGTCCATCGCGTAGACCGATTTGGCGCCTTGCGTGAGCCGGTACAGCGGCGGTTGGGCGAGATACACATGCCCGTGCCGGACCAGCTCCGGCAGTTCGCGGTAGAAAAATGTCATCAGCAACGATGCGATATGCGCGCCGTCAACGTCGGCGTCCGTCATGATGATAACCCGTCCGTAGCGCAGCTTGCCGCGATCGAACCGGTCGCCGGCGCCGCAGCCGAGCGCCT
>JAFAXA010000283.1 GCA_019241425.1 Acetobacteraceae bacterium | reverse complement strand
CTCGCGCGCGCTCTTGCCGACGCCGGAATAGACGATCCGCGCGGCTGCGATACCCGCCATCCGTGCCCGCCGGAACTCGCCCTCGCTCACCACGTCTGCCCCGGCGCCCGCCGCCGCGAACACGGCGAGCACGGCGAGGTGGTCGTTCGCCTTGACGGCGTAATGGACCTCCGCATCCAGTCCCGCGCCGGCGAGCGCCGCCCGCAACCGCTGGAGCCGCGTCCGGATTGTGCCCGCGCCGTAGACCCAGGTCGGCGTGCCGAGCGCATCCGCGATGGCGTTGAGGGGCACGCCTTCGAGCAAGAGGCCGTCCATCGCGTCCATCCGGAGCGCGGGCCGCGCCGCGATGATCTCCGCCGTGTCGATCGGTCTGACTCCTTCAGGCAGGGGTGCCGGATGATATGGCGGGGAGCAGCGCCCGAGCCAACCGGTCGAACTCGGGGACGGTCAGGGTCTCGGCCCGGCGGGTGGGATCGATATCCGCGGTCGCGAGCAGGGCGTCGCCGCTAATCGCCTTCAGGGCGCTCCGCAGCATCTTGCGCCGCTGCCCGAAGGCCGCCGCCGTCAAGCGCTCCATGGCGGCGAACAGCGCCGGCGGCGGCTGGCTCGGATGCGGCTGCAACGACACCACCGCCGACCAGACGCGTGGCGGCGGCACGAAGGCCGCCGGCGGGATGCGGAGGCGGAGGCCCACGGCGCAGGTCCATTGCGCGAGAATGGCGAGCCGCCCGTATTCCGCCGATCCAGGGGGGGCGGTGATCCGCTCCGCGACCTCCTGCTGAAACATCAGCGTCATCGCCTCGTAGGCCGAGGCGTGGGCGAGCCAGCCCAGCAGCAGCGGCGTTGCGACGTTGTAGGGCAGGTTGGCGACGATCCGGCGCGGCGGGGGCAGGAGCTGGGCGATATCCGCCCGCAGCGCGTCCCCCTCGATGACCCGCAGCCGGCCGCCGCTCCCCGCCGCGAGGTCCCGGATGGCCGCGGCGGCGCGCGGGTCGATTTCGATCGCGGTGACGCTGGCCGCCGCCGTTTCCAGCAAGGCGCGGGTGAGGCCGCCCGGCCCCGGCCCGATTTCGGCGACGTGACGGCCGGCGAGATCGCCGGCTTCCCGCACGATGCGGCGGATCAGGTTTGCATCGAGCAGGAAATGCTGGCCGAGCGATTTGCGGGCGAGCAGGCCGTGCCGCGCGATGACCTCCCGGAGCGGCGGCAGGCCGTCGCCGATCACAAAACTCCGCCGTCAGGCGCCGCCGCTGCTTCCGCGGACGTCGATATTCGCGCGGCGGCGAAGATCGCGCTGCAATTGCCGCGACGCCAATTCGACCCGCTCCGACAGGATCTGGCTGCGCAATTCGTCCGGCGACAGCTCCGCCAGGTTCTTTTCGTCGCGCGAACAAACGACGACGACCGCGATCCCGTCCGGAGCGACCAGCGGCTGGCTCGCCTTCCCGATCGGCAGCGAGGTCAGCATGGCACGGAACGGCGGCGGGCTGACGCTTTCCAGCCGGACCGGGCCAGGATCGGCCGGACGCGGCGAATTGGCGCTCTTGTTCGCCGCCTCCATGGCGTCGCAGCTATGCACGCTGGCGCCGATCGCCTTCGCCTTTTCGAGCGTCTGGCGCTGCTGGTCGTTCGGATGCTCGGGATCGAGCGGCGCACTGAACGGAAGGAACACCTCGCGCAACGACAGCATGGTCGCCATGTCACGGCCGATCTCACGCTTGCCGCGCAAGGTGATGATGGAAATGCCGCCCGGCACACGGATCGGGTTGCTGACGGCGCCGGCCGGCATCGCTTCGGCGATCCGCGCCACTTCCGGATCGAGACCGTTCGGCTGCACCCATCCGAGATCGCCGCCCTGCAACGCGGTCTGGCTTTGGCTGAATTGCGCGGCGACGACCGGGAACGGCGCGCCTGCCCGGAGCTGGCCGATGATCGTTTCGGCGAATTTCTGCGCGTCCGCCGCGTTCGCCGGGTCCTCGATGGATACGAAGATCTCGCCCAAATGGTATTCGGGCTTGCCGGTCTGTTGCTGGAGCGCCCTCTGCCGGTCGGCGACGTCGGCTTGTGCCACGTTGGCGCCCTCGCCGAGTTGCTGGCGCAGTACCTGCGTCCAGGCGAGCTGGGCCCTGATCTGCGCGATCAGCGTGCGCGGGCCGATGCCGTCGGCGCGGAGCTTCGCCTGCAGCGCACCGGGCGGCATGCCGTTGCGTTCTTCGATCTGGTGGATCGCCGCCGCGATCTGCGCGTCGGTGACGATCACGTGTCGGCGTTGCGCTTCCTGCAGGCGCAACCGCTCATCCACCAACTGGCGGGTGATCTGCGGCCTCAGGCGGTCGAGCACGTCCGGGGTCGCGGGCAGACCGGTCGACACGGCGAACAGCCGGCCGCGATTGGCGACGTCTTCCCGGCTCACGATGTCGCCGTTGACCACCGCGACGATGCTGCTTTCCGGCGCGGCGTCGGATTTCGCCGCGGGCGGCTTCGCAGCCGGTGCGGTCGCCGCGTAGGTCGGGTGCCGGATCGGCGCCGAAGCGGCCGCGGTCAGAACGGACGCAAACAGGAGGACGCGGGACATCATCGGAGTGGGGTTGCTCCCAAAGTCAGAAGGCGTGGAAGCCGAACTGACCGACGGTCTTGAGGGTCATCTGGAACAAGACCGTGGTCGAGCCGCTGTCGCCATTGATCGACGTATAGCGCCGGAAGAACTTCACGTCGAAAATGTAGCATTCATCCTCATAGGCGCCCTCGGCGCCGATGGCGACGAACTGATCGGTGGACAGGTTACGGCGTCCATAGACGCTGGCCCGGTAGTGGTCCCAGGTGGTCGAGGCGCCGAGGGTGATTTCGTCGCGCGGCGTATAGAAGCTTGAACCCAGAGAGGGCGGCGGCGGGTTGTCGTAATACATGTAGGGATTGAACGTGCTGTACAGGTATCCCGCGGTGACCCGCAGCTTGGGCACGCCGGCACTCGCGACCGCGTCCGCGAACCGGGTCTTGAAGTCATTCTTGTCGAGGCGCGTCCGATAGGTGAGGTCGAGCCACTCGGTCGGCGAGAAGGTCGCGCGCGCGACGATATCGGATGTTGTGCCTTCCAGTCCCGATCCGACCGGGAAAGCCAGGTTCTTCTCCGTCCGGTAGGATTGCCCGATCATGCCATCGAGGATCGTGCCGTTCAGGAACCAGGAGCCCTGCATCGCGGCGTTGAGCCGGGTGCCGCCCTCGAGCCGGTCGATGCCCGGAAAGCGGTTGAAGCTGAACAGGTTGGCGTCCGTGAATTCGAGATCGAGGCTGTCCTCGTTCGGGATGTCCTTGAACTGGCTGTTGCCGGCGTTCGGCGCCACGATCAATTGCACACGGGGCGCGATGACTTGCGTGCCCCAGGCGCCCGAATCCCGCGCGAACGGCCAGCGGAAATCACCCGCGACCTGCGGCAGCGCCCGCGCCGTCGTGTTCGAACCGAGCGTGCTGTAATTCGGCTGCTGATCGAGGTCGGTCGCGTTGTAGGCGGCGGCATCGTTATGCAGCGTGACGGACCACAGATCGCCGAGGCGTCCGACGAATGGACGCTCGTAATTCACCGTCAGGCTGGCGCGTTGCGTGTTGGTGCCTTGGTTGCGGACGACGTTGAAGTTCTGCGTGTCGACACTGAGGCGTCCGCCAAAGCGATCCACCTCGCCGAAATAGCTGTATTCATAACGCGGCAGCACGATCGGCAATTTGGCATCGACGATGCTGGTCGTCAGGCCCTGATACCATTTGGTGTCGAGTCGCGCATAGGCGCCCTGGCCGAAGCCTTCGAGATAAGCTTGGCTGGTCAGCAGATCGGGCGAGCCGCTGATATAGGGGCTGAGGTGAAAATCCGTGACATAGGTCGCGGTGGAGGCGCGTTCGAGATCGAACCCATACCGCCAGGTGTCATTCCAGGTGAAGCGCCCTTTGGCGTCGATCAGTCCTTGCAGATCGCCGTTGAGAGAACCGACCGAGCCGTTCAGGTTCAGCTCGCCGTCGTTGAAACGGCGACGATAGCCGAGATCGAGGTTAGGGCCGGCCTTGGTTGTCAGCATGGGCGTGATCGTCAGATCGGATTGATCGTCCAGCACCCAATAATACGGAACGGACGCAAACTCGCCGATGTGACTGGACACGCCGATCGACGGAATGAGCAGGCCGCTTGCGCGCTTCACGGAGGGATCCGCGTGCCAGAAATACGGAAAATAGGCGACGGGAACGCCCCACATTTCGACTTCCGCATCCGAATACTCGATGCGTTTGTTTTCCACGTCCTGAACGGCCGAGAGCGCGCGGATCTGCCACAGCGGCGGCTTCGTCGGGTCCTCCTTGCACAGATTGCAGGTTGAATAAACGACGCGGCTCAGCTCGTTGATCTTGCCCTCGGTGCGGCGGCCGCCATTGGCCGCGAGCTTGCCGTTTTCGGCCAGCAGCGCGCGCATGCCGCGCAGCACGCCGTTGCGCATGCCTTCGCTCAACTCGGCGTAGTCGGAAAACAACACCTGCCCGTCCGGCTCCAGCAGCACGACATGCCCGCTCGCGGCTGCGACATTGGTGTTGCGGTCGAAGGTGATCTGATCGGCGCGCAAGACATGATCGTTCTGCCAAGCCTCGACATGGCCGGTCGCGGTGACGATGCCCTTTTCGCGATCATAGCTGACCGAATCCGCGGTGAACGCGACCGGCTGGTCGGACGAGATCGGCTGCTTGCCGCCGATGGTCGCGAGGCTGTTGAGCTGCGCCGATGCGGGCAGCGCGAACAGCAACAGGGCCGCGCCGGCGCCGAAGCCGCGGAGGAGCCGATCGCGCATGCTCAACCGTCTTCCACGTGTAGCAGCAAGGCAACCGCGAGCATCAAGCCGGACGCCGCCGGAACCCACGCCGCCATCAGCGGCGGCAAGGCGCCGGACTGCCCGAACTCCGCCGCGACCTTCGACACCACGAACAGCACGAAGCCGGCGGCGACCCCGCTGCCGAGCATCTTGGCGACGCCCCCGCGCCGCGACGAGCGCATGGAGAAGCCGGCCGAAACCAGCGCCATCGTCGCGGCCAGCAGCGGCAGCGCCAGCAGCTCCTGGAAGTGCAGGCGATGCCGGATCGCCGAGAAGCCCGACCGCTCCAGAAGCGCGATGAAATCCGGCAACGCCCAGACGGACAGCGTATCGGGCGAGGCGAAGCTTTCCTGCACGCGCGAAACGGTCAGGTCGGTCGGCAGGCGAAACGTGACCGGCGGTTCGGGCAGACGATCGGCCCGGATGACACGCGCATCCTCGAGCGTCCAGTCGCTGCCCGCCAAGGTCGCCCGGGCCGCTTCGATGCGGGCGAGAAACCGGTCTTCGCCGTCGAGCCGGAACACGCTGACTTCGTTGGCCGTTAGCCGATCGTCCGCGAGATTGACGCCATGCGCGTGGATGATCGCGACCCCTTCCGGGGTGAGTTGCCGATCCGATTGACGCAACCAGAGCTGGCCGCCCGCCATCGTGAGCGGTCCACCGCCGGTGCGCAGATACGTGTTGTCGAGCGCCTCCGCCCGCGCGAGCATCGCCGACGAAAGCGGGCTGATCGCCGCCGTCGTGAA
>JAFAXA010000170.1 GCA_019241425.1 Acetobacteraceae bacterium | reverse complement strand
GGCAACATCTCCCCACGTGCGGGAAGCGCCGCCCCCATTCCCTCGCCGCGCGGATAGCGGAACGCGCTCGGCCGGTCGTCGATCGAAGCCGCGGTCGCCACCATATGCACGAGCTCCGCCTCGTCCGATGGCGCCATCAGCACGAAGCCCGGCAGGCAGCCGAGATAGGCGAGGTCGAAGCTCCCGGCATGGGTCGCCCCGTCCGCACCAACCAGCCCCGCCCGGTCCATCGCGAACCGCACCGGCAGGCGCTGGATCGCCACGTCGTGCACCACCTGATCGTAGGCGCGCTGCAAAAACGTCGAGTAGATCGCGCAGAACGGCCGCAACCCCTCCGTCGCCATCCCGGCCGCGAACGTCACCGCGTGCTGCTCGGCGATGCCGACGTCAAAGCAGCGCTCCGGAAAGCGCTTGGCAAAGCGGTCCAGCCCGGTGCCCGACGGCATCGCCGCGGTGATCGCCACCACCCGCGGATCCCGCTCGGCCTGCCCGATCAAGGCGTCGGCGAACACCCGCGTGTAGGACGGCGGACCGGGCGGCGCTTTCGCCTGCTCGCCCGTCACCACGTTGAACTTGGCCACCGAGTGCAGCTTGTCCGCCGACGCCTCCGCCAGCGCGTAGCCGTGCCCCTTGCGCGTGATCACGTGCAGCAGGATCGGCCCGCTGTCGTCGGCGTCGCGCACGTTGCGCAGCACCGGCAGCAGGTGGTCGAGGTTGTGACCGTCGATCGGACCCACGTAGTAGAACCCAAGCTCCTCGAACAGCGTCCCCCCGGTCAGGATCCCCCGCGCATACTCCTCCGCCCGCCGCGCCGTCCGCTCGATCCCGCGCGGAAACCGCTTGGCCATCCGCACCGCAAGCTCGCGCAACCCGAGAAACGAGCGCGACGACATCAGCCGCGACAGATAGGCGCTCATCGCACCGACCGGCGGCGCGATCGACATGTCGTTGTCGTTGAGGATCACCACCAGCCGCGATTTGAGCGCCCCGGCGTTGTTCATCGCCTCATACGCCATCCCCGCACTCATCGCGCCGTCGCCGATCACGCAGATGATGTTCTGCTCCGGGGTCTCGCCCTTGAGGTCGCGCGCCACCGCCATGCCGAGCCCGGCCGAGATGGAAGTGGAGGAATGCGCCGCCCCGAACGGGTCGTATTCGCTTTCCGCCCGCCGGGTGAAGCCCGACAGCCCGCCGCCCTGGCGCAGGGTGCGGATGCGCGAACGCCGCCCGGTCAGGATCTTGTGCGGATAGGCCTGGTGGCCGACGTCCCAGATCAGCCGGTCGTGCGGCGTGTCGAACACCGCGTGGATCGCGACGGTCAGCTCCACCACGCCGAGCCCGGCGCCGAGATGCCCGCCGGTCACCGACACCGCGTCGATCGTCTCGGCGCGCAACTCGTCCGCCACCTGCCGCAACTGCTCGGCCGAGAAATTGCGCAAATCGGCCGGATAACGAACCCGGTCCAGCAGGGGGGTGCTCAGAGGGCTCATCCGTCTCGTCCAACTCCTGCCGTTCGTTCGCGCCCGCAAAACCGGAATGGTGATCTGTGTTACGGAAGCAAGCCACGTAGCATGCCTCCTGCCCGTTCCAGCCACCGTCTGCAAACCGCCTCCGCTCTGTTGCCCAAAAGTCACGGCTTCCCGCGCACCCTGTGGCATTCTCTGCAGCCGCGCTGTAGAAGCCCCAACGCGCGATCGACCGGCCGGAACCGAAGGAATCCCGACGATTTGCGCAAAGTTCCTGCACGCACGCGGCTGATTGAAACGACCCGAGGAGGCATCCCATCAGGACCGGGACAGAGAACCGAGACGGCGCCTCGCCGCATCATGTCTCCGCGCCGATTCTAACGGCCGCTACGAAACGGCAGGTCTTTTTAGCTCAACCACGCGGATTCTGCGCCGGAGTCGAGCGAGCGATCGAAATCGTCGAGCGCGCGCTCAGGAAGTTCGGACCGCCGATCTATGTTCGACACGAAATCGTGCATAACCGGCATGTCGTCGAGGATCTTCGTTCCAGAGGCGCTGTTTTCGTCGACGAAATCGAGGAAATTCCGCCGGGTTCGATCACGATCTTCAGCGCGCACGGCGTCGCCAAGCGGGTGGAGGAGGTGGCGCGTGAGCGCGCGCTGCCCGTCATCGACGCGACCTGCCCGCTGGTTGCGAAAGTTCATATCGAAGGCCGGCGCTACGCCGGCCAGAACCGCGAGGTCGTGCTGGTGGGACATGCCGGCCACGCGGAGGTCGAGGGCACGATCGGGCAGATTCCCGGCAAAGTACATCTGGTACAAACCGTCGCGGATGTTGCCAGGCTGGAGGTGGCCGATCCCGGGGCGCTCGCTTATATTACGCAGACCACGCTGTCGGTCGACGACACGCGCGCAATCATCGCGGCGTTGCGGCAGCGGTTTCCGACGATCGTCGGGCCGGACGTGCGCGATATCTGCTATGCGACGCAAAACCGGCAGCAGGCGGTCCGGGAGCTGGCCGGCGAGGTCGACGTCATTCTGGTCGTGGGTTCGCATAACAGCTCGAATTCAAACCGGCTGCGGGAGATCGGCGAGGAATTGGGACGATCGAGCTATCTGATCGACGACGCGAGCCATCTCCGCCCGGAGTGGTTCGAGGGCGTCAGCAAGATCGGCGTGACGGCGGGCGCGTCAGCGCCGGAGACACTGGTGCAGGGCGTATTGGAGGGCCTGCGCACATTTGGTGACATCGACATTTCGACCTGGGCCGGGGTTGCCGAGAACGTTCGGTTCCGGTTTCCGCCGCAGGTCAGCGACGAATAGGAATACGAGTATGGCCGTACCATTGGGTCAGGCGCTCCGGGTCGGAGCCTATGTCGTCAAGCAGCATTTGCAGGGTAACCATCGCTACCCGCTGGTGCTGATGCTGGAACCATTGTTCCGCTGCAACCTGGCTTGCGCGGGATGCGGCAAGATCGACTATCCCGCGGAAATCCTGAACCAGCGGCTGTCCGTCGCCGAGTGCCTGGAGGCCGCCGACGAGTGCGGCGCGCCCGTGGTGGTGCTGGCGGGCGGCGAGCCGTTGCTGCACAAGGAACTCGATCAGGTCGTCGAGGGGCTGATCGCGCGCAAGAAATACGTGATCGTCTGCACCAACGCGCTGCTGCTCGAAAAGAAGATGCACCTGTTCAGGCCGGGGCCTTATTTCACCTGGTCCGTGCATCTGGACGGCGGCAAGGAAGAGCATGACCGCTCGGTGTGCCAGGGCGGCGTCTACGATCGCGCCGTCGCGGCGATTGCCAAAGCGAAACAGGCCGGTTTCCGGACCATCATCAACGCGACGCTGTTCAACAATGCGGAACCCGACAAGGTCGCGTCGTTCTTCGACGACGTGATGGCGATGGGGATCGACGGCATTAGCGTGTCACCCGGCTATGCGTATGAGCGCGCCCCGGACCAGCAGCATTTCCTGAACCGTCAGGCGACGAAGAACCTGTTCCGGGGCATTTTCAGCCGCGAGGGCAAGGGCGCCTGGAAGGGCAAGTGGCACTTCAATCAGTCCTCGATGTTCCTGGATTTTCTGGCCGGCAATCAGCAATTCCATTGCACGCCTTGGGGTAATCCCACCCGCTGCTATTTCGGCTGGCAGCGCCCTTGCTACCTGCTCGGCGAGGGCTATGCGAAGACGTTCAAGGAATTGATGGAAACGACCGACTGGGATCGTTACGGCACCGGCAATTATGAAAAATGCGCCGATTGCATGGTGCATAGCGGCTATGAGGCGACGGCCGTGATGGAGACGGTGCGCAAACCCTGGCGGGCGGCGGCACAAGCCGTGCGCGGCATTCGTACGGAAGGTCCGATGGCGCCGGAGATTTCGCTCGAACATCAGCGCCCGGCCGAATACGTGTTCAGCCGCCACGTCGAGCGCGCGATGACGATGCTGAAGTCGAAGAAGGCCAGAGAGCGCCAGATCGCAGACGCAGCGGATTAGGAGCTGCTAAAGCAGGCCCTCCTTGCGGAAGCTGGTCCAGCGTCCGTTGCCGATGATGACGTGGTCGTGCAGGGCGATCGACAGCACGGACGCGGCTTCCCGCACTTCGTCGGTCATGGCGACGTCCTCCGGTGACGGCGTCGGATCGCCGCTCGGGTGATTGTGCACCAGGATCAGCGCGGTCGCGTGCAGTTCCAGGGCGCGCTTGACGACCTCGCGCGGATAGACGGGCGTGTGATTGATCGTGCCGCGCGCCTGCGCTTCGTCGGCGATTAGGCGGTTGCGGTTGTCGAGAAACAACACGCGGAAATGCTCGGTCTTTTCCCTTGACAACACCGCCGCGAGATAATCCATCAGCCGGTCCCAATTGTTGACAACGGGCCGATCCATCACCTCGGCGCGCGCCAGGCGCAAGGCGGATGCGTGCACCAGCTTGATGGCGGCGACGCTGTGCGTGCCGAGGCCCGGCATGTTGAACAATTCGCCCTGCGGCGCCGCGAGAACACGGGCGAAGCTGCCGAAGCGATTGATGACGGCTTTGGCGAGCGGCTTCGTGTCGCCGCGCGGCTGCACGAAGAACAGCAACATTTCGAGCAGTTCGTAGTCCGCGAGGGCGTCGGGGCCGCGTTCGAGCAGCTTCGTGCGCATCCGTTCGCGATGGCCGTGCGGCCCGGTGCTCTGGACGGTTATCGGGCGCATACTCGGCCGAGGGGGACGAACGTGCGAGCGCAGGTGCGGGCTTTTCCGTTGAAAAGCCGTGCGGCCCGGCCGCCTCGCTCATCCCGCTCGGACGGGTCGGCGTACGACTTAGTCGGGTCTCATCCTGCTTGCCCAGCTTGGGGAACCACACGGCCGGACCTCACTCGTTGGCACGAGCGTGTTCGATAAGACCTGCACGTTAACGAAGCGCAATCAAATCGCCCGCGCCCCCGTCCGCTGACCGGGAGCGAGCGATCGCACGTGGGCGCGCAAGGCGGCGCGCGCCGTCCACGCGTCGGCGGAGAGTTCGCGCAACACCGGTAGCTGCCGGGGTTGCCGCAAAACGGAGCGCAGGACGGGCGCGATCCCGACCGCGCCGCGCCCGTCTAGCGCGAGCAGCGCCGCAGGCGGCAGGCTCCGCTCGGCCGGATCGCAGATGGCGCGCAGGGCGGCGAAAGGGAGGCCCGCCGCGCGCGCCGCCCGGCAGGCGACGCCGCTTTCAAGGTCGATCGCGTCGGCATTGGTCGACGCACGCAGGCTGCGCTTCTCGGACGCGGTGGCGGCGACGCGTTCGCCGGCTAACAGCAGATGTCCGGTCGCGCCGCCCAGCCGCGCGGCGAGATCCGGGTCGGTCGGTGCGATTGCGCCGTCGAGCCAGAGGCGGTTCGGCACCAGAACGGCTCCAGGCCGCAGCGCCGGATCGAGGCCGCCGGCCAGGCCGAAGCTCAGGATCGCGGTCGCGCCCCGGCCGATCAGCGAGGCGACGGCGGCGACGGCGCCCTCCGGGGTTCCGCCGCCCACCGCGACCGGCCAGCCGAGGCGGCGGGCGATCCGGGCTTCGGCCTGTAGTCCGACGACGACGCCCGGACCGTTCAGAACCCGAACGCCACGCGCCCGGCGTTGGCGCGCTGGAGGTTGCGGTAGCGCGCGAGCGCCAACAGCGGAAAGAACAGCTTGTAGCCGTGATAGCGAAGGTAGAACACGCGCGGAAAGCCGACCGCCGTGTAGGGCAGCTCCGACCATTCCCCGGCCACAGTCTGGGTCGCCATCAGATAGGCGACGCCGCGCGCAACGGCCGGGTGCTTGCTTTCCCCCGCCGCCATCAAGCCGAGCAGCGCCCAGGCGGTCTGCGACGGCGTGCTCTCATGGTAGCAGCCATGCGGCGCATCGGCGTAGCTTTCCTCGTCCTCACCCCAGCCGCCATCCTCGCGTTGCACCGAAAGCAGCCAATCGACGGCGCGGCGCACCGCCTTGTCCTTCGGCGACACCCCGGCCGCGTTCAGCGCGCACAGCACCGACCAGGTGCCATAGATGTAGTTCGTGCCCCAGCGGCCGAACCAACTGCCCTCCGCTTCCTGCTCACGAAGCAGGTATTCGACGCCCCGCGCAATGGCCGGCGCGTCTTCCGGGTGATCGAGCTGGGCCAGGAAAGACACGCAGCGAGCCGTGACATCGGCGGTCGGCGGATCGAGCAGCGCGCCGTGATCCGCGAACGGGATGTGGTTCAGGTAGTCGTGGTCGTTGTCGGCGTCGAACGCGCCCCAGCCGCCGTTGCGGCTCTGCATGCCGATCACCCAAATCCTGGCGCGTGCGATCGAGCCGACATGGGCCGGATTGCCGTTTCGGTGCAGCAACATGCCAACCACGGCGGTATCGTCCACGTCCGGGTAATGCGGGTTGTTGTATTGAAACGCCCAGCCGCCTGGGGGTGTGCCGGGGCGCGCATCGGCCCAGTCTCCCACCACGTCGTTGACCTGGCGCAGTTTCAGCCATTCGCAGGCGGCATCGAGAGAGGGCACCGCCACGCCCTCCGCTTCGGCCAAGGCGTGGCCGGCGAGGCTCGTGTCCCAGATCGGCGAAAAGCAGGGCTGGCAGTAGGCGCGATCCTTGCCGATCGTCAGCAATTTCCGCACGGAGGCCCAGGCGATTGCGGCGTCCGGATCGTCGGGCGGCACGCCGAGCGTGTCGAACATCATCACGGCGTTGGCCATCGCCGGATAGATCGCGCCGAGTCCATCCTCGCCGTTGAGCCGCTCGATGACGAACTGGCGCGCGCGCTCGATCGCCTTCTGCCGGCGTTCCGGCGCGAAACGCGGCTCGACCCGGCGCAACGCCGCATCGACGCTCTTGAAGAACCGGCCCCAACGCGAGCGATACGGCCCCTTGATCCAGTGGCGGATGATTTCCGGCGGCGTTTGGAACAACTCGGCGCAGCTCACGCCGCGCGGATTGCGCGCCCGCGGCTTCAGCGCCATCAGCACCAGAAGCGGCACGAGGACGGTGCGGGTCCAATAGGAGACCTTGCTCAGGTGGAACGGAAACCACCGGGGCAGCAGCATGATCTCGACCGGCATCACCGGCACGGCGCGCCAGGGCACCTGCCCGAACAGGGCGAGCAGGGCGCGGGTGAACACGTTCGATTGCTCCGCGCCGCCATGCGCGAGGATCGCCTCGCGAGCACGCGCCATGTGCGGCGCATCGGGCGGATCGCCGATCGCCTTCAGCGCATAATACGCCTTCACGCTGGCGGAGACGTCGAATCGCCCGCCGTGAAACAGCGGCCACCCGCCATGGCTGCCCTGGATACCGCGCAGATAGACGCCGATCTTCGCTTGCAGCGCCGGCTCGATCCGGTCGAGGAAATGTTCCAGCAGCACGTATTCGGCGGGGATCGTCGCGTCGGCCTCAAGTTCGAACACCCAATGGCCGTCGGCTTGCTGGTGGCCGCGCAGCGCTTGCCCGGCCCGATCGACGGCGTCGGTGAGCGCCTCCAAGTCGACCGGCGGAGCCGCGTGCGCAACGGGGGGCGTCAGCAGGTCGGTTTCGGCGGGCATCACTCTCCAAATCGGGTTTCGCCCGCCGCGACGATCCCGGCGGCGGTACGACCCGACCTGATTGCACCTTCAATAGTTGCCGGCAAGTTTGTTGCGGTCCAATCTCCCGCAACTGCGAGGTTTGGCCATTGTGTGCGGCTTCCGGGCCGCAGCCGGTCCTGCGCCGGGGTCGCGGCGAAGGTCGCCCGCTTTTCCTTGACGACACGCCAGGGCGGCATCGGACCAGAGAGGCCCAGCGCCCTGGATACTTCCGGCCACACCAGGCCGGCGATTCGGTCGGCGGCCTCGTCCATCAGGCGGTTGGCGGCGCTGATGGTGACGGAGACATGCCCGGGCTTGTTGAACACCCATTCGGCGGTGCCGCCGATCAGGCCGACAAATCCGGCCTCTCCCCGTTCAACGTCGACGGCGAAATGCACGTTGAGGATCGCCTCGAAGGCCGAGGGCGCCGGTACGCCGGGCAGCAGGGTGGGCGCGATCCAGGGCGGCACCGCCAAGATGACGGCGTCACCCGGCCCGAGCAGGACGGGACCGTCTGCCGTTTCGATGGCGGCGACCCGCCCTCGGTCCATGCGCAAACCCGTGACCCTGCGCCCGGTGTGCAGTTCCCCGCCCTGCCCCCGGATCGTCGCCACCGCCGGGTCGATCAGGCTTTCGGACCAGCCCTGGCGGGGAAAAGAGGGAATGCAGGCAGCCCCGCCTTGGGCCAGCGTTTCGTTGACGACGGTTGCCATCAGCGTCGCGGCGCCCGCTTCCGGGCGGGTATTGAGGGCGGCGACCGCCAGCGGCTCGATCAGGCGCCGGTAGAGCGTGTCCCGCCGGAGCAGGCCGGCAACCGTGGCCCCCGGCGCTGGCCGGCGGAGCTTCGACAGCGCGAGATAGTCGCGGGCGCGCGTTCCGGGCACGCGCCGGCGAGGGTCG
>JAFAXA010000017.1 GCA_019241425.1 Acetobacteraceae bacterium | reverse complement strand
GGGAACTACAGCTATTTCGGCCACACCACGGCGGAACTGACACTCCGGACCGGATGGGTCGCCGTGCTCGTCTGCAGCGCCGTCGGCGGCGTTGCCGGCGGCCTGTTCGCGGCCGTGCTGATCCGGGCCGCGCGCGGCTTTCCGGGCTGGCTCGGACGGGCGATCCGGTGGCAGCCGGTGCTGTTCGCCGGACTCTGCGGCCTGGTGGTCGCCGGTGTCGGCATCCTGTCGCGCGGCGAAACGTACGGCACCGGCTACGCGCAGGCGCGCAGCGCGGTCGAGGGCCACGCCGATCTCGTGACCGCCTACCCGCTGCTGAAGCTGGTCGCCAACATCGCATCCTATCTGAGCGGCATCCCGGGCGGGATTTTCGCGCCCTCGCTCGCCGTCGGCGCGACGCTCGGCCACGTCCTGTCGCACAGCTTGGCGGCCCCGGCGGGCGCCGTCGTACTGCTCGGCATGGCGGCGTATTTCTCGGGCGTGGTGCAGGCGCCGATCACCGCGACCGTGATCGTCATGGAAATGACGGACAATCAGACGATCGTCGTGCCGCTGATGGCGACGGCGTTTCTCGCCTTTGTCGTCTCCCGGCTCGTCTGCCCCCGGCCGCTCTACAGCACGTTGGCCGACCGGCTGCTGACGCCAGCCGAGCGGGCCGCCGAACAGGCGGCGAAGGCGGCCGCCGAGGAAGGGCTATAGCTGCTCGCGCAGCCGCGGCATCAATTCGACCAGGTTGCAAGGGCGATGGCGGCTGTCGAGCTGCCAGAGCAGAATGTCGTCCCACGCATCCTTCACCGCGCCAGTGCTGCCCGGCAAGGCGAACAGGTACGTGCCGTTCGCGACGCCGCCGAGGGCACGGGACTGCATGGTGGAGGTGCCGATCTTCTGAAAGCTGAGCATCCGGAACAATTCGCCGAAGCCTTCGATCCGCTTCTCGATCACCCGCTCGAACGCTTCCGGCGTCACGTCGCGGCCGGTGACGCCGGTGCCGCCGGTCGTCAGGATCACGTCAATGGCAGGGTCGGCAATCCATTCGCGCAGGTGCCGCTCGATTGCCGCCGCGTCGTCCCGTTCGATCCGGCGGGCGGCGAGGTGGTGGCCGGCGCCCTGGATGCGGTCGGCGAGCGCGTCGCCTGACGTATCGTTCGCCGCGGTGCGGGTGTCCGACACGGTCAGCACCGCGACCGCGACGGGCAGGAGCGGGCGGCTTTCGTCGATCCGGGCCATGGCGAAACGGCTCCCTGTCTGACACGCCGCCCTTCCCGGGCGGGCGCGGCCGGGAAGAACGGCCCGGCTTGCCGGATATAAGCCCGGATCAGCGCCCGTTCATCGCCCGCGCCAATGCGCAGAGCGCGCGCCAACTGTCCCGACGCGCCGCCGGCGTGCGGCGTGTCACCCCGGGCGGCGGAATGACCAGCGCCCGTATGTCCGCGTGGCCGGGAATCGCCACGTCCAGCCAGGCGGGCGCCTCCTTGCGCCGCATTCTGCGCGCCGCGTCGCCGGCCAGCGCCGAGCAGGCTTGCGGGCCTGCGATCAGCAGGAAATCCGGCCGGACCAGCGCGAGGTGCCGGAGCAGGAACGGCAGGCAGACGGCGACTTCGCTGTCGGTCGGCGGCCGGCCGCCGGGCGGCCGCCAGGGAAGCAAGGTCGTCAGCCGCACCGCGCCGGTCAGCCCGACGCTGCCGAGCATGGCGCCAAGATAATCGCCGGTTGCCCCGGCAAACGGCCGGCCGGTCCTGTCTTCGTCCGGTCCCGGCGCGTCGCCGACCAGCATCACCCGCGCGTCATCCGGGCCGTCCGCCCAGACGAGTGACGTCGCCGTGTCCCTGAGCTTGCATCCCTCGAACCGTTCCAGAACCGCGCGCAAGCCCGCGAGGGTCGCAGCGGAGGAAGCCGCCGCTTCCGCGGCCAGAATGGAGGCCGGGGCAGCCGCCGGACCCGGCCTTGCCGGCATCGGTCGGTCGCGGTGACCGCCCGCTACAGCCGGGGCACGATCGCTTGCGGTCGGCTCCTTCCCGGCGAACCGGTCAATCGGTGCGTCGGCGAGTGCCTCGTCGGCTCCCCAGTCGAGTTGCAGGCGAAGGGCAGCGAGCGCGATGTCTGCGTGTTCCATCAAACCTGTCCTGCCCGTTTGCATCACTTCGGCGCAACAGGATTGCCGTGCTGCATGACAGTGCGCGAGGCACAATGGTAGAATCGCCGGATGCAGTCTGTTTCGTCGCGCCGGCGCCTCAGCCGGATGATCGTCCTGTTGGGAATGGCCGCAGCGGCGCCATCCTTCGCGGCCGTGCCGGCACAGTCCGGGCGAAAAGTTCCGAAACTCCCGATCGACGGCGCCCCGGGAGAGTACCTCGCCGGGCGTTTGGCGCTGAGCCAACTCGATTCGGAGTTTGCCGCCGACGCGTTCCTCAAGGCCCTGGCTGTAGAGCCGGGGCAGATGGACCTGCTGCAACAGGCGTTCCTGGCCTGCTTGATGAGCAACCGGCCGGAAGCGGTGCGTCTGGCCCGCGAGCTGCCGGACAATCAGGCGGCGCAGCTTCTGCTGGGCGGCGTCGAGGCCAAGACGGGCAATTGGGACGCGGCCGAGCAGCGGTTCCGCGCCATGCCGCGCCAGGGGCTGACGCAGTTCCTACAGCCGCTGCTGGTTGCCTGGGCGCAGCAAGGGGCCGGGCGGACGGATGCGGCGCTCGCGACCTTGCGGCCGCTCACCGAAGGGCAGCGGATGCGCGGCATCTACGCCATGCACGCGGCGCTGATCGCCGATCTCGGCGGTCGTCCCGGCGATGCGGGACGGCTCTATCGGATCGCGCAATCGGATTATGGCGGCATCAATCTCCGGCTCGCGCGCATCGTCGCGAGCTGGCAGGCGCGCACCGGGCATCCGGCGGATGCGCACCAGACCTTGCGGGCGTTGACCGACGGCAATGACGATATGTCCATTGCCTTGCCGGCGCTCATTGCATCGGCCGGTAGCCGGCCGGTCGCGCGCGCCACCGACGGCATCGCCGAAGCCTATCTCGCCCTCGCGGCGGCGATGCGGCAGCAGGACCAGTCCGATTCGTCGATGCTGCTGCTCCGGCTCGCGCTCAATCTCCGCCCCGATTTCACGGCGGCGCGAATGATGATGGCGGAAAACGAGGCGGCCGGCGGCAACCCCGCGCAGGCGCTGCACACGCTGGCGCCGATACCGGCGACCGATCCGCTAAGCTCCGTCGTGCGGCTGCGGCGGGCGGCGTTCACGGACCGCGCCGGCAATTCCGAGGATGCCGAACGGGAGCTGGACCAGTTGGCACGCGACTATCCGGAAAGCCCGCTGCCGCTCGCTCAGCTCGGTGATCTGCTGAGGAGCAAGAACCGCTTCACCGACGCGATCGGCGCCTATGACCGGGCGATCACGCGGGTGCAGGCGCCGCAACGGAGCGCCTGGCCCTTGTTCTACGCCCGCGGCATTGCGGAAGAGCGGTCGAAGGACTGGCCCCGCGCGCAGGCCGACCTCGAACGGGCGCTCCAGCTCTCGCCGGATCAGCCCTACGTGCTGAACTACCTGGGTTATTCCTGGGCGGACCAGGGCGAGCATTTGTCCCAGGCGCGCCAGATGCTTACGCGCGCGCTCGAATTGCGGCCGACCGACGGATCGATCGTCGACAGCCTGGGCTGGCTGCAACTCAGGCAGGGAGACACCAAGGCGGCGGTGCAATCGCTCGAGCGCGCGGTGGAGATGATGCCGGAGGATGCGACGATCAACGGGCATCTCGGCGACGCCTACTGGGCGGCCGGGCGCAAGCAGGAAGCGCAGTTCCAGTGGCAGCGCGCGCTGGTGCTGAACCCGGACGCGGACGAGGCGGCGCGGCTCGAAACCAAGCTGCGCAACTACGCGACCCAGACCGAGGCACCGGGCACGACGGCGGAGCACAGGGTCCAGTAAGCCGATGACGCCCGGGGGCGCGGCGCTCGACGAAGCCGCGCCCGGCAAGATCAATCTCTTTCTGCATGTGCTCGGCCGCTTGCCGAACGGCTATCACCAACTCGACAGCCTCGCCGTGTTCGCGGACGCGGCCGACCGGCTATCGGCCGAGCCCGACGACGCGCTGAGCCTCGCGATCGACGGCCCGTTCGGGTCGGCGCTGGCCGGCGAGGGCGACAACCTCGTGTTGCGAGCGGCGCGACTGCTGGCGGACGCGGCGGGCGTGCGCGCAGGGGCGAAGCTGTCGCTCCGCAAGAACCTGCCGGTCGCTTCCGGCATCGGCGGCGGATCGGCCGACGCCGCCGCCGCGCTGCGATTGCTGGCCCGGCTGTGGGATGTTTCGCCCGAAACGGATCTGGCGGCGCTTTCTCTCCGCCTCGGCGCCGACGTGCCGGTTTGCCTTCTCGGACGAACGGCGCGCATGGGCGGCATCGGCGATTGCCTGGCACCCGGTCCTGCCTTGCCGGATTGCGGCCTCGTGCTGGTCAATCCCGGCGTCCCGCTCGAAACCGCCGCCGTGTTCCGGGAGCGGCGCGGCGCCTTCGGCTGCACGCCCTCGCTTCCGCCGGCGTGGGGAAGCTTGCGCGCGATGGCCGAGGATCTCGGGCAATGCCGCAACGATCTGCAATCGCCCGCCATTCGCCTTTGCCCGGAGATCGCCGCCGTCCTCGCGGCGCTCGAAGCGATTGAGGGCTGCGCTCTCGCGCGGATGAGCGGGTCCGGTGCGACCTGCTTCGGCCTGTTTGCGACACCTTCGGCCGCGCGCGCCGCCGCGAGCGCGCTCGCGTCGCCGGGCTGGTGGTGCTGGGGCGGCGGCCTCGCTACAGCGCCCGGCGAAAGGTCAGGTTGATCCGGCAGCGGCCGAGCGACGGGTGATCGCCGTCGCGCAACGGCAGAACGCCGTGGAACCACAACCGCGACGGACCGCCCCAGGCGACCACGTCCCCATGTTCGAGCGGTATCCGCTGCGGCCGGTCCGAACGTTTGGAGCCGCCGAACAGAAATATCGCCGGCAGGCCGAGCGAGACCGACACGATCGGCGCCGCGAAATCCCGCTCGTCACGATCCTGATGGAGCGACATCCTCGCACCGGGCTCGTAGCGATTGATGAGGCAAGCATCGGGCGCGAACCCGGCGAACCCCGCCCGATCGGCGGCGCGGCTTGCGAGGTCGGCGAAAACGGCCGGCATCGAAGGCCAGCGCGCGCCCGTCTCCGGATCTGTTTCGCTGTACCGGTAGCCACGGCGATCGGTGACCCACCCGACGGTCCCGCAATTCGTCATCGCGACCGACATTCGGAAGCCCCCGGGTGTGATCATGTTCCGGAAAGGCGACGCGGCTACGATCCCGTGCAATGCCGCGAGCACGCGATCTTCGTCCGGCAGCGCGAATCCGCCGAGGAAGAATGCGCCTTCGGCGATTCTCGCGGTTCGTGGCACGGCTGCGAGCAGATCATGCATCGTCGGCGTCTCCTACACAGCGGACGGAAACCCGGTCATCCTGCCAGCCGTTGAGGCGTTCTCTCATGCCCCGTGTGCAGGCCGCTACGTCCCCGTCCGATCCGCTCGCCGAGGCGAGGCGCGCGAGCCTTGTTCTCGTGCTGCCGATCCTCGCCGGGCTGACAACGCCGTGGGCGGTGTGGGCGGCGGCCGGTTGGATCGACGCCAATGGGCTGGCGGTCGCCTCCATGCTGCTCGCTGCCATGTATATGCACGCCGTGTGGTGGCTCGGTGACCGCGAGGCCGCGCTGCGCGCCCGGTTCGGGCGGCGCTACACGCCGCCCTCCGCCGATCTCGCGCTCGCTGTATGCATGGGGCTTGCCGGCAGCATGGTCGCGCCCGGCTTGTCGGCGGCGGCGTTGGTCGGCGTCGTCGGGTTGCCGCGCGCCTCCGGCCTGATCGACAGCTACGACCCGCTGGCGCTTGGTGCGTCGGGCACGACGATCGACTTATCGCGGGTCATTCCGGGGCGAGGCGAACTGGACGTGGTGCCGGGCGGCGTCGCGCATATCACGGTGCCGCGCTTCGGCACGCCGACCGCGTTCGCCCTGTCGTGGAGTGCGGTCGAAGGCGCGTTCTGCTTCGCACCCTCGCAATGCCTCACGGTCGACCGGCGGTCCGGACGGGTGTCGGTCCACCATGCCGAGATTGGCCGGATCACCGCCGTCGGTGCCGTTCCGCCGCCGGACTCAGCCCGCGATGGCGCGCCCTGGGAAATCATGAACCTGTTTCGCTGATTGCGGCGCGTCCGGCGTCGTCAAGGCATCGACGATCGCGCGCGCCGTTTCTTCCCAGCTTACGTGGCGGAATGTCCGTACGACCTCCGATTCCCACGCCGCAAGCGCATCCCTGTTCTCGATCATGCGCCGGATCGCGGCCGTCGCGTCGTGCAGATTTTCCGGATCGAAATAGCGGGCGAGATCGCCCCCCGCTTCCGGCAGCGACGTCCGGTTGGAACTGAGGCACGGCTTGCCGAGCGCGAGACTCTCCGTCACCGGCAGGCCCCAGCCCTCGTAGAGCGAGGGAAAAGCGGTGAACAGGCAGCCGCGATAGAGTGTGCGCAGTTCGGCGTCGGTCGGCTCCTCGACGATCACCACCTTGCCGTCGAGGTAGCTCGCGTTTTCGAGCTGTTGCATGAGGTCGGCGACCAGCCAGCCGATCCGGCCCGCGAACACCAGCGTCGGCACCTGCTCGGTCGGCATCTCCTCGACCAAACGGCGCCAGACGCGGAACAGCAGCATGTGGTTCTTGCGCGCCTCGATCGTCGATACAAACAGAACGTAACTGCCGGGCGGCAGCCGCCGATCGTGCGCGGCCGTGACGCCCGCGTCCCCATGCGGATGGTCGGTCGCGGCCAGGCCGAAGCTGGTGCCCAGGCGGACCGGGAGCGGCGGACGACGCAGCGCCAGCCCTTCGTTGCGGGCGTAATGTTCGAGGTCGCGCGCCGTCGCCCGCGAGTTCGCGAAGACGACGTCGCAAAGCGGCAGCACGCCTTCGTGCCAGCGTCGGAAGCTACGCACGATGCCGACATGGCACCATTCGGGCCGGCGCAGCGGGATGATGTCGTGAATGAGGATCGCGAACCGCAGCCCGAGCTGATCGCGGAGCCGGCTCACCAGTTCCGCGTAGTCGCCGTGAAACCACGGCGATCCGAGAACAACGAGCGCGTCTCCCGGCCGAACCAGGGCGGAGATCGTGGTGCCGACCCGACCTGGCCGGTGCCGCGCGCCGAAGCCGGACCAGACTCTGCCGCGGGCGCGGGCCTTGCGTTCGGGTGTCCGTTTCACCGAGGGTACCAGCGCCGGCACGTTCAGCACGGCGGCCGTTGCGGCGGTGATCAGCGCGCCGACCGACTGCGCCTGCACCACCAGAAACAGCACCAAGGGCCGTCGCACCGGCAGCGGCAGCCGGTTCGCCAGCGGCCGCAGCACCACCCTCGCCCGCGATTGCTCGGGCCAGTGCGATGCCGCGGGTAAGGGCGGCGGCTGCCCTTCCGTGTCCGCGAGGCCGCTGATGCGGCGAAATAGCTTGTCGAGTTCCTCCCAGGTCACGTCGATGAAGTCGTAGCCGCCCGGCGCGTGGCGCAGGAAGCGGATACGGCCGGTGTCGCCGAAGCAGGATTGCAGGCCGCGATAGATTTCGAACGAGACACGCTGAATGCCGCTCGGCCGTGTGCTGGACCGCGCGTGATGGAACAGATCCTCGACGTCGAACCAGAGCGTCGCGCTCACCGCGCGGGCTCCGCGATGCCGTCGAGGATCGCCGTCGCGGTTGCCTCCCAACCGACGGGCTGGAACTCACGCCGCACCCGCTCGGTCCACGCCGCCAGACCCGCTTGGTCCTCGATTACCGAACGGATGGCCCGATACGCATCGGCCGTATCCTCGGGATCGAAATAACGCGCAAGCGAGCCGCCGGCTTCCGGCAGAGACGTGCAGGAAGAAATGACGCAGGGCCTGCCGAGCGCGAGACTTTCGGTAACCGGCAGACCCCACCCCTCGAACAGCGATGGAAACACCGTGAACAGACAGCCGGCGTAGAGGGCGCGCAGCTCCGCGTCGGTCGGATCCCGCACGAGCACGATCTTGCCATCGAGATAATTGGCGTTTTCGAGCTGCTGCATCAGGTCGGCGACGAGCCAGCCGACACGGCCCGCGAACACCAAGGTCGGCACGCGATCGGCGGGCAGATCGTCGAGCAATTGACGCCAGACCCGAAACAGAAGCACGTGATTCTTCCGCGCTTCAACCGTCGAAACGAACAGCACGTAGCTGCCCGGCTCCGGCAACAGCGCCAGGTCCGCCTCTTCGGCGGGCGCTTCAACCGGAACGGGTTCCGTTGCCAGCGGGCTGAACCCGGTGCCGATCGGAATCGGACGCACCGGACCGGGCAACCGCAGGCCGTGCTGGCGCGCGTACAGCGCCACGTCCTCGGCGGAGGCGCGGGAGATCGCGAACAGATCGTCGCATTGCGGGATCGTGCCCGCGAACCAGGACGCAAACTGCCGCACCAGCCGCTTGTCGCACCATTCGGGGCGCCGCAGCGGAATGAGATCGTAGAGCAGCAGCGCAACCCTGATCCCGTGACGCGCCCGCACGGCGGCGAGCAAACCCCCGTAATCGCGGTGAAACCACGGGGCGCCGAGCACCAGCACCACATCCTGTGGCCGCGCCCGGGCGGCGAAAGCCGCCACGTCCGCGCCCGACGCAGGGGCCGCCGGCGCGGGCGGGAGCGGCGGCACTTCGGCCGTCGATAAGCCATCCGCCGCAGCCGGCAGATCTTGCGGCGCGGCACCCGCGCCGCGCCGTGCGTCGATCAGCGCCCGGCCGAGATCCCGCAACGCCCGCCACGCCACGGGTTGCAGCACGCCGAAGCGGATCAGTTGCGTGCTGACCCGCGGCGGCAAGCGGCGCACGGCACCCGCCATGTTTTGCCGGCTGAATGCGCGGCCGATGAGAGGCGGGCCGGCCAGCAGCCGGCGCACCGCATTGAGCAATCTTTCCGCCTCTTGCTGCTGCGGTGAGACGAGATCGTCGAACAGCGCGCTCACCGCCTGCCAAGGCACGATGCGGAAGGAGGTGGCCGACGGCTCGTGGCGCACGAACTGCACGCGGGGGCCGAGCCGCTCGTGCAAAACGCAATAGATCGCGAATGCCAGCCGCTGAATGCCGCTCGGGCGCGGGTTGGCGGCGGCGTAGTCGAACAGGTCTTCGACATCGACCCAGATGGTCCTGGGCAGGCGGTCATCGGCATTGATTTCTTTCGAGACGACCCAATCCACGGTCAGAGGCCCGGCACCGGAGGAAGCTGGTCGTTGATCGTCCGCGCGCATCGCATGCGCGGCACCCAACACGGCCGTCCAAGCCGCACGCCCACCGCCCAGCGATGGCCCGGAACCTGCGCGATCGGACCCGGCGGCGCATGATCCGCGACCCAGTTCGTTTCGCCGCGAACATCCCTCCGGAGCGCGATCAGGCGCATCCCGAACGGCACCGGGAATGCGCGCATGTCGCGGATATTGTCGAGTTCTCCGGACGCGTCACGCAGCGCGAGCGGGGCGAAATAGGTCTGCTCGAACCCGGGATCGCCCCCGGAGAAGGTGAGCATCTTCGCGGGCGCGCCCTCGTCGGCCGGCACCGGGTCGAGATGCACGCAACCGAGCAGGACGGTTACCGCCAGCGACGCCCCGGCGACGATGCGCCGCGCCGCCGTGACCGGACGCACGAGGTCGCGCAACAGGGCCGCCGCGAGCAACCCGTAGGCGGGAAAGGCCCAGCTCCAGTAATGCACGTTGTTGTACCGCCAGAGCCCCGTCGGCAGCATGTCGACATAAGAGAGATACAGCACGGCGTGCAGGATCAGCATGATTGCGAGCAGCGCGGACAGGCGCCCGCGCAGCAGCGCCGGCATGAGGCCCGCAAAGGCCAGGGCGATCCAAGGCATCCGTTTCAGCAGGCCTGTTCCGTCCAGGAACCATGGCTGCGGATCGACCAGGATGACGTACGCCTTCCAGCCGAGATCGTGCAGCGTGAACCCGATGTCGCGCGAGTTCAGCATGTAGTCCGTCGGATGCGGGCCGTAGATGCGGAGATAGATTGCGGCATAGAACAGGACCGGCAGCAGCCCGGCTCCAGCGGTGACGGTCCAATTCCTCCACGCAAACCGGCCTAACCGCAGATCGTGGATGAGCACGGCAGCGAGGCAAGGGAGAACGAGCACCGCTTCCGTGGGTCGGAAGAGCGGCGTTATTCCGGCGAGCAGACCGAGCGCGAACCGCGCCGGCACCGTGCGGCGGAACGACCCGTCAAGAATAACGGCCGACACGGCGAGCAACAGCCAGAGGCACGCGGCAACCGGCGTCGTGTTCCAGGGGATGACCCACTGGTTGAACGCAAACCCGTCCCCGCAGGTCGCCAGCACGAAGATGAGCACGCCCCAGAGCGGAGCGAATCCCTCAAGCTGCGCGACGGCAACGAAGCCCGCGAGCGCAAGCAACAGCGCCGCGAGGTCGATGAAGAAAAACGGATGGCTGCCAAGCCGGAGCGCGAACGGTGCCCCGAGCAGCGAATAGCCGAGCGGATACCAATGCTGGGCAGGATGAAAGTCGAGCCGCGCGAAGGCCTGCGCCGATTGCAGGAACTTCGACTGGTCGAACCAACCCCACCAGCCGAGCTTGTACTCGTTTCCGGGCAGCGCCGGATGAGCGAGGTAGCGGGCCGCATAGGCAACTGCCAATGCGACCGCGCCCAGCAGGAGCGGGCGGGCGCGCCCCTCATGTCCCGCCCCGGCAAACGGAAAGGGGAGGCCGGGTGGGCCTCGCCTTCCGGTCCGCAACGGATCTGGCTCGCCCGTCACCAACAGCGGATCAAACGACCCGGGTTTGCACGTCCACGTTGCCGCGGGTCGCATTGGAATAGGGACAGACCTGATGCGCCTTTTCCACCAGGGCTTGCGCCTCCTCCTTGGAAACACCGGGCAGGGAGACGTCCAGCGCTACCGTAATGCCGAAGCCGCCTTCGGAGCGCGGGCCGATCCCGACCGTCGCCTTGACCGTGGTGTCGGCGGGCACCTTGGGGCCGCCCTGGGAGGCGACGAACTTCATGGCCCCTAGGAAGCATGCCGAGTAGCCGGCCGCGAATAGCTGCTCCGGATTGTTGCCCGTGCCACCGCCGCCGCCGAGTTCCTTCGGCGTGGCGAGCGCCACGTCGAGCGACCCGTCATCGGTCTTGGAACGTCCGTCCCTGCCCCCGGTCGCGGTCGCCGACGTCCGGTATTTCACATCAACGCTCATGGTCGATCCTCCTGAGTTATCTGAAAGGTCGCCGCTGCTCCCATTCGCCAGGCGGGCGGAGAGCAACCGGTATAGTCCGTTCGCCATTGCCGCAGATCATCACGGTGAACGCGGGCGCGTGCGGGTTCACCGGCCCCACATGGCGCGCCTCGCCCCGCCGGGTCAGGGCCACGTTTCGCAACCCTGGCTTGCCGGAGGCGAAAACGCCGTTGAACCCGCCCGGGACCGCCCCCCGGGTATCCGCCATGCGGAGGAGCCACTTGCCGCCGGGCGACGGGTCCGTTTGTACACGGAGGGGATGGTTCGTCCTACCCGCCGGATGATGCATGTTCAAGACTGCCAACGCCCAGATCATCTACACCGTCGCGCTGACCTTCATCGTGTATCTGATGATCGGTCTGCCGCTCGCCGTGTTGCCGCCCTACGTCCACGACCGGCTCGGCTTCGGCTCGGTCATGTCCGGCCTTGTCATCAGCGCGCAATACCTGGCGACGCTCGCCAACCGGGCGCAGGCGGGACGGATGGCCGACACCGCGGGTCCGAAACGCGCTGTGCTCACGGGCTTGGTGACCGCGTCCTCGAGCGGCGTTTTCCTGCTCGTCGCGTCGCTCCTCGCCGGCACGCCCTCCTACAGTCTGGGCAGTCTGCTGGTCAGCCGCATCCTGCTCGGCTTCGGCGAAAGCTGGGTGGCAACCGGCGCCATCATGTGGGCGATCGGCCTGGCGGGCGCGACGCACACCTCCAAGGTCATGTCGTGGAACGGCGTCGCGAGTTATGGCGCGATCGCCGTGGGCGCGCCGCTCGGCGTGGCACTCGATGACGCGGCGGGGCTGCCGGCAATTGCCGTCGCCGTGCTCGCGCTCGGCGTCGTGGGCTTTGCCTGGGGCTGGCCGAGACGACCGGTCGCGACCGTTCCGGGGAAAAGACTATCGTTTCGCGTCGTGTTCTGGCGCGTGCTGCCGCATGGAACGTCGCTCGCCCTCGGCACGGCTGGGTTCGGCACCATCGCGACGTTCGTGACGCTTTACTACGCCAGCCGGGACTGGTCCGGGGCGGCATTGTGCCTCAGCGTGTTCGGCGCGTGCTTCATCAGCGTGCGGCTGCTGTTCGCCGGGGCGATCTCACGTTGGGGCGGCTTTCCGACCGCGCTTCTGTCATTCGCGGTGGAAACGGCCGGCCTGTTGCTGCTGTGGGCGGCGGCCAACCCGGCCACCGCGTTGCTCGGTTCGGCTTTGACGGGGTGCGGCTTCTCGCTGGTGTTTCCGGCGATCGGCGTCGAAGTCGTCGCCTTGGTGCCGCCGACGAGCCGGGGCGCGGCGATCGGCGCGTTCACCGTCTTCTTCGATGTGGCCCTCGGCTTCAGCGGACCGATCGCCGGCGCGATTGCGCACGGTCGCGGATACCCGGCCACCTTCCTGTTCAGCGCGACGTGCACCGCGATCGCGGTGCTGGTGACCCTCGGGTTGTATTTGCGCGGTCGTAACAGGCCGGACGCGGCCGCCCGTTGAACATCAAGGCGCGTCGAGCAGCAGGCCGACGAACAACACGAGCCCAAGCGCGATGATGCAGACCCGCAGCAGCCGCTCGTTGACGCGGTGCAGGGCCCAGGCGCCGATCTGTCCGCCGATAACGGCGCCGACGGCAACCGCGACCGCCTTGCTCCAGTAGACGTCGGGCGAGAACAGGAAGATCACGACCGCCGAGGCGTTCATCACCCCCGCCAGCACGTTCTTCGTCGAGCCCGCGTTGCGGATCGGCAGGCCGGCCATGGTCAGCGCGGCTAGCATCAGAATACCGATGCCGCCGCCGAAATAGCCGCCATAGATCGCGATGAGGAATTGCCCGATGGCGGCGGCCGTCGGGCCGATCGAGGTGGTGACCGCCGATGGCCGGCGGGCGAAGCTGCCCCAGGCGAAAACGGCCGTTGCGAACAACACGAGCCACGGCACGAGGCGGGCGAACACGCCGGGCGGCGTCGCCAGCAGCAGTAGGCCGCCGACCGCCCCGCCGATGAGGCTGAGCACGAACAGCCAGAGGAAGGGCAGCCCGGGCGTGCCCGACACGTAGCGGCGGCCGGCGAGGCCCGTCGTGATCTGCCCCGGAAACAGGGCGACCGTGGAGGTGATATTCGCCGCCCGCGCGTCCAGCCCGGCGAGCACGAGCGCCGGAAACGTCACGAACGAGCCGCCTCCCGCAAGCGCATTCTGCAAACCCGCGACGACCGCGGCGAGGAAGAGGATGGCGGCTGCGAGCATGGCTCCGGCTTTCGTGCGGCTGCGGGGCGGCCGACCAATCTAGGCGGCTCGCAGCCGAGCGGCCACCCCGCAACGGTCCGGCGCGGCCTCGGAGCCGGCGCCGCCCGGACCGTTCTGTCAGACGCCCGCTTTGACGCCCGCCGCCGAGCGTTGGAGGAACCGCCGCGTCGTATCGGCGAGGTGGCTATCGATCCACTTCGCCATCTCCTCTTCCTCGCCGAGCGACTGTTGCAGGGCCGATTGATCCGAACCCCGGCCGACCGCGTCCGCGAGCACAAGAAGGGATTTGTAGGAGGCGATCTCGAAATGTTCGAAGGCGTAGTTGGCGAAGCTGTTCTTCACCACTTCGTCCGGCGCCACCGTATGCATCATCGCCGCCATATTGCCGGCCAGCGACAGCGCGGCGTCCTTGAGGAAGGAGTGGCTGGTGTCGAGCGACGCCAGCAACTCCTCGAGCCGATGGGCCTGAGCCTGGCTTTCCTGGATATGCTGGCGCATGCGCGCTTCCATTTCCGGGTAGTTTTCGAGCCGGTCGACCTGCCGGGACAGCAATTCGATCGCTTGGTTCTCGACCGCGTGCTGGTTCCGCAAACCGGTCGTGTAGATCTGCAATGCGGTGTCGTTGGTACTGCTGCTCATCTGTTTGCGCATCCTGTGAGAGAAATTGGTGGGCTGGTGTTCCCGAACTGGTCCTTGGAGCCGGCCGTGCAAGCCAAGCCTGCTTCGGCGCGAGCGCGCACGTTGGTGGCCGGTTCTCCGGCTCAGACGCTCAAGTTCATGTGCTCGCTTCGCCGCTTTTCACAAGCGCGCCCCGCACCCGCTCCGTCCGCTCAGTATCGTTACCGGGCAAAAGCAAACCCGCCGGTGATGCGGCGGGCTGCCTTGTACGCTCGTTCGGACGGGCGGCCCCGTTCAGCCGCCGGAGCGTTTCCTCGACCGGGTGCCGCGGCCTTTGGAACCGCCGCCCTCCTCGGCCTCGTCCTCTTCGTCCTCTTCTAGTCCCGACCCCGCGGCTTCCAACGCGAGGGGCAGCAGACTGCTCCGCGTCAGCTCCGTCAGTTTCTCGTCCTGCTGCTTCTCCTCGGCGAGGATGCCGGCCACGAGCTGCGCCACTTGCTCCTGTCCGGTCGCCTTCGCGAGTTCGGCCATCGTGCCGTAGGCGGCGATTTCGTAGTGCTCAATCCGCTGATTGCTGGCGACTATCACGAGGTCGAGGACCGGCCCCTTGTCGTGCTCCTCCAATTCGTGCTGCGCTTCTTCGACCAGCCCGCGCATGGCTTCGCAAACCTTGCGGCCCGCCCGGCTGCCGAGCTGCTGCAACGCCTGCTCGACCCGCTCGCGCTGCTCCTCGCTTTGGGCAATATGCGCTTCGAGGCCGGATTTCAGCTCTGGGCTGCTGGCCTTGCGCAGGCACCGCCGCATCCCCTGAATGGCTTGGCGCTCCGCACTATGGGCGTCCTTCAGTTGATCAATCAGCATCTGTTTAAGTTCATCCATCGCGATTCCTCCGCTGAGCTGCGATCCGCATCCGAACGCAGAACCGTGAGGCTGTTTCACGCACTTTTGCGTGTGCGGCATGGGCGGCCCGAGCGCCGTGATCAGCCAAACGGTTGCGCTAAGGCCTGCCTGCCCGGTGATACGGATGGCCGGCGGCAATGGCGCGGGCCCGGAACAATTGCTCGGCCAGCATGACGCGGGCGAGCAAATGCGGCCAGGTGAGACGGCCAAGTGAAAGCTGGACATCCGCCCGCGCAAGCACGGATCGGTCCAGTCCTTCCGCGCCGCCGATCATGAAACAAAGCGGCCGGGACAGGGTGAGCCAGCGCTCGACCAGGGCCGCGAAGCCGGCGCTGTCGGGCGCCTCGCCGGCCAGATCGAGCGCGACCACGAAGGCGCGCTCCGGGAGTACTGCGATCATCGGAGCGGCCTCGCGCCGCTTGATTTCGGCGGGAGAGCCATGCCCGTCGGCGATTTCGGTGAGGGTCAGTTGCGGCCGCAGCCGGCCGGCGTACTCCGCGAACAACGCCGCCTCGGGCCGCCGCCCCATGCGGCCGACCGCGATCAGCCGCATCAATCTACCCTCCGACGCTCACGCCTCCTGCGCGGCCTCGTCCAGCTCGGCGCCCCACATCTTCTCGAGCGCGTAGGTCGCCCGCGCGTCGGGCTTGAACAGGTGCACGACGATGTCGCCGGCATCGATCAGCACCCAATCCGACCCGCCCGCACCCTCGATCTGAACGCGTTTCAGCCCGGCCTTTTGCAGCTTTTCCTCGAGATGCATCGCCATCGCGGTGATCTGCCGGTCGGCAAGCCCGGTCGCAATTACCATGCGATCGCAGAATGCGGCACGGCCGGCGAGGTCGAGCGCCACGACATGCTCGGCCTTATCGTCCTCGAGGCTGTTGACGATCACCCCCTGCAAGTGATCGAGCAAGGACGTTTCCGCCACGTACTCTTTCAAGCCGCCTCCTTTGCGCGGACCGGCGACGACCGCCTTCTTGCGCGCGGTTCCCGGCGTTTTCTCGGCCGCCGGAAAGGCGGGAGTCGGCGCTTTGCGGAGCGGCGTCCGTCGGCGCAGCATCACCCGCGAGCCGTCAGTCGGCGGCGAGCCTGCGGGCGGCCCGGGCGGTGACGGGTTTCTGGCGATGACTATGCTCCTTCGCTTCCTGGCGAATGGCCGTTGCCGATGCGCTGTGCTGGGCGGCCGGAATGAAAGTCCAAGCAGGTGCCGGTCGTGACGCAAGGATCGGCGCTTGCCGTGCTGGCCGCCGCGCATGCGCGAGACGTATCGCGGCGGCGCCTCGCAGGGCTGCGTAATTGTAGCCCGGACGCGGCAATACGGCCAAAGTTGCGTCGCGCGTGATCTGTGTCCATTGCCGCCATTCCGCAAGCTGCCGCAAATTGTCCGCCCCGATCAACCAAACAAATCGAACCCGGGAAAACCGACGCCGCAATTTGCGTACCGTGTCGGCGGTAAACCGCGTTCCGAGTGCAGCTTCGATCCCGGTTGCAACGATGCGCCTGCCATCGGCGATCGCCTGAGCGGAACGCAGACGCTCATAGAACAAACCCATGCCGGATGCCGACTTCAGCGGGTTTTGCGGCGACACCAGCAGCCAGATCTGGTGCAGCCGCAGACGCCGCCGCGCGATCAGGGCTATGTGCCGATGCCCGGCATGGGCCGGATTGAACGACCCGCCGAGCAAGCCGATGCGCGTGCGGCGGCGATCGCCGAACCGCGGTACCGGGTCGCGGGGACCACCCCGCGTCAGGAACGCACCTGGCCGGTGCCCGAGACCAGATAACGATAGGTCGTTAATTGCTCCAGACCGACCGGGCCGCGCGCGTGGATGCGCCCGGTCGCGATGCCGATTTCCGCGCCGAAGCCGAACTCGCCCCCGTCGCAGAACTGCGTGGAAGCGTTCCACATCGCAACCGCGCTATCGACGCCGCGCAGAAAACGGTCGGCGATCGCCGCGTCCTCGGTGATGATCGCGTCCGTGTGCTCGCTACCATGTTGCGCGATATGGGCAAGCGCCTGCTCGACCCCCGCGACCACGCGAATGGAGAGGGTCGCATCCAGCCATTCCGTGTCGAAATCGGCCGCGACCGCCGGAGACAGCGCAGGCAGCAGCGCCCGGGCCGCTTCGTCCGCGCGGAAGCCGCAGCCGAGCGCCGACAAATCGGCGACGATCAAAGGCAGCAGGCCGGGCGCGATCGCCGCGTCCATCAGCAGCGTCTCGGTCGCACCGCAAATGCCCGTCCGCCGCATCTTGGCGTTTGCAACGACCCGCCGCGCCATCGCCGGATCGGCGGCTTCGTGCACATAGGTATGATTGAGCCCCTCGGCATGGGCGAGCACGGGGACCCGCGCTTCCCGCTGGACGCGCTCGACCAGCGAGCGGCCGCCGCGCGGGATGATGAGGTCGATGAGCCCGGCGGCGGCTAGCATCGCCGACACGAACGCACGGTCGGCTGATGGCGCGATCTGCACGGCGGATTGCGGCAACCCCGCCTGCCGCAATCCGGCGGCAAGCGCCGCGTGAATGGCGCCCGCCGAGCGAACGCTTTCCGACCCGCCGCGTAGGATCACCGCATTGCCGCTTTTGAGACAAAGCCCGGCTGCGTCGGCGCCGACATTGGGGCGGCTCTCATAGATCATGCCGACCACGCCGATCGGCGCCGGGACGCGGCGAATGCGCAAACCGTTCGGGCGTGTCCACTCGGCGAGTGTCCGGCCGAGCGGGTCGGGGAGCGCCGCGATGTCCTCCAGGCCCTGCGCGATCGCCTCCATGCGCGGCACCGTCAGCGTCAACCGGTCGCGGAACGCATCGTTTGTACGGCTGGCGGCGAGGTCGTCGGCATTGGCGGCCAGCACA
>JAFAXA010000308.1 GCA_019241425.1 Acetobacteraceae bacterium | reverse complement strand
ATCACCGTTTCGGGCGCCTCGCAAACGGCGGTGGCGGCGGTCGAGAAGGCCGGCGGGTCCGTAACCACCACGGTTCCGAAGCCGGACGCGGCTGCACCGGAGGCGTAAGGGCGCTGCCTTCTCCCAGCGGGAGAGTTGGGCGGCGATGCGGCAGCGGCTATAGTGATACGAGGACGGCGCCCCGTGACACCGGTCGGCGCCGTTTCTCTTTGCTGGTGAGGAATAGGCCATGGCCTCGGCGGCCGAACAGCTTGCGGCGAACCTCAATCTCGGGGTGCTGTCCAAGGCGACCGAACTCAAGAAGCGCATCTGGTTCACGCTCGGCGCGCTGATCGTCTATCGCATCGGCACCTACATACCCGTGCCGGGCGTGGACGCGGCGGTGATGGGCGAGATGCTGCAGCAGCATAGCGGCGGCATTCTCGGCATGTTCGACATGTTCACCGGCGGCGCGCTCGGACGCATGACCGTGTTCGCCCTCAACATCATGCCCTATATCAGCGCGAGCATCATCGTGCAGCTGATGTCGGCGGCGATACCCTCGCTCGAAACGTTGAAGAAGGAGGGCGAGAGCGGGCGGAAGAAGCTCAATCAGTACACCCGTTATCTGACGGTGCTGATCGCGATGTTTCAGTCCTACTGCATATCCGTCGGGCTCGAGAGCATGCGCGGCAGTTTTGGCGCGGCGGTGATCGATCCGGGCCTGTTCTTCCGCATCTCCTGCGTGATCACGCTAGTCGGCGGGACGATGTTTCTGATGTGGATCGGCGAACAGATCACGGCGCGCGGCGTCGGCAACGGCACGTCGCTCATCATCATGTCCGGCATCGTCGCGAACTTGCCGCACGCGCTCGCGAGCTTGCTCGAACTCGGCCGCACCGGCGCGCTGTCGCCGTTCTTTATCCTGGCGTTCCTGGTGATCGCCGTCGCGGTGATCGCGTTCATCGTGTTCATGGAGCGGGCGCAGCGGCGGATCGTCGTTCAGTATCCGAAGCGCCAGGTCGGGCAACGCATGTTCGGCGGCGATTCGACGCACATGCCGCTCAAGATCAACACGTCGGGCGTGATCCCGCCGATCTTCGCCAGCTCCATCCTGCTGATTCCCGCGACGATCGCAGGCTTTTCGCAGAACGGGCCGGCCTGGGTGCAGACGATCGCCGGCTCGCTCGCGCACGGGCAGCCTCTGTATATGCTGCTCTATGCCGGGATGATCATCTTCTTTTCGTATTTCTACACGGCGGTGGTGTTCAACCCGCAGGAAACCGCGGACAACCTCAAGAAATACGGCGGCTTCATCCCGGGCATCAGGCCGGGGAGCGCGACCGCCGACTATTTCGACTACATCCTGACCCGGCTGACCACGATCGGGGCGCTCTATCTGGTGGCGGTCTGCCTCTTGCCGGAGATCCTGATCAGCCGCTACGGCGTGCCATTCTATTTCGGCGGCACCAGCCTCTTGATCATCGTCTCGGTGACGATGGACACTGTCACCCAAATTCAGTCCCACCTGCTCGCGCACCAATATGAGGGGCTGATTCGCAAAGCGAAGGTGAGGGGACGACGGTGAATCTGATCCTTCTGGGACCGCCGGGGGCCGGCAAGGGCACGCAGGCCAAGCGCCTGATGGACCGCTACGGCATCGCCCAGATTTCGACCGGAGACATGCTGCGCGCCGAGGTCGCGGCGGGCACGGAGGTCGGGCGGGAGGCGAAGGCGGTGATGGAATCGGGGCAGCTCGTGTCGGACGACATCATCGTCCGCATGCTGGGCAATCGTGTCGATCAGCCGGATTGCCGGCAGGGCTTCATCTTGGACGGTTTTCCCCGCACCGTGCCGCAGGCGCGGGCTCTGGACGAAATGCTCGCCGGCAAGAACCTGAAGCTGGACGCCGTCATCGAGCTGAAGGTGGACGACGCGGCGCTGACCGAACGGATCACCGGGCGGTACACATGCGCGAAATGCGGCACCGGGTATCATGACACGTTCAAGGAACCGCGTGTGCTCGGGGTTTGCGACGTTTGCGGCTCGGGGGAGTTCGTGCGGCGGGCGGATGACAGCCGCGAGACGGTCATTGCGCGGCTTGTCGCCTACCATGCGCAAACCGCGCCGATTATTCCGCATTATCGTGAGGCGGGTCTTCTCCGTACGGTCGACGGCATGGCCGGGATCGACAGCGTTTCGCAGCAGATCGAGCAGGCGCTCGGCCCAGTGACGCGCCACTGAGCCCCCCGTCTCACGAGACGTTTGCATCACGATGATTTGATCAAAGCGCGTTGACTCTGCGAAAGCGGCCAGTATAGTCCGCGCCTCCGAGCCGACCCCCTAAGGTCGTCGGTTTGCTGACATGCCCGGGTTCGTTTGCGCCGTTCGGCGCGGCGACCGTTTTTGGCCCGTCCGGATGGATGGCCCGGCATTTCTGCCGGGGACGACAGGAGAGTATGGCGTGGCGCGTATTGCCGGCGTGAATATCCCGACCAACAAGCGGGTGACCATCAGCTTGCGCTATATCTACGGCATCGGGCCGGCCAAGGCGCATGACATCTGCACGAAGCTGAACATCCCCGACGAGCGCCGCGTAAACCAGCTTAGCGACGAGGAAGTTCTCAGGATTCGCGAGCTGATCGACCGGGATTACCGGGTCGAGGGCGACCTTCGCCGCGAGGTCGCGATGAACATCAAGCGCCTGATGGATCTCGGCTGCTATCGGGGCCTGCGTCACCGCCGCGGCTTGCCGGTTCGCGGCCAGCGCACGCACACCAACGCCCGCACCCGAAAGGGCAAGGCGGTGCCGATCGCCGGCAAGAAGAAGGTGACGAAGTAGCGGCGCATTCGCTGCGACCCGGCATCACAACGAACTGACAGGATATCCGAGATCATGGCGAGACCCGCCACTTCCGCGCGCCCCCGCAAGAAGGAGCGCAAGAACATCACGTCCGGCGTCGCGCACGTCGCCGCAACCTTCAACAACACGATGATTACGATCACCGACGCGCAGGGCAATGCCATCGCATGGTCTTCCGCCGGATCGCAAGGCTTCAAGGGCAGCCGTAAATCGACTCCCTACGCCGCCCAGGTCGCCGCCGAGGACGCGGGGAAGAAGGCCCGTGAACACGGGATGGAAACGCTGGAGATCGAAGTGAGCGGCCCCGGCTCGGGCCGTGAGAGCGCCCTTCGCGCGTTGCAGGCCGTCGGCTTTGCGATCACCGCGATCCGCGACATGACGCCGATCCCGCATAACGGATGCCGCCCGCGCAAGCGCCGGCGGGTCTGACCGGAAAGGAGAAGGGGCAACGCCCGCATTGCGGGAACGGGCCCCGACCGAGATGAGACACAGCGCAGTTATCCAGAGAAACTGGCAATCCCTGATCAAGCCGGAAAAGCTGGACGTCGAGCCGGGGGCCGATCCGTCCCGCATCGCGACGGTGGTGGCCGAGCCGCTGGAGCGGGGCTTCGGCATGACGCTCGGCAACGCGATCCGGCGCATCCTGCTGTCGTCGCTGCAGGGAGCGTCGGTGACGGCGGTGCAGATCGACGGCGTGCTGCACGAATTCAGCAGCATCGCCGGCGTCCGCGAG
>JAFAXA010000248.1 GCA_019241425.1 Acetobacteraceae bacterium | reverse complement strand
CAAGATTCCCGAGTGCCAGAAATATCTGGACGAGGGCAGCCACCGCCGCATCTACCGCTTCAGCCCGGCCGACTACGAAGAGGCGGCCGGGGTCTGGTCGAATGACGAGGTCGCGCTGCCGGGCGATCCGCCGGGCAATCTCGAAGTAGTCGACGGCATGCCGGAGGGCGGCAAGATTCCGGAACTCGCCGGCAACTATGGCGCGTTCGCCCCGGACTACGCCCCGCAGGAGATTTTCGAGATCGCGAGCAAACTCTACGCCAAAAGCCGATAGGGCGCGGCCGGGCGGAGGCGGCGGGCCGGGTCGCCTGCCGCACCGCTCAGGCGGACGCCGGTTCCAGCAAGCAGGCGTCGCCATACGAGTAGAAGCGGTACTCGCGGGCGATCGCGTGCGCGTAGGCGGCCCGCATTCGCTCGGTTCCGGCAAACGCGCAGACCAGCATGAACAGCGTCGACCGCGGCAGATGGAAATTGGTGAGCAGCAGGTTTGCGGCGCGGACGCGGTACGGCGGCACGATGAACAGGTCGGTATCGCCCGCGAAAGGCTGAATGGCGCCATCGGCATCGGCGGCGCTTTCCAGAAGCCGTAAGCTCGTGGTGCCGATCGCGACTACGCGGCCGCCGCGCGCGCGTGCGGCGTTGATCGCCGCCGCCGCCGCCGCGCTGACTACGCCGCGTTCGGCGTGGATGCGGTGTGACGCAGGATTGCCGCGTACCGGCAAGAACGTTCCCGCCCCGACATGCAGCGTCACCGCCGTCCGGCTCACGCCGCGCCCATCCAACGCTTGAAGCAGCGACGGCGTGAAATGAAGGCCGGCGGTGGGGGCCGCCACGGCTCCGTCGACGGCGGCGAACGCCGTCTGGTAATCGGCGGCGTCATTCTCCGTGGGTCCGGACGGGCGCGCGATATAGGGCGGCAGGGCGAGTGCCGCCGCCTCCCGCAAGCCGGTCCAGAACGCATCGCCTTCGCGGTCGAAGCGGAGCGTGACGCCGCCGTCCGAATCGCGCGCCAGCACCGTCGCCGCCATGGCGGTTCCGTGCAACGCCAGCGCGTCGCCGTCTCGCAGACGCCGCGCATTGCGGGCAAGCGCGTGCCAGGTGCCGTCGGGCCACGGGCGGTCGAGCGTCAACCCGACTTCCGCCTCTCCCCGCCGGGCGCGAAGCTGTGCCGGGATGACGCGGGTGTCGTTGGCGACCAGAATGTCGCCCGGCCGCAGCAGAAACGGCAAGTCCCGGACCCGAAGATCCGCGAGCGTTTGCCGGACATGCAGCAGTCGCGCCGAATCGCGCGGCCTCGCCGGGGTTTGCGCGATGCGCCCGGTTGGCAGGTCGAAGTCGAAAGCGCTGGGCGACATCGCTCAGGCGGGAGTGGGCGCGATCCTGCGCACGACCCGCACCAGCGGCACGGCAACGAGCAGTGCCCACAGTTTGCCGAGTATCTGGCCGGGCAGATATTCGAGGCCGCCGAACGCCAGGTATAGAAAAACGACGGAGTCGATCAGCAACCCGCCCAGGGAAGACAGCAGCACGGCCCACAGCAGGGACCGCCGTTGCAGGGGCGTGTAGACCGCGAAATCCGCAATTTCGCTCAGCAGGAAGGCGCTTGCCGAAGCGAACACGAGCGCCGGCGGCGACATCAGCGCCGAGAGCAGGGCGCCCGCGAGAATCGCGGCGAGCCCGAGAGCGGTGCCCAGGCATCGCTGCACGATGTCGCGCAAAACCAGCGCCGCCCCGACCGTCACGACCCCGGACGGCGCCATCACCCCGGGTGCCACCGGAATGAGGCAGGGCCCGGCCGGAACACATACCGTGCCGACATGCTCGATCAGCCAGTTGGCGAGCGGGATCGAGCCCAGAAACAGGATGAAAGCGAGCCAGCCGAGTCTGCGCTGCACGTGGCCCGCGCCAACCCGGCGCGCGTCGTCTGCTGACCCCATCACCGCGTCAGATAGGTTGCGATCTCGATCAGGTTGCCCTCCGGGTCGCGACAGTAGACCGAATGCATCGGCCCGAGCGCCCCGAGGCGTTCAACCGGGCCGGTGATCGCCGTGACCCA
>JAFAXA010000193.1 GCA_019241425.1 Acetobacteraceae bacterium | reverse complement strand
CGCCGGGCGGCGCTGCCGCCGCGCGGAACCGGCGGGCTTCCCCGCTCAGGCACTGGGACCGACATGGCCGAGCAGGCCGAACCAGACCAGTCCGATAATTTCCAAGCCAAGAAAAAACACATAGCCGGCAACGATCGCGCGTTGGGTGACGATCCGGGCTGCCAGCGGCGGCGATGCGAACATCAGCACGATCGTAAATGCGAGAGGGTCAATATACCTTTGATAGAAGAATCCAGGGAGCAGCAACGGCCCGACCGCGAAGCCGAACAGCACCGCGTGATCCGCACCGGAGGCGATGCAGGTGGCGATCGCCCACCAGCCGAGGCTCGCGGCCAGGATCATGAACGGCACGCCGAGCGGCCCGAGCAGCAGCCCGATCTTGGTCAGGAGCCCGCCGCCGAGCGGCGTCAGCGTCACGCCGCCGAACAGCACCGTCATGACGCCCACGGTCGCGAGCACGCCGGCGATCGTCCGCCCGGATGGCAGCCGCCAGTCGCGCGGGCTGCGGGCGAACAGGAACGGCAGGGCGAACGGCGCCACCAGCACGGGCACGTAGAGCAGGCTTTCGATCGTCGGCGCCTGGCGAAATCGCGGTGGCGTCAAGCCGCCCCAGATCAAGAACAGATAGAGGGCGGGCAGCGCCGTCGCGCCGAACACGCCGAGAAGGAAAAGGCGGGAACAGGCTTGCCGCGACCATAGCAGCCAGAACGACAAGGCGGGCACGAACACGTAAAGCTGCCGCGTGTAGAACGCGGCGGCGCCGAGCAGGGCGATGGCGATGACCCGTCCCGCCGTTGCGCGGGTCCGCCAGGTGCCGCTGCGCGGATCGTGCAGGAGCAGGCAGGCGCCGGCCGAGAACAGCAGCGGCAGCGCGTCGGTGTCGCCCCAGAATGTCGCCGAACGGAAACCCGGCGAAAGGGCGACCGCGGCGGCCGCGAGCGCGGCCATCTCGTAGCCCGGCCAAACCCGGCAAAATCGCCGCTGCACCGCGACCGCAAAGGCAAGCAGCGCCGCCGCGCCGAGAACGAGCCCGGTTAAACGATACGCAGCCGGATCGTGGACCCAGGGCAGCGCCCCGAGCAGCATGTGCTGCAGCGGCGTCGTCGCCGATGAATACTCCCGCAACGCCTGCGCCGTCGGTTCGTCGGCGAATAACTGCGCCGCCGGCCAGTGAAAGGTCAGAAAATCGTAACGGGCGCCGCCGCTCGTATCCTCGCCGAGCAGGAATCCGGGCAGCAGACTGGCCAAGGCGAGCGCCGTCAAGACCGTCCACGGCCAACGGTGGAGCGGGCGGACATCCGCGGCAACCGGCCAGCCGCCGTTGCGCAGGCTCGAAGAAGAAGAAGTCACTATGCACGTCTCGCAAATAGGAACGGCGGGAAAACCAGGCGGTGAACGTCAGCCATGCAAATCAATGATCGAAAAACCGGACCCGCCCGAAGGCGGCGTCCGCAACTGCGGCGAAGCCCGATCCGGTGCTCCCGTTGCCCCCACGCTGACCACGCGTGCCGTGCGGAGGGGCTGAGACCGGGGGTTCGCCGGATCCATCACTCCCCCATGTAACCGCTCGGGCCGACCGTTTCCAGAAAGGAATGCTCCAACAATTGCGTACTAAGGTGGAAAGGCGGCGGTTTTGCGGCAACGCGGCGCCCGGCAGGCGGCGGCGGCAAGCACGCGCGTGGGAGACGCGCGGTTACGATTCTTTCATGCCTTTCCCCTTCTCCATCCGTTACACAGTCCATATGATGGTCGATGCGGGAAATGCCGGTATTTAAGATTTATTCTTGACTACCCTGCACGTGAATCCGGTGTGGGATTGATGATTAGCTACTTTGCACACGTAATAGTTGCCGATTGGGGGCGTGGGTGAGCGCGGGTAAAGCGTCGCTGACGCGGACGGGCGTTCGCGGCGCGGTCGTCATTGCCGCCGCGCAGGTGATCAAGCTCGGCACGCAAACGTTATCGGTCGTGGTTCTGGCGCGATTGCTGACGCCGGCCGATTTCGGCGTGGTCGCGTCCGTGGCGCCGGTCACCGGGCTCGTGCTGCTGTTTCAGGATTTCGGCCTGCAACAGGCCATCATCCAGCGCCGGGACATCACGCAAGCGCAGTTGTCGCCGGCCTTCTGGTTCACGGTGGCGCTCGGCTGCGGCTGCGGCGCCCTGCTCGCGCTGCTGGCGCCGGCGGTGGCCGCCTTCTACGGCGATGCGCGGCTGCTGTCCGTGACGGTCGCGACCGCGCCGTCGCTCCTGCTCGCGAGCGCCGGCTCGGTGCCGATGGCGCTGCTCAATCGCGCCTTGCGCTTCCGGGCGCTCGCCGCCGTTGAAACCGTCGCCGCGGTGACCGTGTTTGCGGTCACGGTGGCCGCCTCGGCCGCCGGCGCCCGCTATTGGGCGCTCGTTCTCGGCACCCTCGCCGGCAATACCGTCCTGACCGGCGGCGCCTGGTATGCCGCCGGCTGGCGACCGGACCGGCCGCGGCGGCAATTGCCGGATTCCACCATGCTGCGTTTCGGCGGCAATCTGGTCGGCTTCGGCTTGATGAATTTCGCCGCGCGCAATCTCGACAATGTGCTGATCGGCTGTTTTTCCGGCGCAACCGCGCTCGGCTATTACGACCGCGCCTACAAGCTGCTGCTGTTTCCGCTGCTCAACGTCAATGCGCCGCTGGCGCGGGTGGCGATCCCCCTGCTGAGCCGCATCGAGAGCGACAAACCGCGGCTGCGCAACGCGTTTCTGAACATCACTTCGCAAATCGGCCTGCTCACCATCCCGGGGATGGCGGCGCTGGTCGCGACATCCCGCGAAACCGTCGAGATCCTGTTCGGCAACGGCTGGCAACCGGTCGCGCCCATCTTCGCCTGGCTCGGATTGGCCGGTTTCGTGCAGCCGATCACCTGGGCGGTGTCGTGGCTGCTCACCGCGCAAGGCCGCACCGCGTCGCTGTTCCGCTGGGGCGCCTACGCGTCAACAACCGCGGTGCTGTCCTTCGCGGTCGGCTTGCGCTGGGGTCCGGTCGGCGTCGCCGCCGCGTACGCGATCAGCGAATACGCGCTGCGCCTGCCGATCCTTTATTGGACGGTGGCGCGCGTCGGCCCGGTCACCGCCCGCGATCTGTTCGGTCTGCAAGCGCCGTTGCTGGCGGCGGCGAGCCTCACGATCGTCGTGTCGGCGGAGTGGCTGCGGGCGGCCGGGCTTTCTCCCGCCGTTCTCATCGCCGCCACCGTGTCGCTGTCCTATGCGCTGGCCGCCGGCCTGCACGCGCTGGTGCCGCGCAACCGCGCCGCCATGCGGGAAACCTTCTCGCTCCGGCCCGTCCAAGCGGTGCTGCCGGCGTTCCGGCGCGTGCTTGCCGGAACGCGAACCGTTCTGCACCGGCCGTGAACGCCGCGGCGGCAAAATCCAATCGACGGCCATGACATACATTCGTAACCAGACCGGCGCGACCGCTTCGGATACCATCCGCGATCTGTGGGTCGTGTACGATGGGGAATGTCCGTTCTGCAGCCGTTTCGTCACCTTGTACCGGTTGCGGCAGCGCGGACACGCGATTCATCTGATCGATGCGCGGTCCGATCATCCGCTGGTGGCCGCGGTGCGTGCGCATCGCTTCGATTTGAACGCCGGCATGGTTGTTCGCTGGCGGGAGCGATTCTACCATGGCGCTGACGCCATGCATTTGCTTGGCGTTCTGGGAAGCGACCAGTCGGCGTTCAACCGGCTGAACCAGGCGATATTCTCCCGTCCAACTCTTGCCCGCATTCTTTATCCATGGCTCGTGCGTGGCCGTCGACTCACGCTCGCACTGCTCGGCCGCAAACTGATCGATGATGATTTTGACGAACGCGAGTCCAGCCGGTGATCGCCGGTGCCGACCATTTTCCTGACATGATGTTTAAGCACGCAAAGGCCGGAAACATGCGTACGGTGAGTGTTCTGCGGAGTTTCGGCGAGAAAGCGCCGCGGCGATGACGGCTATGCAGCAAGCCGGGATGACCGGCGGACGCGTGAGGGCCTTCGGGTGGGGCCTCGCGCTCCCGCTCGCAGTTGTTCTCGCGGGAATCGCCGCGCCGCTCCTCGTTCAGGTGCTCGGGCTGATGGCGCTGTGCGCCGGCAAGGTCGTCTACGCGCTGGACGCCGCTTATGTGCATCTGGCGCTGGCGCAGCAGATCATCGCCGGCAATTACGGCATCGTGCCGGGGGAAGCCGCCGCTCCGAGTTCGACCATTCTTTACCCGTTCCTGCTCGCGGCGCTCGATCCGCTCGGATTGGGCTCCGCCCTGCCGCTCGTCATCAATGTGCTGTGCACGGTCGCGGCCGGCCTGTTCGCGATGCTGCTCGCCCGCGAATGCGACATCGCGCTCGAGCGCATCCCGCCGCTCCGCTTGTTCGTGCTGACGGTGACGGTCACGCTCGCGCTAAATCTTCCCGGCCTCGCCATTACCGGCCTCGAGCATTCGCTCCATGTCGCAATGACAGTTGCGTATCTGCTCGGGCTGGTCCGGTTCGTGAAGAACGGGCGCTGCGACTGGTGGTGGATCGCCTGCATCATCATCCAGCCGATCATCCGGTTCGAGGCGGCGGCGATGGTGGTCGCGGACGCGCTGATCTTCGTGTTCTTCCGCAAATACCGCTACGCGCTGGCGATGGTCGCGATCGGCGTGTTCCTGGTCGGCGGATACTCGCTGTTCCTGCACTCGCTCGGCCTGCCGCTGCTGCCCTCCTCCGTGCTGGCCCGCTCCGAGTGGTCAAAGGCGGCGGTCGCGTCCGATGGCGGCGGCGGCGTGCTGCCGGTGTTGTTCGCGATTCTGCGCAACGTGAAATCGAACGCTACGAGCTTCGGCGCCGCGCAGATGCTCGGAACGCTGGCCGCGGCCGTCGTGTGGCTGGGTGCCGCAGGCACCCGGCTGTGGGCGGAAACAGGAACCAAATCCGATCGCATCAAGCTCGTGACGCTCGCCTTCATGGCGTTCGTGACGATCGCGCAGCTGACGGGCGGCAAGCTCGGGTGGGAGCCGCCGCGCTATGAAGCCTATGTGCTGGTGCTCAATATGTGCGGTCTCGCGGTGATCTTCCGCGAACAGGTCAATGCGTGGTGCGAGCATGCAACATGGCCGCGCGTTTCGGCGATCTGCCTCGCTCTGTTGCTGGTGTTTGCCGGCTATGTCGTGCAGTTCGTCAGTATTCCCGTGTCGGCCCGCAAGGAGTATCTTGGATCTTTCCAATTGCAGCGATTCGTAACCGAATTTTACCATCGCCCGGTTGCCGTTAATCAGCTCGGATACGTTAATTACCGCAATCCCGATTACGTGCTCGATTTGTCCGGGCTCGGCTCGGAAGCGGCGCGGCGGGCGCAGGCGGCGCAAGAAGGTCCAGATTGGATGAATGCTTTTCTCGCCAGCCACAATATCGACTTGGCGATCATGGATTCCGGAACGCCGACCGCGGTCCCGGAAAGCTGGGTCCGCCTCGCCGATCTGTACCCGGGAGGCTCCCCCGCTGATCCGACCGCCCGTTATTTCACCTTCTATGCCCGGTCCGCCGGGGCGGCCGGGCCGGCCGCGGAGGCGCTGGCGCGGTTTGCCCGCACGCTGCCGCCGGCCGATCGCCTCCTGCATCAGCGGCCGGCCGTCAGCTGAGGGTGCCGACATGCCATCATATATTACCCGGAGATAGCATTGCCGGACCCAATCTCTCCGCATGGTAGTTTCCTGCATATCTTTGCCGTTGCGGGTCGGATAGGCTTTCGCCGTTTGATTGCGCCCGGCTCAAGCGGCATCGGACGCGGGCGCGCTTTCCCGAGACCTCCGGGGACGAGGAAGCTGGGATGACCGCCTATGGCGACAGCTCGATCGAGCAAGCGCGATTGCGCCGGCGCGTCAGCACAACGGCCGCCCGGGCCCTGGTTCTGCTGTCGGCCGATCTGGCCGCGTTCCTGACCGCCGCAACCGCCACGCTGCTGCTTCGCATGGTTTTGCAGGGCCAGCCGCCGCTGCTCCCCGAGTTCGACAAGCTCGACCAATACGGCATTCGATGGAGCGGCTGGGGCACCGCCGCCGCCCTGGTGCTGCTGCTGTGCTACTTCGCGATCCGCGGCCATTACACGCTCCGCCTACCGTTCTGGCTCGAGTTGAAAGGGCTAATCGTCGGTTCGCTGCTGACACTGCTCGCGGACATGCTGGTCCGGGTCACCGTGTTCGACGGCGCCTACCGCGCCGACTGGGCGCGGTGGCTGCTGTTCGTGCCCTGCGCCGTGCTGATCCGCCACGCTGCCAGGACGGCCCTGGCGCGCCACGGATTGTGGACGCTGCGCACCATGATGATCGGCGAGCGGTCCGCGCTCGCCGATGTCCGCACGGTGCTGAAGTCGGAGCGCGGCCTCGGCTACGAGATTGCCGCCACCGCGCCCCTCGACGAAATGGCCGGGTGGACGGAAACCAATCTCGGGGCCGCGATCTGGAGTTCCGGCTGCGAGTTCGTCGTGTTCGTGGTGGGCGGCGGCGATCCGGTGGCGGAGCGGACCGCGATCGCGGCGCTCAATGGGCTGAACGTGCCGTATGCGCTGATGCCCGCATTGCAAAGCACGCCGTTTCCGGCCACCCGCTTTCGTAGCCAGCATTTTTTCACGCCCGGCGCGGTGATGCTGGTGCGCGAAAACCAGCTGGCGCGGCTGATCACCCGCTCGCTGAAGACTGCGCTCGACAGCGTCGCCGCATGCCTGCTGGTGCTGCTGTTCTCGCCGGTGTTCCTGCTCCTGTTCTGGAAGGTGCGCGCCGATGGCGGTCCGGCGCTGTTCCGCCATGAACGCATCGGCGCCAATGGCCGCCCGTTCGGCTGCCTCAAATTCCGCACCATGGTCGTTAATGCCGACCAGGTGCTGCAGGATCTGCTGCTGCAGGACGCGGACGCGCGCGCCGAATGGGCAACGCGGCGCAAGCTGACGCGGGATCCGCGCGTGACGCCGATCGGCGCCTTTCTCCGCAACACCAGCCTCGACGAATTGCCGCAATTGTTCAACGTCATCCGCGGCGAAATGAGCCTGGTCGGGCCGCGGCCGA
>JAFAXA010000063.1 GCA_019241425.1 Acetobacteraceae bacterium | reverse complement strand
GGCGAGACCTACTGGTTACGCGGCATGAAGACGTTTCCGGATACGCAGCCTCCGCTGTCGCCGGGCGGCGACGCTTCGAGCCACGAACAGCCCTATCAGAGCTTCCAGTGGGCCGACTACAGCGCCAAGCCCGATCATCACTACACGTATACGATCATCGCGATGCAGGGCCGGCCCGGCGCCCTGGAAGACGGGCCGAAGCTGACGCTCGACGTGACGACGGAAGCCGAATGGTCCGACGATCCGGAGCGAGAGCCGCATAGCGTGTTTTTCAACCGCGCGGCCATTGCCTCGCAGGAATACGCACGCCGGTTCCAGAACAAGTCCCCTGACGAGGTTGGCTCGCCCGCCTTCGATTGGCTGTCGCGCGGGCTTGCCGAAGCGGTCGTCAGTTTCATCGGGGAGGCGAAAGGAGCGGGGTTCGGGCTCAGGGTCGCGATCTACGAGTTTCAGTTGCCGCTCATTCTCGACGCCTTGCGCGCCGCGGCCGATCGCGGCGTGGACGTCAAAGTGGTGTTCGACGCCATCGAAAACGCAACGCAGACGCCGGTCGAGCCGAACGAAGAGGCGATCGCCACGGCCAAGCTCGGAGCTTTCTGCACCGGTGTGTTACGCACGGCAAGATCATGCACAACAAGTTCATTGTGCTGACGAAGGCCGATAAACCCGTGGCCGTGCTCACCGGCTCGACCAATTTCACCGAAAGCGCGCTATACGGGCAGCTCAATTGCGCTCATGTGGTCGTCGGTGCCGCCACCGCGCAAACCTATTTCGACTTCTGGAACCAAATCTGCAGCGACCCCGAAATCGCGGCATTGCGCGAGTACACGGCCAAGGAGACGCCCAATCCCCCGCATCCGCTACCACCAGGCGTAACGGCGGTGTTCTCGCCGCGCTCGGGGCTTTCGCTGTTGAGCGACTACGGTGCCCTCGCCGGCGGCGCGGACAATGCGCTGTTCATGACCTTCGCGTTTGGCGTCGATGACGTGTTCGTCGCCTCCTATCTGAAGGCCGACGGCGTGCTGCGCTTTGCGCTCATGGACAAGGAAGCCTCGGGGCGGGGCGCGGCCAAAGGGCGGCAGAACGTCGCCAAAATGCGTAAGGTCCCCAATACCGTCCTGGCGGTCGGGCAGAACATCCCGCTGAACGAATTCGATCGCTGGTTGAAGGAAAAGGCGGGACTGCCCGAGAGCAAGTTCGTCAAATGGGTGCACACCAAGTTCATGCTGATCGACCCGTTATCGGACGATCCCACGGTCGTCGCGGGCTCGGCCAATTTCAGCAAAGCGAGCACCGAAAGCAACCACGAGAACATGATCCTCGTGCGCGGCAATACGCGCGTGGCCGACATCTATCTGGGCGAGTTCATGCGCCAGTTCTCAAGTTACGCGTTCCGCGATGCCGCCGCATCGGCCGCGAAGGGAGATCAGGAGACGGCGGCCAACTGGCGCCCGCAGGATCTTGCGCCAGACGATTCCTGGGTCGGCAACTATTTTCAAAACGGAACTTCGCGTACGCTTCGGCGGGTCTACTTCTCGGGCGGTGAGGAACCGGCCGGGGCTTCAGGAGGGAGGGTACACGATGGCGCCGACAAAAATCATGATCATCCGGCACGCCGAAAAGCCGGAGCCAGGCACGCCTGACCAGGGCGTCGGGCCGGAGGGCGGGACCGATCCCGCAAGCCTCACCGCCCAAGGATGGGAGCGGGCCAAGCAGCTCGTCGGCTTCTTCACCGACCCCGAGTCGCCGGGGATCGCGACGCCGGCGATGATCTTCGCCTGCAAGCCGATCCCAGACAGCCGCCGGCCGCAGGAGACGGTGTCCCTGCTCGCCGACGCGCTATGGAGCGACGCGCAGCGCCCCGAGCATTTCAACACGGAGATCGAACGAGATGATTTCGCCGGGCTCGCGGCGGCGGTCGGGGCGAGCGAGGGCGTTTGTCTGATCTGCTGGGAGCATGATCGAATCCCGGACGTTGCCGCAAGGTTTCCGCATGACCCGCCTTCGCCGGCTAAGTGGCCGGGGCATCGGTTCGATGTCGTCTGGGTGTTCGACTCGCAGGGCGATCGCTGGGCGTTCAGCCAGACACCGCAAAATCTGCTGCCAGGCGACGAAGACAAGCCGATCAGGAATAAGGACGATTGACGTCGTCCCGCAGAAGCGAGGTTTGCGATGCCACTGCCGTATGGGTTCCTGAAGGGCCGGGCGATCAAGCGCCCGCATCTGCAATCGAAGCCGCATCGCAACGAGATCCAGTACCATCTGCATTTTTCGGTCGAGGTCGCCGCTGCGCCGTGGGACGTTGCGGTCAACGTCGGCACCAGTGACGACGACGATTCCCTGCTGTTCAAGTTCGTGTTCGATTTCCACCATCCGATGGTCGAGACGTTGAAAGCAGCGCCAACTGGCCAGACCGACTTGACCGGGCGATCGGTGTTGCCGGCGCTCGATTTCGAGCGCAGCGACATTCTCAAGGACACCGGCGATTGGCGGCGTAGCGATCCCATGGACGGCACCGATCAAACGGAGCCGGCGAGTACGATGCGGCGGCTCTTGTTGCGTGCCGATGACGCCGGCTGGATGGTCTATGCATTCGGCCGCTTCTACGACGACGGCGACGGCGCGCATGACATCCATATGAACCAGGGCTCGACCGGCGAGACTTTCCGCAACAACGGCGGCGAGCCGCCGCCCCATTGGGACGGCAACGACGTCTGGCAGGACGGTGCGATTTTCGTCGACCGCGGCGCGCAAGGTTTCGCCGCCTATTTCGCTCGTTTCACCCAGCAGGTCACACCGACCGACGATAGCGGCAATCCAGCCGGCTGACCGCAGTGGACGCACGGCCATTGCCAACTCTTGAAAGCGCCGAGCCGACGAGACGGCGTCGAAGATCCGGGTCAGCCCTCCGACGCCGCGCGTATCGCCTCGTTGATCGCGCGCACGCCTGAAGCCGGGCCGTCGGGATGGCTCCAAACCGCATTGGAGACCGCCAGGAAGTCTGCACCCGCCGCCACCAGCGGCGCACAGTTCTCAGCCGTGATGCCGCCGATCGCGACCGCCGGCACCTCCATCAACTCGGTCCACCAACTGATCAGCTCCACCTCCGCCCGTGCGGTCACCTCCTTCGTCGTCGTCGCAAAGAAGGCGCCGAAGGCGACGTAGTCCGCGCCATCCTCCCCGGCGCGCATCGCCAAATCGCGGCTGCCGTGACAGGTGACGCCGAGCGTGAGGTCGGGTCCGAGCACGCGGCGCGCATCGCCGGCCGGCATGTCACCCTGCCCGACATGCGCACCGTCGCAGCCGGTTGCGCGCGCGAGATCCGGCCGGTCGTTGAGCAGAAACGCGACGCCGCGCGACTGCGCCACCGGCCGCAGCGTCTCGATCGCCCGCCGCAGCGCGTCGTCCCCACATGATTTCAAACGCAACTGCACGGCCGCGACGTCGCCGGCATCGAGGGCGGCGGCGAGGTCGTCGCGAAACAGGGCGGGGTCCAGCGCCGGCGGCGTGATGAGATACAGGCGGCAGCCCTCACCCTCAGCCCTGTTCCCGGCCATCCCGATCAGCCTCGACCCCGCGCCATCGCCGGCTCCTAGCCCAGCGGAGACGGGCTGTCACCCGCTTCGAGCCACGCCGCCAGCCTGAGCCGGGCGCGCGGATCGGCGAGATCGAGCGCCGGCGGCCGCTCCCCGAGCAGCACCGCGCCTTGCGCGGCGGCGGCCCGGCGCACCGCCGCGAAGGCGGGCACGTCCGGTGCCAGCACCAGCGCGGGCTGGCGCATCCTGAGCGCCGCCATCGCCCGCCCGGGACTGTCGCCGCAATCGAGAATGTCGGCGCAAGGAGTCGCCGGGTGCCGCGCCCGCGCCCCCGTGACCAGCGCCTGCCACCAGCCGACGCCGATGAAGCACGCCGCCCCCTCGGCCGAGAGCAGCCGTACCGGCAGACCCGGCGCGAGCGCCGCCGCGGCGTCAGCCATACCGTGGACCACGACGGCCGGCCAATTTTTCATGCCGTATCTTCAATTGATTGCGCAGCCTATCGGCAAGCATTGTGTTAACAATGCCGGGTCAGGGAGAGAGGGCGCGCAATGGTATCCGAGGACGAGGATCCGGCGGCCGCGGCGCTGCGGCTCGAAGACGCGCTCGACCGAATCGCGCAGATTGCGGCACGCGGCATTATCGGCGCGGCCGGAAAGGCGCCGCCTGCTGAAGACGCGGACGCCCGCGCCGAGTTGACCGATCGGCTCGACGCGCTCATTGCGAATCTTCGGGCAGCGCTCGCCGGGCCGCCCGAGTAGAGACCAACGGCACAGAGGTGACGCGATGGCGCAGGTGACGATCCGCATCAACGGCTATGCCTATACGGTCGGCTGCGCCGATGGGCAGGAGCCGCATCTGGAGGCGATGGCCGGCGAGGTCGAACAGCGGATCGACGGCATCAAGGCGTCGGTCGGCCAGGGCGGGGAAGGGCGCCTGCTCGTGCTGGCATCGCTCATGATGGCGGACGAACTGCACGATCTGCGGCGCGAGTTCGGCGCCATGCAGAAGCAGCTCGCCCGCGCCGAAGCCGGCTCCACCAACGACGCGCGGCTGGCGAAACGGCTCGGCAAGCTCGCGCAACGCGCCGAAGAGATTGCGACGGGTCTGGAGGCCCCCTAAGTTACGGGGGCGGGGCTGCCCGGTGCGTCAGGTAAACCACCCCCGGGGCCGATAAGCATCTCCCAGGGAGCTGGCTCTGCCCTGGCCCTGGTCAGGGTATCCGGCGCCCACCTGCTCACGCAGGCCTTGGGAGGGTAGTAACGCCAACGGCCATGGCGGCTCCGCACTTCTGTTCCGGCGACGCACTCGAGGCGGCGAAACGGAACGCGCGCGCCGCGGCGATCGACCGGCGCGCCGGTCACGATCCCGCGCTCGGACTTCTGCTCGGCGAGCACCTGCTCGGCGCGCTGCCGCCCCAACCCGGCGCGGTCGTCGCGGGCTTCTGGCCGCTGCCGGGCGAAATCGACATCCGTCCCCTGCTCCTCGCGCTGGCCGGGCGCGGCCATCCGATCCTGTTGCCGGTGACGCCTGCACGCGGGCAGCCGCTTGCGTTCGGACGCTGGCGGCCGGGGGAGGCGTTGCGGCCGGGCCGCTTCGGCACCATGGTGCCCGCTGCGTCCGACATCCTCCCGGACGTGTTGCTGGTCCCCCTGCTGGCGTTCGACCGGCGCGGCCACCGGCTCGGCTACGGCGCCGGGTACTACGACCGCACCCTGGCCGCGTTGCCGAACGCGACGGC
>JAFAXA010000276.1 GCA_019241425.1 Acetobacteraceae bacterium | reverse complement strand
ACGCCGCCGATCAGCCATGCCGCCCTGATCGCAGCCTTCCAAAGGTGGATGGCCGAAGGCGCGCCGTGCCCCGCGCGTTGATCGAACCGGCGTTGGTCAGCGGCTGGGAAGAGCGAGATCCGTTTTGCTGAAATTGGCTCCCTTGTAGAGCAGCATGGCGCCGTGGGTTTTTGCGCACGCATAAGCGAAGCAATCGCCCATGTTCAGCGCAGCAGGATGCCGCCCTTTTCCGAACTGCGTATACGCGGCAAGCGCCGCCGTCAGTTCTCTCTCGCCGATCGCGACGTGTTGTAAGGCCGCTGCGGCCTGAAAGGCCGCGACATGCTCGCGCGCAGTTTCAATCGAAAACGTGTAGGAACGGCACAGGCCGGCCACGGTCTCCCAAACGGACATCGCCGAACAGAGCCGCGATCGTTCGGCGCCAAGTATGTCGGCCAAACCGTCCGCGTCCTCCTCCCCTGCAATAATCGCAATCAGCGCCGACGCGTCTACGAAGATCAAGACGGGTCGCCGGACAACGCGTCGAAGAACGCCTTGTCCGCGACTTTGCCGGTTTGGGGTGGAAGCGGACGCGCCTTCCGTAAGGCGGCGAGCCGCTCACGGAGCGGAACCGCCTCCGCGGCCCGCTCCAGTGCCGCCTGCACGGCAAGCCTGACCGCATCCTGCTTGGACACGCCCTGAACCCTCGCGAGCTGGGCGACCAGATCGGCCGTCCAATCATCCTTGATATATAGCGGCATTTCACGCCCCCTTTATATCGGATATCTACGATCGGATATCCGGATATTCAAGCCGCGCCAGCCGACCCGAATCCGCCTCCCCCCGGCGTTTCGATCACGAACACGTCGCCCGTCGCGAGTTCGGCGCTGTCCGTGCCTCTGAGGTCCGTGCGGGTGCCGTCGGCCCGCTCGACCCATTGCCGTCCGGCTGCGCCGTCCCCGCCTCCAGCGAGGCCGAACGGCGCGACGGTGCGGCGGGAGGCGACGATCACCGCCGTCATCGGCTGCAGGAACCGGACGCGTCGGATCGCGCCGTCGCCGCCGCGCTGCGCGCCTTTGCCGCCGGAACCGCGCCGGATGGCGAACGCCTCGAGCCGCACCGGATAGCGCAGCTCCAATACTTCGGGATCGGTCATCCGCGTGTTCGTCATATGCGTGTGGACGGCGGAAGCGCCCGCGAAATCGGCTCCCGCCCCGGCGCCGCCGCAGATCGTTTCGTAATATTGGCGTGTCCGGTCGCCGAACAGGAAGTTGTTCATCGTCGCCTGTGACGACGCGAGCGCGCCCACCGCGCCGAACAACGCGCAACAAAGCGCCTGCGAGACTTCCGTGTTGCCCGCGACCACGGCGGCGCCCGGACGCGGCGACAGAAACGTACCCGGCGGGATGATGATGTCGATCGGCAGCAGGCAGCCATCGTTCAGCGGAATGTCGGCGCCGACCAGGCAACGGAAGACGAACAGCGTGACCGCCCGCGCGACCGCCGGGGGCGCGTTGAAATTGTCGCGCCGTTGCGGAGCGGTGCCGGTGAAATCGACGGCGACGCGCCGGCGGTCGCGATCGGCGGTGATGCGCACGACGAGCGGCGAGCCGTCATCCATGGTGTAGCGAAACGCGCCGTCATGCAGACGGTCGATGACGCGGCGCACGCTTTCGGCGGCGTTGTTCATGACGTGATGCATATACGCGCGCACCACGTCCCAGCCGTAGCGCGCGACGACGCGGCCGAGCGCCTGCACGCCCGCCTCGTTCGCCGCAACTTGGGCCTTGATGTCGGCCACGTTCACGTCCGGGCTGCGGGCCGGGTGCTGCGCCTCGGCGAGCAGCGCACGAAACACCTCCTCCCGGAAATGGCCGCCATCGACGAGCAGGAAATTGTCAATCACCACGCCTTCATCGTCCAGCGTGGTGGAACCGGGCGGCGTCGATCCGGGCGTCAGGCCGCCAATATCGGCATGGTGGCCGCGATTGCCGACAAAGAACCGGATCTCGCCTCCGGCGTCGTCGAACACCGGCGTGACGACCGTCACATCCGGCAGATGGGTGCCGCCATTGAACGGGTTGTTGAGCGCGACAACATCGCCCGGCTTCAGCGTCTCGCCGCGAAGCCGCAGCACCGTCCGCACGCTTTCGCCCATAGCGCCGAGATGCACCGGAACATGCGGTGCGTTGGCGACCAACGCCCCCTCCGCATCGAAGATCGCGCAGGAAAAGTCGAGCCGCTCCTTGATGTTGACGCTCAGCGACGTGTTTTGCAGCACCGCGCCGGTCTGCTCGGCGACGCTCATGAACAGATTGTTGAACAGCTCCAGCAGCACGGGATCGGCGCGGTCGGTGCCGTGCGCGACGCGGCTGTCGCGCGCCTCCGTCCGGCGCAGCAGCATGTGATTGCGAACTGTCACTTCGGCGGTCCATCCCGGCTCGACGACGGTGGTCGCAATCGCCTCGCGGATCAGCGCCGGGCCGGAAATCCTGTCATTTGCGCGCAGGTCGGCGCGATCGAACACCGGCGCCTCGTGCGCCCGGCCGCCGCTCCAGATCCGCACATGATCCACCGGCTCGAGACCAACGTCCGTCCGCGCGGGGAGGACCGCCTCCCGCACGCTTCCGCCCGCTGCGCTGACGTCCACGGCGACAGCTTCGACCGTGAGGGGACGTTCCGGGGTCGCGAAGCCGAAGCGCTTGCGGTGCGCCTCGGTGAACGCGGCCCCGACATCATCGATCGTTCCGGGCGGCACGATCAGCGCCGCCTCCGTGCCCGTATACCGAAGATGCAGCAGCCGCTTAACGGTGATCCGCGACGAGTCGGCGCCCTGCTCGACCAGCGCCGCATGCGCCTCGGCGGCCAGCGTGTCGGCGAGCGCTGCGAGGTCCGGCATCGCTTCGGCGAGCAGCGGCCGTTCCACCGCCTGCTCGCGCATCACGGTCTGATCCGCCAGTCCCATGCCGTACGCCGACAGCACGCCCGCGAACGGATGGATGAGAACGCTCTCTATGCCGAGTTCGTCGGCGACCAGGCACGCATGCTGTCCGCCCGCGCCGCCGAAACATTGCAGCACGAACCGGGTCGCGTCGTGACCCTTCTGCACCGACACCTGCTTGATCGCGTTCGCCATGTTGGCAACCGCGATGCGCAGAAAGCCTTCGGCGACGTCGCGAATGTCCGGCGCTTCTCCGGTCGCCTCCGCAACCTGTGCGGCGATCGCGTCGAAGCCCGCGCGCACGGCGTCGGTGTCGAGCCGCTCGTCGCCGCCCGGCCCGAAAATCGCCGGAAAATGCGCCGCTTGGATTTTGCCGACGCAGACATTGGCGTCGGTCACGGTCAACGGGCCGCCCCGCCGGTACGCTGCGGGACCGGGATCGGCGCCCGCGCTCTCCGGGCCGACACGGTAGCGCGCGCCGTCGAAGGCGAGCACCGAGCCGCCGCCCGCCGCCACCGTGTTGATCGCCATCATCGGCGCGCGCATCCGCACGCCGGCGATCTCGGTCTCGAACGCACGCTCGAAATCCCCGTCATAGAGGGCGACGTCGGTCGACGTCCCGCCCATGTCGAAGCTGATCACCTGATCGAACCCCGCCGAAGCGGCGGTGCGGGCTGCGCCGACGATCCCCCCGGCGGGGCCGGACAGGATCGCGTCCTTGCCGCCGAATTGCGCCGCTTCCGCCAGCCCGCCATGCGACTGCATAAAGTACAGCCGCGTGCCGCCGAGTTCGGATGCGACCTGCTCGACGTAACGCCGCAGGATCGGCGAAAGATAGGCGTCCACCACCGTCGTGTCGGCGCGCGGTATCAGCCGCAGCAACGGACTGATTTCATGGCTAGCCGACACCTGCGCAAACCCGGCCTCACGGGCGATCGCCGCCAGCCGCGTTTCGTGCGCCGGATGCTTCCAGGCGTGGATCAGAGCGATCGCGCACGCGGTAATGCCCGCGCTCCGTGCGTCGGCGAGCGCCGCTCGCGCCGCGTCCTCGTCCAGCGCCTCGACCTCGGTTCCGTCGGCGGCGAAGCGTCCGCCGATCTCGGCGACGCGCTCGTGCAGCAGGCGCGGCCGAACGATCTTGAGATCGAACAAGCGCGGGCGTGCCTGATTGCCGATCGCGAGCGCGTCCGCAAAGCCGCGACTGACGAGCAATATCGTGCGCTCGCCCTTGCGCTCCAGCAAGGCGTTTGTGGCGACGGTGGTGCCCATCTTCACGGCGTCGACCGCGCCGGCCGGGATCGCTTCGCCATTCGCGA
>JAFAXA010000161.1 GCA_019241425.1 Acetobacteraceae bacterium | reverse complement strand
TCTGTTCCCGATGCGGGAACTGGCGCTGATGGGCTTTCTCGAGGTGCTGCCCAAGCTGCGGCGGCTGCAACGCCGGCTCGCCGAAACGGAAGCCGACATCGCGGCGCGCCGTCCGGACCTGGTCATCACGATCGACAGCCCGGGCTTTGCCCTTCGCCTGTTGCGTGCGGTCGCGAAGCTCGGGATCGCCCGCATCCATTACGTGGCGCCGCAGGTCTGGGCCTGGCGCGAAAGCCGGGTGCGGCACTATCCGGGCGTTTGGGACGATTTGCTGTGCCTGCTGCCGTTCGAGCCGGCGTTTTTCGCGCGCCACGGCTTGCCCGCCACCTTCGTCGGCCATCCGGTGCTCGAAAGCGGCGCCGACCGGGGCGACGCCGCCCGGTTCCGGACGGCGCACGGCGTCGCCGACAACGCCCCGGTGCTGACGGTGCTGCCGGGCAGCCGTCGGACGGAGGTCGGGCGTCTGCTGCCGGTTCTGGGCGCGACGATCGCGCAACTCGCGCCGCAAGTGCCGGGGCTGGTGCCCGTCGTGCCGGTCGCGGCCACGGTAAGCGAGATAGTGCGTTCCGGCACCGTGCGCTGGCCGGTGCGGCCGGTGATCGTGACCGATGACGCGGGCAAGCACGATGCGTTCGCGGCCAGCACCGCCGCGTTGACGAAATCCGGAACGTCGACGCTCGAACTCGGGCTCGCGGGCGTGCCGATGATCGTCACGTACCGCGTCAATTCGCTCAGCGCCGCCATCGCGCGTCGGCTCATCAAGGTGCGGTTCGCCTCGCTGCTCAACCTGCTCGCGGGCGCGGAAATTGTTCCCGAGTTGCTGCAAGCCGCCTGCACCCCGGAGCGTCTTGCGGCCGCCTTGCTGCCGCTCCTCACCTCCCCGGCCGCACGGGATGCCCAGCGTGCGGCCTTCGCGCCAAGCCTGCAGGCGCTCCGGCCTCCCTCCGGCACCCCTTCGGACGCCGCCGCCGAAGCCGCGCTCGTTCAACTGGACAAACAATCGCGCCGCCACACCGAGAGCCGGGGCGAACTTGCGACTAAGTCGCAATTGCGGTAGGCAGGTTCCGAAGCCCCGTGTCGGAGTGAGAAATCGTGCGCTCGAACGCTCCCCCGAGCACCTTCGCGGAACGCCGCTGACATGGCGTGCGTCCGGCCTGTGTCCGCGAGCGGTCCCGCGGTTGAATCCGATCGGTGCGACCCGTCGCCCGCTTCGCCGGAACGGGCGGTCAGCAGCAGCACACTCCTCGCGGGGCGCCGCGTCCTCGTCATTCGGCATGCCGACGAGGATTACCGGCTGCGGGTGACGCGCAGCGGCAAACTTATCCTGACGAAATAGCCAAACCGACAGGATCCAACCCCAGCCAGCGATCGCGCCTGCGTAGGCCGAGCAGCCAGCCAGCCAGCAACCGCTCGAACCAGAAAGCAGACGATGCGATTGAGAACAGCAGCGGTGCGCGCCTTGTTGTGCCTGGGCAGCGCGATGCCAGGCCGGCTGCACGCCCAGGCTCCGGACGCGCCCGCGGAGCAGCAAGGTCCCGTCCCGGGCCAAACCGGCGCGCCCGCCGTGCCGACCGGTCCCTCGCCCGGCGAGCCGGGCTTCGCCACCCAGCTCTTCGCGTCCTCGCGCAGCAATCTGCTCGGCGACATCTACGGTCTGCGAAGTTTTCTCGGCAATTACGGCATCAGCCTCGGTCTGACGAACTCGATCGAGCTGTTCGGCAATGTCTCGGGCGGCATAAGGCGGGGTGCGTCGGGCAACGGCCTCACGCAGTTCGGCCTCGGTATCGACACCCAGCAGGCGTTCGGTTGGGAGGGCGGAACCTTCAACGTCAGCGGCTTCTGGATCTATGGCGGCAATTTCAGCAGTCGTTTTCTCGGCACCTTGCAGACCAATAGCGGGATTCTCGCCTCGCCCACGGTGCGCTTGTGGGAGATTTGGTACCAACAGGTTCTGGCCGATGGCAGACTCGATCTGAAGATCGGGCAACAGAGCCTCGACCAGGAGTTCATGACCAGCCAGGGGTCGAGCCTGTTCATCAATACGATGATGGGTTGGCCGCTGGTGCCGTCCGATGATCTGTATGCCGGCGGCCCGGCCTATCCGTTGTCGTCGCTCGGCCTCCGGCTACGCGCCCAGCCGACGGGTTCGATCACCGCACTCGCCGGCGTGTTCCAGGACAACCCGCCCGGCGGCCCGTTCTACGAGGACGGGCAGCGCCGCGGTGCCAGCCGCGCTGGCATCAACTTCAACCTTCGCACCGGCGCGCTGTTCATCGCGGAGGTGCAATACGCGCTCAATCAGCCCTCGGAAGGGCTGCTCGAGTCGGCGCCGACCGCGCGCAGTCTGCCGGGCACCTACAAGCTGGGTGCCTGGTTCGACACGGCGAATTTTCCGGATCAGCGGTTCGACGACACCGGCCTGTCGCTCGCCGATCCGAACAGCACCGGCAATCCGCGGCTGCACCGGCACAATTTCAGCGTCTACGCCGTCGCGGACCAAACGATCTGGCGCCCGGATGGGGACGGACCGCAGGCGGTTTCGGTGTTCGCGCGGCCGATGTTCGCCCCGACCGACCAGAACCTCATCGACTTCAGCATCAACGCAGGCGTCACCCTCAAAGCGCCCCTCCCCGACCGCGACAACGACACGTTCGGTATCGGGTTCGGCGTCGGCAATGTGAGCCGGCGCGCGAGCGACCGCGACCGCGACACGGCTTTCTTTACCGGCGCCTACACGCCCGTGCGCGGCGCCGAAACCTTCGTTGAGATCACGTATCAATACCAGATCGCGCCCTGGTGGCAGGTTCAGCCGGATTTTCAGTATTTCTGGATGCCGGGCGGCGGCGTCGCCAACACCGCCGACCCGTCCCGGCGGATCGGCAACGCCGCCATCTTCGGCGTGCGCACCAACGTGACGTTCTGACGGCAGGCCTAGGAGCGGCAGGAGGATGAGGTGGAACTGATGCGTAAGGTCGAACAGTGGGGCCGCGCCCCAATGCGTGCAGGGCGCGCGCCGTTGCGTCCGCTGCGGCTTGCACTGACGGCGGCCGCGGTTCTCGCCGGTCTGTCGGCCAGCGTGCCGGCACGCGCCGAGGGCGATGCCGGGTTCCTGAACACCATCCATCATTTCAGCACGCTGACCTCGACCGTGCCGCAGAACGGCGATCAGAACCCGTACGCGGTGCTGGTCGCGCCGGTCTCTGTCGGTAAGATCCAAAAGGACGACGTGCTGATCACCAACTTCAATGACCGCAACAATCTGCAAGGCCTCGGCACCACCGTCGTCGCCTACACGCCGGCCACAAGGAAATTGACGGTGGTGGCGTCGATCCCGCGCCATCTCGCCGGATGCCCCGGCGGCGTCGGCCTCACAACGGCGCTCGCCATGCTGAAAACCGGCTGGCTCATCGTCGGCAGCCTGCCGAGCCAGGACGGCACGACCGCGACCAAAGGGCCGGGTTGCCTGCTGCTGATCGATCCGCAGGGCAATGTCGGCGGCACTCTGGCGGGTCCGAACATCAACGGACCATGGGGCAACATGGCGCTGATCGACAACGGCGACACGGCGACCTTGTTCGTCAGCAACACAGGCTTCGGCGTCGGTGCGCCTGGGGAGGACGTCGTCAACAGGGCCAACGTGGTCCGGCTGGAACTGTCGATCCAGGCTGGCAAGCCGCCCGTTGTCACGCGAGAGACCGTGATCGCCAGCGGTTTCGGCCAGCAGGCGGACAAGGACGTCTTCATCATCGGTCCGACCGGCTTGGCGCTCGGCAGGAACGGCGTGCTCTACGTCTCGGATGCCCTCGGCAATCGGATCGCGCGGATCAACGACGCCGTCACCCGGACCACCAGCGCCGGCACCGGCGAGGATGTGACCAAGGACGGGCTGTTGCGCCGTCCCCTCGCCATGACAATCGCGCCCAATGGCAATCTGCTGGTCGTCAATGGTCTGAACGGGCAGTGCGTCGAAATCGACCCCACGACCGGCAAGCAACTGCACGCGCTCTGGATCGATGCCAATAAGGCGCAATCGCCGCCGGGAAGCGGCGACCTGTTCGGGCTGGCGATGACGCCGGCCGGCGATGGCTTCTACTACGTCAAGGACGAGATGAACGCCCTCGTCCTGGCGCGGTAAGGCGTGCCGTCGCAGCACGTTCCGTATTAGGTCCGCAACGAAGCGTTTGGCTATAGTCCGACCTCGCGAATCCGCTCACGCGTAAACGATAACGAATTAGAACGAATTGCGTTATCTTAATCAGGGTGAGCGAGATCTGGAGAGCTGGCGTGGGCGGAAACGGCTCGGCGCATATTTTGCGGGCAAATCAATCGACGATTGCGTCTGACGGTTCAGGATCGGTGATGCGTGCGCACGCGGCACCCGCCGAACATGTGCCATTGCCGGCCAAGACTCCGCTGAGGACCGTCCATCACGGTGCCTGGGTCGCGTTGGAGCCTCTCTCGTCCCGGCACGCCGAGGCGCTTTGGCCGCTTGCCCGCGATCACGCGGATGCTTGGAACACTCTGCCCGCGGGCCCGTTTCCCTCGGAGCGCGCCTTCGAAGCCTATTTGAGATTCATGGAAAGGAGTTCCGACGAATTCGTTTGGAGCGTACGGCCGCGCGACGCCAACGGCACGCCCGCATCACCCGCAGGATGGCTCGCGCTGCTCGATGTTCAACCGGCGCATGCGCGCGTGGAAATCGGCAATGTGTGGTTCCCTCCGGGTCTGGCGCGCACGCGTGCGGCGACGGAAGCCGTGTATCTGCTGCTCGCTTATGCGTTCGAGGATCTGAACGCGCAGCGCGTGTCCTGGAAATGCGATCCGGTGAACGGGAGTTCGCGGCGCGCGGCGGAGCGGCTTGGTTTCCGGTTCGAGGGCGTTCTCCGTTCGCATCTGTTGTTTAAACGTCGCCGTCGCGACACAGCTTACTTTTCTTTGCTCGCGGAAGAGTGGCCGGAGCAGCGTCGGGCTTTTCGTGAATGGCTCGCGCCGGATAATTTCGATGGCGGCGGGATGGCTTTGACGCGATTACGGCGTACCGCCGATCGTTCATAATTCCGCAAGTTCTCGGCCCGAAAGTAAAGCGATGACCGACACAGCATCCGTCAACCAGGCGGTGAGACTCGTTCTGCGTGACTCCGTGAGCTTGGCGAAGCCCACGGAGGAACTGGCGGACGACAGCGATCTCTACGAGCTGGGATTGTCGTCTTTCGACCTGATCAGCCTGCTTGTCGCACTCGAAGGCAGGTTCGGCGTCGAATTTCCGAAGGAGATGATGGAGCGGGGAACGTTCGCGTCCGTCGATGCCATCACCGCCGCCGTCCAGACACTGACGGAGCGGAGAATGGCGCACGTGATCTGAGGGTGGCACCGAAGTGAGCGGACCATCGTCAGTGAACGGCGGCTTGACCTGCACCGACCCTGTGGTGCCCAAGCGGGATCCTGTGGCGGCATTCTGAGCCGCTCTCGCGGCTGACGGGTTCCTGCTTCCCGCCGAGATCGCGGGCGTCTATGGAAGGAGCGCGCGTTTCGAGAAGATCATCGACGGCATCGACGGCCTGATCGGGCGGTCGTACCGGAGCGACCGGGCGGAGACACTGCGCTTTCCCCCGGCGATCCCGCGCAACAATTTTGCCGCCAGCAAGTATTTTGCGAACTTTCCGCATCTGTCCGGAACGATTCACTGCTTCTGCGGCGACGACGAGGATCACAAGCGGCTTCTGCAGGCGGTTGCCGAAGGCGGTGACTGGACGGGTCGGCAGCAATTCGCCGATCTCGTCATGACACCGGCTGCCTGCTATCCGGTTTATCCGCTCATCGCCGGGCGCGGCAGGCTTCCCGCCGCCGGATGGCTGGTGGACGCCTCCTCCTATTGCTTTCGCCACGAGCCGTCCGATGACCCGGTGCGCATGCAGATGTTCCGGCAGCGCGAGCAGGTCTGCTTCGGCACGGCGGAACAGATCCGCGACTTTCAAAGCGGCTGGATGCAGCGGGCGGAGGAGATGTTCTCCCGCCTGATGTTGCCGGCGCAGATCGATCTCGCGAACGATCCGTTCTTCGGGCGGCTTGGCCAGATGATGGCCAACGGGCAGCGCAGCCAGCGCCTCAAGTTCGAAATACTGGTGCCGATCTCCGACCCGGAGCGGCCCAACGCCTGCGGCAGTTTCAATTACCACGTCGATCACTTCGCGTCCGCCTTCGGCATCCATCTGGCGGACGGCTCGATTGCGCATACCGGCTGCGCCGGGTTCGGCTTGGAACGGGTCGCCATGGCACTCCTCCGCCATCACGGCTTCGATGCGGAAGGATGGCCCGCCCCGGTCAAGGCCGCGCTTTGGCCGGCGGCGTCATGACGGAGCGGCCGGAGGGCGTCGCGCCGGTTCCGGTCGCATTCGGCGGCTGCGCGGGCTGGTACCACGCCCCGTCGGCGGCCGCCGCCACGCGCCGAGGCGTCGTGATGTGCGGGCCGCTCGGCTACGACCTGATTTGCACCTATCGTAACTGGCGAAGGCTCGCGAAGGGGCTTGCCGAAGCCGGCCTGCCGACCTTGCGCTTCGACTATTTCGGAACGGGAGACTCGGCCGGCGAGGACGGGCCGGATCGGCTTCCGTCATGGCTCGCGAGCATCCGTAACGGGCTGGAATGGATGGCGCAGAACGGCGGCGTGGATGAGGTAACGCTGTGCGGGCTTCGGCTCGGCAGCGTGCTTGCGATGCTGGCGGCGGCGGACAGCGCCGTCCCGATTGCCCGGGCGGCATTGCTGGCGCCGCCGATTTCCGGCCGGACATTCGTTCGCGAACTGAAGCTGAAGCAACGACTCACGGGCGGCTCATCAGAGCCCGGCTGGGTCGAGGATGCCGGGTTTCGATTCCACGACACCGATCTGGAGCGGCTGCAACCGATCGACATGGCGGAAGCAATCACCGCCGCGTCGGTGCCGGAACTGCTTATTCTGCACGTGCCGTGGCTGAGCGCCGGCGCTGATGCGGACTCCGAGACGCTGCGGCGCGCCGGCATTTCGGTGCACGCCCAGCCCTTTCGCGGCTTCGTCGAGTTCATGCGGGATGCCGATCTGGCGACCCCGCCCGCAGAAGATTTCGCAGCCGTCGCCGGCTGGCTGCGCGACGGGGCCAGTATTCGCCCCCGGTCGAAGAGCGGCGGCGTGTCGGAGGCTGCTCGCCTTACTCTGCCGGGTGGGATCGAGGAGCATCCCGTCGCGTTTGGCGACGATGGTGGCTTGTTCGGAGTGCTCTGCCGTCCGTCGCTCGATTTGGGGCGGGCAGACGTCCCGCCGCCCGTTCTGTTCCTCAACACCGGGGCAAACCATCATATCGGCAACGCACGGATTTCCGTGCTGATGGCGCGCGCGCTGGCCGAGCGCGGCGTTCCCTCCCTGCGCATCGACGTGTCCGGCCTTGGCGACAGCGCGCGGGCAGCGCCGGCGCCCGAAGGCGGCGGGGTAGACGCCTATCGCCTCGCCCAATTGCGGCTCTACCGTCCCGAATATCTGGGGGACATCCGGGCCGCGATCAGCCTTCTCGAAGAACGGGGCTACCGCGGCTGCACGCTGATGGGCGTCTGTTCAGGGGCAAACTTCGCGCTGCACGCGGCCTCGCTGGATGAGCGGGTAACCGGATTGATGCTCGTGAACCTGCCGAGTTTCGAGGAACGGTGGCGGGCGTCGCAACGGCCCCGCGAAGCGTTGCAGCCGCTGTTCTCGGCTGCCCGGAAATGGCGGCGTGTCGTGGTGCCCTCGGTGGTCCGGCAGCGCGCAACCGAAGCGTTGGAGCGCTCCCGGATCGCGGCGCGGAGGAGCCTGCGCCGCGCAACCGATCTGGTTCGGTTGCTGACCACGATCGAGGTGTCCAACAACAGCGCCGACCGGTTGATGCGGAAGGTGAGAAGGCGGGTGCCGCGCATCCTGCTCGTGTACAGCGCCGGGGATCCGGGCCTCGCCGTTCTCGAATCGCATTTTGGCAGGAAGGGACGCCAGCTTTTGCGCCATGGCGGCGTCGCGCTGACGATCGTGCCGGCGGTCAACCACACCTTCGATTCGAGCGAAGGCCGGGAGCGCCTGATCGATCTGGCGATGCAGACCATCGCCGCGCCCCGAAGCCAGCCTGAGCGCGCGCTGGCCGATGCGGCCATCTCCCGCGAGGACGCGGCCCCGCTGCGGGCGATGAAGAACCGGCTTGCGCACCGGGGCGCGCGCCTGTGGGGCAGTGTCGCGCGGGCTGGCACTCATCTCCGCCGGGCGGCGGCGATCGGTGGACCGGGGTCGAGCATGACCGGCCAGCGGCGGGCGCCCTAGCATGGCGCCCGTTTCCCGGCGCGACATGCAATCGGACGCGATCGAGATCGCGCGTGTTCTCCTGGTCGTCGGGCTGGTCTGCTTGCACTATTTCTCGTTTCCGAACGAGACGACACCGCCGACCGACGGCTTCGATCCGCTGCATCATCCGCTGGCGACGTTCGTCAACAGCTTCGTCCAGTTCTTCTTCTTCAGCAGCGTGCCGCTGTTGAGCACCATCTCCGGCTGGCTGTTCTTCACGGCGCCCACGCCGGCGACGACCTTCCGCCGCATGCGCGGCAAAGTCCGCTCGCTGCTGCTGCCGCTGATCAGTTGGAACGCGCTCTATGTCGCGATCGCCTTTCTCTGGTTCACCGTCCAACCCGACAGCCCGATCCTGAAGGAGATCGGCGGCGTCGACTTGCAGCAGCCGCACGCGAGCAACTTGGTCAACGCCGTTTTCGGCGTGACCCGGCTGCCGATCGGCGTTCAGTTCTGGTTCATCCACGACCTTTTCCTGTCGACGATGGTGAGCCCGGTGCTGCTGCTCGCCCTCCGCCGCGCGCCGGTGATCGTCGGTCTGGGGCTAGCCGCGGTCTGGCTCTCCGGCTGGGATCTCGTCATTTTCTTCCGCACCGACGTGCTCCTCTTCTTCTATCTCGGCGGCCTGTTGCGCCGGTACGGCGTCGATCGCCCTACCGTCGGCTGGACCACCACGAAAATCATTCTGGTCTGTTATCTGGCGATGATCGGTCTACGGACGGCGGCGCCGCTCGTAGCGGATCCCGCGCCCTGGCTCGAAGTGGCGACGAAGCTGATGCGGTTCGTCGGCGTGATCGTCTGCTGGGGGCTTTGCCTGCGATTCGCGAAAGCCCGGTTCGGACCGCGTCTGGCGCGATATGGCGGGTTCGCCTTTTTCCTGCACGCGATCCACTATCCGCTGATCGTCGTGGTGAAGCTGCTGCTCTGGGACGCGATCCCCGCAGAAACGGACGGCTGGATGATCGCCCAGTATTTCGCGACCATCTGCACCACCACCCTGCTCGCTGTCCTGGCCGGCTGGGGGCTGTTCCGGGTCGCGCCCGGCGTCTACGCCTTCCTGGCCGGCGGGCGCGTGTTCTACCAAAGCGCGCCCCGCGCTTCCAAACCGCCCTTGCCGACGGAAGGGCTGCCGATCTCCTAGTCTAGCGAATCAGTCCCGAACCGCGGGCGCGATCGCGGGCGGCGGCCATCGCGTCCATCACCGCAAGCGCGGCGGCCAGCGCCCGGCGCCCCGCCGCGGCGTCGACCACCACCGGCGCGCCATCCAGAACGGAGGCGTAGAACGCTTCGTGCTCGGCGGCGAGCGAGTCGTGGTCCTCCCAGGCGCCATCCTCCAAGCCGAACTCCGGGACTTGCGGGATTGCCCGCCCGGTGCCACGGGCGATGCTGCTCAGGCGGCGATTGGCGAAATCGACCGCGAGATAGCCGTCCTGGGCGAACACCCGCATCCGTCGCTCGGTCCTGAACGAAATGCGGCTCGCGGTGATGGTCGCGACGCTGCCGTTCTCGAACCGCACGCGGGCATTGGCGATGTCCTCGTGCGGGCTGACCACGGCCGCGCCCACCGCGTCCACGCTCTCCAGCGGGCTGTCGACCAGCAGCAGGATCAGGTCGAGGTCGTGGATCATCAAATCGAGGATCACGGAAACATCGGTCCCGCGCGGCTTGAACGGCGCGATGCGGGTCGCCTCGATGTAGAGCGGACGCTCGATCCGTGCGGCCACGGCGCCGAACGCCGCCGAGAAGCGCTCCAGATGCCCGACCTGGAGCACGAGGCGGCGCTCAGCCGCGCGGCGGGCCAGCGCGTCCGCTTGCGGAAGGGTCGCCGCGATCGGCTTTTCCACCAGCACATGCTTGCCGGCGTCGAGCGCCTGCATCGCGAGTTCGAAATGGGAGTCGGCCGGCGCCGCGATGATGAGGGCGTCGCACTCGGCGAGCAGCGTTTCGAGCGATACGGCCGGCGCACCCGCCTCCCAGCCGATCGTCTTGGCCCGTTCCTCGTCCGGATCGTAGATTCCGGTGAGAACCGCCCGCTCGGCGCTCGCCACCTTGAGCGCGTGGTACCGCCCGAAATGGCCCGCCCCGGCGATCCCGACCCGCAACTGCCCCGCCGTCATTCCGGTCTCCGCATCGACAGGGCTACACCCAAGCCCGGCGAACCGCGCCAGGGCAAGCCCGCAGACCGCCAGGGTTGCATCCCGAGGAGCGGATGGCCATTCTCCGCGCCCTTCGGGAGCGGATGCCCAGTGTTTCCATGATGTATTTCAGCCGCCTCAAGACCGCGCTGATCGTGGCGGTGTGCGTGCTCGGCGCGGTCTTCTGCCTGCCGAACCTGCTGCCGAGCCCGGCCTCATGGCTGCCCTGGCGGTCGCTGCATCTCGGCCTCGACCTGCGCGGCGGCAGCTACTTGCTGCTCGAAGTGGACATGAAGGCGGTGATCCGCGAGCGGCTGGAAACGCTGACCGACGGCGTTCGCCAAGCCCTCCGTCCGGGCAGCATCTTTTATGCGAGCCTCGTCAGCCAGCCCGACGCCAACAGGGTCGTGCTCCGGCTCCGCGACCCGGGGCAATTGGGGGCGGCGCTCGACGCGCTGCGCCCCCTGACCACGGCGGACAGCGCGACCGGCCGGCCCGACATCGACCTCGCGAGCGATCCGGATGGCACCGTCACCCTCACTTTGTCGCCGGTTGCGCTCACCGAACGCGCCAACGCCGCCGTGCAGCAGTCGATCGAGATCGTGCGCCGCCGGATCGACGAAACGGGCGTCGTCGATCCGCAGATCACCCGCCAAGGCAGCGACCGCATCGTCGTGCAATTGCCCGGCATCGAGGATCCGAACCGCATCAAGGAGTTGCTCGGCAAGACCGCGCACATGACGTTTCAGCTCGTGGATGAGAGCGCCAGCCCGGGGGCGAGCGCCGCGCCGCCGGGCAGCGAGTTCCTGCCGATGCAGGCGCAACCGAACCAGAAGCTCGCGGTGCGAAGGCGGGTCGACGTGGATGGCGGCGACCTCACCGACGCCCGCGCCGGCAGCAACGGCCAGACCGGCGAGTGGGTGGTCAATTTCGCCTTCAACTCGGTGGGCGCGCGGCGCTTCGCCGACATCACCCGCGCCAATGTCAACCATCGCTTCGCGATCGTGCTCGACCGCGCGATCATCAGCGCGCCGGTGATCCGCGAGCCGATCACCGGCGGGCGGGGTCAGATCAGCGGCAACTTCACCGCCGCCTCCGCGAACGATCTCGCCGTGCTGCTGCGCGCGGGCGCGCTGCCCGCGCCGCTGACCGTCGTGGAGGAGCGGAGCGTCGGGCCGGAACTCGGGGCCGATTCGATCCGGGCGGGCGCGCTGTCGCTGGCGGTCGGGTTCCTGCTGGTGATCGGCTTCATGGGCCTGTTCTACGGCCTGTTCGGCTGGTTCGCGAACGTCTCGGTGGTGATCAATCTCGTGCTGCTGATCGCGATCATGTCGCTCGGCGGCTTCACGCTCACTCTGCCCGGCATGGCGGGCATCCTGCTCACGCTCGGGATGGCGGTCGATGCCAATATCCTCGTCAACGAGCGCATCCGTGAAGAGCAGAAGGGCGGCCGCCCGCCTTTGGCCGCGTTGGAGGCCGGCTTCCGGCGCGCCTACAGCACCATTTTCGACAGCAACATGACGGCGTTCCTCGCCCATGTGATGCTGTTCGTGTTCGGCACCGGGCCGGTGCGCGGCTTTGCGCTCACCATCACGATCGGCATCGCCACCACCATGTTCACCAACTGGATGCTGACGCGGCTCCTGGTTTCGCGCTGGTACGCGGCGCGCCGTCCCTCTTTGCTGCCGGTCTGATCGCCATGTTCTACCGTCCCGTCGCCCGCCTGGTTCCGGACGGCACGCGCATCAAGTTCATGCGCGGCCGCATCATGGGGCTCGCCGTATCGGCCGTGCTGTCGGCCGCTTCGGTGGTGCTGTTCTTCCACCCGGGCCTCAATCTCGGCATCGATTTCAGCGGCGGCATCGTCATGGAAGTGCGAACGCCTTCCGCCGCCGACGTGGGCGCGATCCGGTCGGCGCTCGCGAGCGAGCATGTCGGCGAGCAGGGGGTGCAACGCTTCGGCGGGGACAACGACGTGCTGATCCGCTTGCAGGCGCAGCCGACCGAGGGGGCAACGCAGTCAACCGTGACCCGCATCCGCGCGGCACTCGACGCGGCGGTTCCGGGTGCGCGCGTGGTGCGCACGGACGCGGTCGGCGCCTCCGTGTCGAGCGAGCTGTTCCGCGACGGCCTGCTCGCGCTCGGCATCAGCCTGCTGATGATCCTGGTCTATATCTGGTTCCGCTTCGAGTGGGAGTTCGCGGTCGGCGCGGTGGCGACGCTGATTCTCGACGTCACCAAAACGGTCGGCTTCCTCGCCATCACCCGCATCGAGTTCGATCTGGTGATGGTCGCGGCGATCCTGACGGTGATCGGCTATTCGACCAACGACAAGGTGGTGGTTTACGACCGGGTGCGCGAGAACCTGCGGAAGTACAAGTCGATGCCGTTGCGGCAGTTGATCGACCTGTCGATCAACGAAACCCTGAACCGCACGCTCGGCACGTCGATGACGGTGTTTCTGGCGAGCCTGCCGCTCGCTTTGTTCGGCGGCGAGTCGATTTCCGGTTTTGCGTGGGTGATGCTGTTCGGCATCGTCGTCGGCACGTCCTCCTCGATCTTTATTGCGGCGCCGATCCTGTTGTTCCTCGGCGAAAACAGGTTACGGCGTGACAACGCGCCGGTGCGCCCGACGCCGCCGGTCAAAACCGTCAAGACCACCGGAACGGCCGCGCGGCCATGAGCTTCCTCGGCCGGGACAGAGCATGATCTTCCCAAGCGTCACGATCGCCTACGCGTCCATTCTGGCGCTGATCTTCGCGGCGCTTTCGGTTTGGGTCGTCGCCGGGCGGTTTCAGTTCGGGGTATTGCACGGTGAGGGCGGCAATCGGGATTTCGGCCGGCGCATGCGGGCGCACGCCAATTTCGCCGAGTACGTTCCATTCATCCTGCTGCTGATGGCCGCCCTGGAGGCGCAGGGCGCGAGCCACCCGATGCTGCACGGATTGTTGCTGCCGCTCACCATCGCCCGGATGGCGCATCCGTTCGGGATGCTGGCGCCCGCCGCTTCGGTTCAGGAGCGCGTGTTTCGTGGCCTCAGCGTCGTGGTGACGCTGGCCGTGCTGATCACCGCCGCCCTGTCGCTACTGCTCCGTCTCGCCTGACCAGATGTCGCGATAGATCGCGGCGATCTCCCCGGCGTTCGGCACGCGCGGATTATTGGCCGGGCTACCGGAAGCGATGGCTTGCTCCGCCATCGTCGGCACCAGCGCCTCCCACCGCGCCCGGTCGATGCCCCAGGCGCGCGGGCTCGGCACCGCGAGATCCCGGTTGAGCGCCTGGAGGGCGGGCACGAGTTGCGCGCTCGCCGCCTCGTCCGGCGCGTCCGGCGCGGCAACGCCGACCCGCCGCGCCGCCTCGGCGTAGCGGGACATGGCGGCGCCCAGGCTGAACGCCGTCACGGCGGGCAGCAGCATGGCGTTGGACAGGCCGTGCGGCACATGGAAGTGCGCGCCGATCGGCCGCGACATGCCGTGCACCAGCGCGACCGAGCTGTTCGAGAAGGCGAGCCCGGCTTGCATGGAGCCGAGCATCATGCCCTCGCGCGCCGCCCGGTTCGTGGGTTCGCGGTAGGCGTCGCGCAGATGCGCGCCGATCAGCCGCATCGCCGACAAGGCCAGCGCGTCCGAAAACGCATTCGCCCGCCGCGACACGTAGGCCTCCAGCGCATGCGTCAGGCTGTCGACGCCGGTGTCGGCGGTGGTGCGCGGCAGCACGCTGAAGGTCAGCTCGTAATCGACGATGGCGGCAAGCGGCAGCGCGCCGAGACCGGCGATCAGCATCTTTTCGTCGCGCTCGGTGTCGGTGATGACCGTGAAGCGGGTGCACTCGCTGCCGGTGCCGCCGGTCGTCGGGATGGCGATCACCGGCAAGGCCGCGCGGTCGGCGGCGACCGGCACCTTGTGGTCGCGCATCTTGCCGCCGCTGCCGGCGAGGATCGCGATCGCCTTCGCGGTATCCATCGGCGAACCGCCGCCGAAGCCGATCAGGCAATCGAACGCGCCGCGCCCGAGCGCCGCGACGCCCGCCTCCACCACCGTATCGGTCGGATCGGGCACGGTGTCGCTGAACACCACGGCGTCCCTCCCGGCGGCCAGCAACGGCGCCCGGCACTTCTCGACGAGGCCGGTCGAGACCATCACGGGATCGGTCACGATCAACGGCCGGGACAGGCCGAATTTTCGGAGCACATCGGCGATCTGCGAGACCGAGCCGCCGCCGGTGACGATCAGCCGCGGCGACATGAGGGCAGCGTTCACGGCGCGGCGTCCAGGGCGGGAAGCGGTTGCAGCGGGCGCGGCCGGCCCGCCGCATCGACGGCGACGAAGGTGAATTCGGCCGCCGTGACCTTGAAGCGCTTGCCGTAGCCGCCGCGCACGACCCAGGTTTCGATCGCGAAGGTGAACGACGTCCGGCCCTGCCGCAGCAGCTTCGTGTAGCAGCACACCGCGTCGCCGACCTTGACCGGATGCAGGAAGTTGAGGTGGCCGACCGAGGCGGTGACGGCACGGCCTTGCGCGACCTGCCGGGCCGACATCCCGCCCGCGAGGTCCATCAGGCCCATGATCCAGCCGCCGAATATGTCGCCGTTCGGATTGGTGTCGGCGGGCATCGCCATGGTGCGGTAGGCAAGGTCGCCCCTCGGCGTTTCTGCGCTGTCCTCGGCCATGCGATCCTCTCCGGTTCCCCGTTCAATACCGCGCGGGGTGCGGGAGGCAAGGCCGGGCGGGACAGGCGCGCGCGTTCCCGCTAGAACGCCGACCAATGGCAGACGATCCCTACACAATCCTGGGCGTCCAGCGTACGGACGACGAAGCGACCATCCGGGCCGCCTACCGCAAGCTTGCGAAGAAATTCCATCCGGACGTCAATCCGGGCAAGCCGGAAGCGGCGGAGCGCTTCAAGCAGATCGCCGCCGCGTACGATCTGCTGTCCGATTCGGAGAAGCGGGGCCGCTTCGACCGGGGCGAGATCGACGCCGGCGGCAACGAGCGTCCGCCGCCCGGCTACACGTACCGGGATTTCGGCGATGCCGGCGGGCGGCAAAAATACCGGGCCGATAGCGGGTTCGCCGCCGAGGATCTGGAGGACATCTTGGCCCAGGCGTTCGGCGGCCGGGGCGGGGGTGCAGGCGGCACCCGCGGGAACTTCAAGGTGCGCGGCAGCGACGCCCATTACGCGCTCACCGTCTCCTTCGTGGACGCGGCGGCCGGGACGACACGGCGGATCACCCTGCCCGACGGACGGACGCTCGACGTCACCATCCCGGCCGGGCTGGAGGACGGGCACACATTGCGGCTGAAGGGTCAGGGCAATCCCGGCTTCGGCGACGGGCCGCCCGGGGATGCGCTGGTCGAGATTGCGGTCGCCCCGCACAAGCATTTTCGCCGCGAAGGCGACGACATCGTGCTGACGCTGCCGGTCAGTCTCAAGGAAGCCGTGCTCGGCGCCAGCGTCGAAGTGCCGACGGTCAAGGGCAACGTGCGGGTCTCGGTGCCGCCCAATTCGGGCACCGGGTCCCGCTTGCGGCTGCGCGGGCGCGGCATCGGCGGCAAGGGGCACCAGTATGTGGAACTGGAAGTGATGCAGCCGCCGGGCGAGGAGCCGGCGCTCGCCGCTTTCTTGCGCGACTGGACGCCTGCGCACCCGTTCGATCCGCGCGCCGGGCTGAAGGAGAAGGAGTGATGCGGACCGAAGCGGTGCTCGCGCAGTTCGGGGACATCCAGGTGGCGGAGCTGACCGGCTGGGTGGAGCGCGGCTGGGTGCAGCCGGACGGCGCCGGGCCGGGCGTTTGGGAGTTCCGGGAGATCGACATCGCGCGGGTGCGGCTGATCCACGACCTGCGGCGTGACCTCGACGTGCGGGAAGACGCGGTGCCGCTCGTGTTGTCGCTGCTCGACCAGGTCTACGAGCTGCGCTGCGCGATCAAGAGCATGGTGCGCGCGGTCGGCGCCCAGCCGCCGCCGGTGCGGGAAGCGGTGCTGACGGCGCTCAAATCGCCGCCGGGATGAGCCGTGCGAACGCCGGGGTTGTTCGATCTTCAGGTTAACGGCTTCGCGGGCGTTGACTTCAACGACGCGGCGCTGACGGCGGAGGCGCTCGATCACGCGCTCGCCGCCATGCTGCGCACCGGCGTCATCGCCTGCCTGCCGACGCTGATCACCGCGGCCCCGGACACGCTCGCTTCCCGGCTGCACGCGCTCGACCGCGCGGTGGCGGGGAGCCGGCTCGGCCCCACTATGGTTCCGGGCTTTCACCTTGAAGGCCCGTTCCTGAACGGAGCCGAAGGCTATGCCGGCTGCCATCCGCGCCAGTGCATGATGGCTCCGGATGTGGCGCTGCTCGATCGCCTCGCCGCCCCCCTCGCCCGTCCCGTTCTGCTGATCACGGTCGCCCCGGAACTGGATGGCGCGCTGTCGTTCATCGAAACGCAGACCCGCGTGCGCGGGCGGGTGATCGCGCTCGGCCATACCGCCGCCCGCCGCGAGACGATCGCAGCCGCCTGCGATGCCGGGGCGACGCTCAGCACGCATCTCGGCAACGCCCTACCGCAACCGCAGCCGAAATTCGACAACCCGCTGATGGCGCAGCTCGCGGAGGACCGCCTCGCCGCCAGTTTCATCGGCGACGGCATCCATGTCCCGCCGCACGCCCTTTGCGTGATGATCCGCGCCAAGGGCCTGTCGCGGTGCGTGCTCGTGAGCGACGCGGTCGCGGCGGCAGGGGCGGCCCCAGGCCGGTACCGCTTCGCGGACATGACGGTCGAGCGGACAGAGGACGGCGCGGTGCGCGTTCCCGGCACGGCGCGGCTGGCGGGGTCCGCCCTCACGCTCGACGACGCGGTGCGGCGCGTGGCGGCCCTCGGACTGGCCGCGCCGGAGGGGGCGGTGGCGCTTGCGGGCGCGCATCCGCGCGCCCTGCTCGCCGCACGCGGGCACCGGATCGATCCCGGCGAGGTGGTGTGGTCGGCGGATCTCCGCCCGCTGCGCGTCCGCGCCGGAGAGGTATCCGTGGAGGCCGCTTAGGAAGCGGCGAGCAGGCCCGTTCAAGCGGCTGCGGCCAGATGCTCCGCCAATCGGCGGGCGTGGGACGGCAGCGCGTCGAGCCCGCGCACGGCCACGACCAGATGCCGCTCGGCCCATGCGTCTTCCAGTTGTATGATGGCTAGCGCCCCTCGCCCGTCCCAGTGCCGTGCCGCGCCCTCCGGCACTACGGCGATGCCCGCGCCGAGCGCGACCATCCGGCAGGCCGCGTCCAGCCCGCGCACCCGCACGCGCGTTCGCATCCGGCCGCCCGCCCGCGCCGCGTGCCCCGCCAAATGCCCGCCGAGCGCGACATCGCCCGCGAGGCCCACGAAGGCGCTACCCAATGCCTCCGCGAATCGGATCCGCCGCCGGTCCGCGAGCACGTGACCGCGCGGCGCGACCAAAACGAGCCGGTCGGTCCGGAACGGCATCACCTCCAAGCCCGACAGGTCGGCGTGACCGGCCGCGATGCCCACCTCCGCCTCTCCGGAAGCGACGGCCCGCGCCACTTCCGGGCTCGGCCGTTCGTTCAGGTCCACGTCCACATTCGGGTTGGCGCCGAGGAAAGCGGCGAGGCGTTCGGGCAGGTGCACGGTGACGGCGGCGGTGTTGGCGAGCAGACGCACATGCCCCTTCAGTCCGCGTGCGTACTCCCCCAACTCACCGCGCATCCGTTCCACTTGGCCGGTCACCAGCCGCGCGTGGTGCAGCAGGGCACGGCCCGCTGGGGTCGGCTCGACCCCGCGCCGCCCGCGCTCCAGCAGGGCGATGCCCGCTTGCGCCTCCATTCCCTGCACCCGCGCGCTGGCAGAGGCGAGTGCGAGGCCGGAGCGGGCCGCGCCCGCCGTGATGCTCCCAGCCTCGGCCACATGGAGAAACAGGCGCAGATCGGTCAGGTCGAAATGCATCGGGCGTTCCCCAGGGTCGCGTCGTCGGCGGGCTGCCTTCGTTGCCGACTGAGGCAGGCTACGTAACTCCCGCATTGTGAGGCGGCGAGCACGGTCGCAGCTTGCCGCGCATGCACGACCTCCTCCCCTCCGTCCTGCTCGTCGCGGCCACGTTCCTGCTGGCCGGGCTGGTCAAGGGCGTCATCGGCCTCGGTCTGCCGACGGTCGCCATGGGCCTGCTCGGCCTCGCCATGCGGCCCGCCGAGGCGGCGGCGATGCTTCTCCTGCCTTCGCTGGTGACGAATGTCTGGCAGCTCCTCGCGGGGCCGCGTTTCGATACGCTGCTGCACCGCCTCTGGCCCATGATGCTCGGCGTTGTCGCCGGGACGCTCGCCGGGTCGGGGATTATCGCCGGCTCGGCCGCGCGGGGGGCAACGGCGGGCCTCGGTGCGGCGCTGGCGCTCTACGCGGTGACCGGACTGGCAAGATTCCGGCTGCGCGTGCCGGCCGGGGCTGAGCCCTGGGCTGGGCCGCTGGTCGGCGCCGTGACGGGGCTGGTGACCGGGGCGACGGGCGTGTTCGTCATCCCCGCCGTGCCTTACCTCGGCTCGCTCGGGCTGGCGCGCGACGACCTGGTGCAGGCGCTCGGCCTCTCGTTCACGGTGTCCACCTTCGCGCTCGCGGGCGGACTTTTGGTGCACGGCGCGCTGCCGCTCGCCGCAACGGGCGCGTCGCTGCTGGCCCTGCTGCCGGCACTCGCCGGCATGGCCATGGGAGGCTGGCTGCGGGGCCGGGTCCGGCCGGAGACGTTCCGGCTGTGCTTCTTCCTGGGCCTGCTGACGCTTGGCGGCGAACTGCTTTGGAGGGGACTGCCATGACGCAAAGCGTTTCGGTGCAGGCCGGTCAGGCGGAGGCGAGCAGGCCGGCGACCGCGCCGCTGAGGCAGGTCGTGATCGTTCCAGACAGGACCGACCGCATTCCGAGTTGCACGACCTCGTCCCTGCGTTCCGGGACCATGCTGCCGAGGCCGCCGATCAGAATGCCGAGGCTGCCGAAATTGGCGAAGCCGCAGAGCGCGCAGGTGACGACGAGCCGAGCCTGGGGCGACAGCGCGTCGGGCGGCAACGCCGCGAGTTGCAAATAGGCGACGAACTCGTTGAGCACGGTCTTGGTCGCCATCAGCGCGGCGGCCGTTCCCGCCTCGTCCCAGGACAAGCCGATCAGCCACATCACCGGCTGGAACGGCCAGGCGAACAGGCGCTGTAATGTGAGCGGCGATCCGCCCCAGTGCGGGAACAGGCCGAGCGCCGCGTTGACCAGCGACACCAGCGCCACCGCCACCAGCAGGGTAGCCGCGATCGCGACCAGGGGCCGGATGCCGTCCATGGTGCCACGTACGAGCGCGTCCAGGCTGCTCGCCGACGGCTCCACGCTCGCCAGCGCGCCGTCAACGCCGGAAGCGGGCGCGAACGGCACCATGATGGCGCCCACCGCGAGCGCCGCCGGCGTGCTGATGACGGATGCGATCAGGATGGTGCCGAGCGCGTTGGGAATGACCGGCCCGAGGATCGTTGCGTAGATCACCATCACGGTGCCGGCCACCCCCGCCATGCCGCACGTCATCAGCGCGAACAGTTCGCCGCGCTGCATGCGCGCGAGATAGGGCCGGATCAGCAGCGGCGCCTCGATCATTCCGACGAAGATGTGCACCGCGGCCGCCAGCGCGAGCGGTCCGTCGATCCCGAGCGTGCGTCGCAGCCCGGCGGCGAGCGCCCCGC
>JAFAXA010000023.1 GCA_019241425.1 Acetobacteraceae bacterium | reverse complement strand
TACGTCACCGGGGCGATCACCGCCTCGGGCGGATCATGGAATGCCGCGATCGTGGCCGAGGTCGCGTCCTGGGGCGATACCAAGCTGCGGGCGCATGGGCTGGGCGCCTATATCGCCGACGCGACCGAAAAGGGCGACATGGCGCTTGTGGTCCTGGGCGTGGTCGTCATGTCCGCGTTTGTCGTCCTGTTCAATCGCCTGCTGTGGCGGCCGATGTATAGCTACGCCCAGCGCCGCCTCACCCTGGCCTGAGGAACATTCTCATGGATACAGCGGTCGTGACCCATCCCACCCTGATCGACGTCAAGGGCTGCCGCCAATCCTACCACAAGGAAGCCAACGTTGACCTTGTGGTGCTCGACGATGTCAACCTGACGCTGCACGAAGGGGAAATCGTGGCGCTGCTCGGCCGCTCTGGCTCCGGCAAGTCGACGCTACTCCGCATCGTTTCCGGCCTGCTGAAGCCCACTGCCGGCAGCGTGACCTGGCGCGGCATCGCCGTGAATGGCCCGACCGACGGCGTCGCCATGGTGTTCCAAAGCTTCGCGCTGTTTCCCTGGCTGACCGTGCAGGAGAACGTGGAACTCGGTTTGGAGGCGCAAGGCGTTCCGCGTGCCGAGCGCGAAAGCCGGGCCGAGGCGGCGATCGACCTGATCGGGCTCGGCGGCTACGAGAGCGCGTACCCGAAGGAGATGTCGGGCGGTATGCGCCAGCGGGTCGGGCTTGCGCGCGCACTCGTCGTGCATCCGGATCTGCTGCTGATGGACGAGCCGTTCAGCGCCCTTGACGTGCTGACCGCCGAAACGCTGCGCACGGATCTGATCGATCTCTGGTCGGAAGGGAAACTGCCCGTCAAATCCGTGCTGATGGTGACGCACAACATCGAGGAAGCGGTGCTGATGTGCGACCGAATCCTGGTGTTCTCCTCCAACCCGGGCCGGGTCGCGACCGAATTGCATGTGCGGTTCCCGCATCCGCGCAACCGCCTCGATCCGGCGTTCCGCCGCATGGTGGACGACATCTACGCCATCATGACCCGGCGCGCGGTGCCGGTGCCGGCTCCCACCGCGGCGCCTGCCTCGCCGTTGTCCGTCGCCCTGCATCCGGTTTCCACGAACCTGATGGCGGGTCTGCTCGAAACGCTGGTCGGGCCGCCTTATGGCGGCCGGGCGGACCTGCCGGCGATCGCCGGCGTGTTGCAACTCGAACTGGACGACTTGCTGCCGCTCGGCGACGCTTTGCAACTCGTGAAGTTCGCGACGCTGGAAGAGGGCGACATCATCGTGACCCAGACCGGCCGCACCTTCGTCAGCGCCGAAACCGAGGAGCGCAAGCAGATCTTCGCGAAAAGTCTGCGCGATCACGTGCCGCTGGTCGCGATGATCCGCCAGGTGCTCGACGAGCGCTGGAATCATCGCGCATCGGCGGTGCGCTTTCGCGACGAGCTGGAGGATCACATGTCGCCGGAATACGCGGAGGACACGTTGCGCACCGCGATCTCCTGGGGCCGGTATTCCGAGCTGTACAGCTACGACGAGGAAGCGGAGCAATTCTTCCTCGACGAGGATGAAACAGAAGCAGCGCGAGGCATGGTGCCGCAGGCTTGAACGCGCGTCCGACGCGTTGGAGAGTTACCGTAGGTACTGGACCGCGCAGCTCACGGATGTCGCACTCCGGTCCCGGCTCCGAGGGGTGATGGACTCGCTCGGGCAGATTGCGAAAGCCTTGCTGTCTCAGAGATCCTCAGACAGCAGACGTTGGAAGAACCTTGGCCAGTCCTCGTCTAGCACGCGATTTGGCGATGGGCGATTTGCTTGTACGCCAAACCTCCCCGCTTGCAGCACGTCCTTCGATCGGGCGCTGACGCATTGGTTCGCTTAGGCTTAGAATTTATGTGCACGTTGTGGTCAGTGGTGCGCGCCTGAACCTCACATCAATCTACGCGTTTGCGTTCGCACACTCGCGCACCCCGCTCGCGCGGTCACCTCCGCAGGGATAGCAACGGTGTCGGTGGATCGCGGACCACCATCCGCAAACCCTGGCTGCACCCTGCTGCAAGTGGATAAATTCGCAGTTGCTCGAGGAGTGACCTTGCTTTTTCCAGGTGGGCCGCCACCTTAGTCCAATTGGTTAGGGCCGCAGGACGGTGGCGGATGCTCACGGATTATGATGCGAAAGCCGTTGCTGAAGTATTGGGTATTGGTTTTTTGCGGACTTCGGATAGTACGCCTGCCATTGCCGCCGAGCCAGCTACGGAAACAAAGCGTTCCAGGTCACAAACCAGCTCTCGCAGGGCAGACATAGTCATTTATGTGAACGGCTCCGCCGTGCAGGTAGTCGAGTTAAAGGCGGGCCGGCCGGTTTATCAATCCAACCGGGGAAGGGGTCGCATCCCCCGTATTTCCGACCTCAAGGAGGTATCGCCGCCTTCCCCCGTTCTCATTGAGAAGGCGGTTGAATCGGGTCTTCCCCGGAAAGCCCTCCGGCATGTTGCTGAGTGGCTGGCTGGAGGCGACACAACAAAGATCTCACGATTAGAATGGGGCGTCGTGCCGAAGACGACCCTTGACCGGCGCGAAAGGCAACTCTCGCCCGAGGAGAGCGAACGGACGGAACGCGTCGCCCGCCTCTTCGTGCACGCGCGCCGCGCTCTCGGCACCGAGGCAGAAGCACGAGAGTTCATGATTATGCCGCACCCTCAACTTGACGGGCGTAGCCCGATAGATGCTGCCAGAACAGATTTAGGCACTCGTCGCACTGAGCAAATACTCAATGCGCTTGAATATGGTCTTGCCCTCTGAGCTTCGCGCCTCTCCGCCTCTGGCGGATCGTCACTGGCCCACATCCGATCTGGTCCGGAGAAGGTGGACGGCTTTTCGGCCAGCGTTGGAATCCGCGCGGAATGCCGGCCATCTACACCGGTACGAGTTTCGCAGTTTGCCTCCTTGAAGTCCTAGTCCATGCCAACCGCAAAGTGGCTCCGAGCGCAGCCCGTTATGTCGAAGCAGTGGTTCCCGAGGATGTATCGCGCGAGACATTTGATCCAACCCTCCACGTCGGGTGGGATGATCCGCTCGACACGTCTGTTGCTCAAGCCTTTGGTAAAGCATGGATTCAGGAGCGCAGATCGGCCGTCCTGCTCGTCCCCTCCGTGGTGACCGGAGGACGTGACGGGAACGCTATCATAAATCCGGATCATCCCGAGGCCGCTCGAATTGCAGTAGGGCCCGAAACACCAGTTACCCTCGACCCGCGGCTCTTTGGGAGCTGACCTGTCGTCTTCCCCCGCTTTCTCGCGCCCTCAGCTCTGCTCTGGGCGATGGCAGAGCCCTGAACCTTCGTCGGTCCTTCAGTTGGCGCCTGGGTGGCAGAGCTGATTGAACGGGGCCGGCCGGGTTGAGTTCGCGCCTAGGGGGCGACTCCCGCGGATTTCGTACTCTTGCGTCAGACGTTGAACCGGAACAGCAGCACATCGCCGTCTGCGACGGTGTAGTCCTTTCCTTCCACGCGCAATCTCCCCGCATCGCGGGCGCCGGCTTCGCCCTTGTACGCGATGTAATCATCGTATGCGATCGTCTCGCAGGCGATGAAACCGCGTTCGAAATCGTTGTGGATGGCGGCAGCGGCTTGCGGCGCCCTGGTGCCGCGCACGATGGTCCAGGCCCGCGTCTCTTTCGGACCGACCGTGAAGTAGGTGAGCAGCCCGAGCAGCGCGTAGCCGGCGCGGACCACGCGATCGAGGCCGCTTTCGTGAAGGCCCAGACCTTCCAGGAACTCGCCGCGGTCCGCTTCCGGCAACTGGCTCACTTCGGCCTCGATCGCCGCCGACACCAGCACGGACTGCGCGCCTTCGCCCGCGGCGCGATCGGCAACGAGCGCCGAGTACGCGTTCCCGGTGACAACGGAGGCTTCCTCGACGTTGCACACGTACAAAACGGGCTTCGTGGTCAGCAATTGCAGGCGTGCCGCGGCGTCCACGGCGCCGGCGGGAATCGCGGCGCGGGCAGGGCGGCCCGCTTGCAGCGCGGCGACGATCGGCTCGGCCAGCGCGATCTGCCCGGCGCTCTCCTTGTCGCCGCCCTTGGCCCGCTTCTGCAGGGCGGGAAGGCGTTTCTCCAGGCTTTCGAGATCGGCCAGCATCAATTCGGTTTCCACCGTCTCCGCGTCGCGGACCGGGTCGATGCTGCCTTCCACATGGGTCACGTCGGTATCGTCAAAGCAGCGCAGCACATGGATGATGGCATCGACCTCGCGGATATTGGCGAGGAACTGATTGCCGAGTCCCTCGCCGCGCGATGCGCCGCGCACCAGCCCCGCGATGTCCACGAAGCCGAGGCTGGTCGGCACGATGCGCGCCGATTTGCCGATGGCGGCGAGCGCCGCGAGGCGCGGATCCGGCACCGCGACCCGGCCGATATTCGGCTCGATCGTGCAGAACGGGTAGTTGGCGGCCTGCGCGGCGGCGGTCGCGGTCAGCGCGTTGAACAGCGTCGATTTGCCGACATTGGGCAACCCGACGATCCCGCAATTGAAGCCCATCTATCGTGCATCCTGTGTCAGCAGCGCGACCTTGGTCATGAACGCCTCTGTGGCCCCGGTCGCGAGCAACGGCGCCGCCTCCGCCACCGCGTCGAGCATCGCGCGCAGCGTATCCGCGTCCGCCTTGGCGAAGTCGCCGAGCACATGGCCGAGCACGCGCTCCTTCGATCCGGGATGGCCGATGCCGAGGCGGACCCGCCAGTAGTCGGGGGTGCCGAGCATCCGGTCCATGCTGCGCAGGCCGTTATGCCCGGCCGCGCCGCCGCCCTGCTTGACCCGCACCTTGCCGAAAGCGAGGTCCAGCTCGTCGTGAAAGGCGGTGATCGACGCCGGCAGAAGCTTGTAGAACGCGGCGGCGGGCTGCACCGCCTCGCCGGACCCGTTCATGTAGGTGAGCGGCTTGAGCGCGAGGATTTTTTCGCCCGCTATCGTGCCCTCGGCCGTGACGCCCTTGAAACGCTGCCGCCACGGCGAGAACCCGTGGCGGTGTGCGATGACGTCGAGCGCCATGAAGCCGACATTGTGACGCTGGCGAAGCATCCCCGGTTCCGGGTTGCCGAGGCCGACCCAGAGCAGCATGGCGGCACGTTCAAATCCGGGCCCGCTATTTCCGCGCGGCGGGCTTGGCGGACGCAGCGGGCTTGGCGGCGGCCGCGGCGGGCTTGCCGGCCGGCGCGCCCTTGCCGCCCGCGCCGCCCTTGGCGGGAGCGGCGGCCGCGGCCGGGGCAGCGGCTGCCGCCGGTTCGGCCGCGGGCTCCGCCATCTTGGTCGGCGGCGCCACGGTGGCGATCACGAAGTCGCGGTCGAGAATGGCCGGCCGCAGCCCCTCGATGCCCTTCAGATCGTGCCAGCGTATGTTGTCGTTGATGTCGAGCTGGCTGAGATCGGCCTCGAACCGCTCGGGCAGGCGATCCGGATCGGCGAACACCTCGACGGTGTGGCGGACCACGTTCAGCACGCCGCCGCGCTTGAGGCCGGGGCTGATGCCCTCGCCCTCGAAATGCACGGGCACCGACACGCGGATCTCCTGACCCGGCGCGAGGCGCTGGAAGTCGACATGCAGCGGCTTGTCGCTGACCGGGTGATACTGCACGTCACGGATCAGCGCGCGGGTCGACGCGCCGTCGATGCCGGTGATCTCGTAAAGCCGCGACTGCCAGCCGGCGCGCGACAGCTCGCGCGTCAGCACCTTCGGCTCCAGCGAGATCAAGGTGGGCGCCTGCTTCGCGCCATAGATCACGGCGGGCACGCGGCCCTGTCCACGAGTCGCGCGCGCCGCCCCCTTACCGGCTCGCTCGCGCGCCGCGGCCTCGATCGTCACGGTATTGGCCATGGTTCGCTCCATCAAAGCATTGCGGCGCCCGGCGCGGCCCGAACTACGGACTGCGGCGAACGCCTCGAAACAGCCGGCCTCCAGGGGTGCCGGCGCGGGGCGCGGTGTAGCGGATCGAAGCGGGGCGGGCAACCGGGTTGGCGCCGGCCGTGTTAGCGCAGCTCAGGCAGGGAAGGGTGGCGCTTTCGATGGCCGAATTGCGGGAGGCGCAGCCTCCTTCCGCTCTTGTGGTTCTCGTTCCCGAGGCGGAGGCTCTCGTAGGCCGGTTCCGAGCCGCGCACGATCCGACGGCAGCAGCCGGCATGCCCGCGCACATCACGGTCCTTTACCCCTTCCTGTCGCCCGCCCAGATCGACGATGCCGTCCTCGACGAAGCGCGCGCTTGTTTTCGCGATTTCGAGCCGTTCAGCTTCGAGCTTGCCAGGATCAGCCGCTTTCCCGGCGTGGTCTATCTGGCGCCGGAACCGGCCGCGGCGCTGAAGGCCTTGACGTTGCAAGCATGGGACAGATTCCCGGAATGCCCGCCCTACGCTGGACGGTACCCGGACATTGTTCCCCATCTCAGCGTTGCGTCGGCGAGCGACGAACGTCTGCTCGACGGAGTGGCACGCGCGTTCGGCGCTGCCGCCGAGCCTCATCTTCCCGTTCGAGCCGACGTTTCGGAAGTCGTCCTGATGGTCAACGCGTCGGAACGGTGGGCGGTGGTCGCCGCCTGTCCACTGGGAGCGCGTTGAAGTTCGGCCCTTGTTGCGAACTGCTGGCGGCCAGCCGCGCTCACGGGGTCGCCGGTGTCAGCGTCCAGAGGCCGGCCGTTGTTTTGGGCGGCGTGCAGAGGATCGGAGTCGCGTTCGGCAGCCGGATGTCCGGCGCGAGGCCCATTTCGCTGCGGATGGCGCGGAACACCGCCCCATGCGCAACCACCAGCACGAAGGGCGGATGGGCGAGGGCGCGATCGACCGCCGAAACGGCGCGGGCGCGCAGGGCGGAGAAGCTTTCGCCGCCCTCCGGCGTCGAACGGCCGGCGATCCAGTCCGTGAACCAGTCCGACATCGGCTGGCCCTCCTGGGCGCCGAACGAGACTTCATGCAACTCCGGATCGGTCAGTACCGGCAAACGGAGGGTCGCTGCCACGATATCGGCGGTGTCGCGCGCGCGGGACAAGGGCGAACTGACGATCGTCGCGATGCCGCGGCCACGCAGCAGAGCGGCAGAGTTCCGCGCCTGCGCGAGGCCGGTGGCGTTCAGCGGGATGTCGACATTGCCTTGCGAAAGGTCGCGCGCGTTCCAGTCCGTTTCGCCGTGCCGCAAATACCAGAACGGCCGTCGCCTGAGCGCGGGCGCGACACTCAGCCGACGTTTTCCTTCGCGATGACACGCTGCACCGCCGGCCGTTCGCGCAGGCGGGCGTAATGCCGCGCCAGATTGGGCGGCAGCTCGATGTTCAATCGTCCCGCCCAGAACTCGACATAGAACAACGCAGCGTCGGCGATCGAGAATTGGGACCCGGCGACGTATTCGCGCTGACCGAGCGTCTTGTCGAGCAGAGCCAAGCCGTTACGGGCGATCTCGCGCCCGCGCGACTGCACCGCCTCCCGGTCAGCCTCGTTCGGGCCGAAGTTTTCCGGACGGAACATTCGCGCAAAACCCTGCATGTGGATGGTCGCGACCACGTAGTCGATCGTTTCCAGCACGCGCGCCTGCTCGCCGAGGTCGTCGGGAAACAGCTTGGCGGCCGGGTTGCTGCGCGCGAGCCAATAGGAGATGGCGGGGAATTCGGTGAGCACCGACCCGTCGCTCCGCTCGAGCACGGGCACCTTGCCTTTCGGGTTGACCGTCGCGAACGGCTCCTCGCGCTGCTGGCCCTTGGCGAGGCTGATCACCTGCGACTCGTAGGGTGCGCCGAGTTCCTCCAGCAGCACGTGAATGCCGATCGAGCAGGCGCCTGGCGAGTAGTAGAGCTTCATGGTGCGGCTTCCCCGTCGTGATGACGTGACCTTAACGGAACGTCTGGCCGAACGGAACGCCTGCGCCCTGCGAGCGGCGCTTGCAGCACGCCCGCTCAGTCGAACAGCGAACTCACCGAGCTTTCGTCGCTGATCCGGCGCATCGCTTCCGCGAGCAGCGGCGCGATGGTGAGCTGGCGGATGTTGTGGGCGCAGCGCACCGCTTCGGTCGCGAGAATGCTGTCCGTTGTTATGAGCTGCTCGATCGGGCTCGACGCGATGCGTGCGACCGCGCCGCCGGACAGGACGCCGTGGGTGACGTAGACGCTCGCCGAGCGGGCGCGGTTCTCGATCAGCGCGACGGCGGCGTTGCAGAGTGTGCCGCCGGAATCGACGATGTCGTCGATCAGAACGCAATCGCGTCCTTCGACGTCGCCGATGATGTTCATGACTTCCGAAACGCCCGCGCGCTCGCGCCGTTTGTCGATGATCGCGAGATCGGTATTCACGCGGGTCGCGATGGCGCGCGCTCGCAGCACGCCGCCGACATCGGGGGAGACGATCATCAGGTCGCGGCCCCGGTATCGCTCCTCGATGTCGCGGCTGAACAGCGGCGCCGCGAATAGATTGTCGACCGGAATGTCGAAGAAGCCCTGGATTTGCCCGGCGTGCAGATCCATCGTCAGCACGCGATGGGCGCCCGCCTCCGTGATGAGATTGGCGACGAGCTTGGCGCTGATCGGGGTGCGCGGGCCGGATTTGCGGTCCTGCCGCGCGTAGCCGAAATAGGGAATAACCGCCGTGATCCGCCGCGCCGAGCCGCGCCGCAGCGCGTCCAGCGTGATCAGCAGCTCCATGAGATTGTCGTTGGCCGGAAAGGACGTGGACTGGATGACGAACACATCCTCGCCGCGCACGTTTTCCATGATCTCGACGAACACTTCCATGTCGGCAAACCGGCGGATGGAAGCGCGGGTGAGCGGCAGGCTGAGCTGGGCGGCGACGGCATCGGCGAGCGGCCGGTTGCTGTTGCACGCGACGATCTTCATGCGGGTCGGCCCCCGGTGATGATGTGGGTCGGCGGACCGGCCGCGCGACCACAGGGTCGTACCGCCGCCGGAACGGGCGAACCGCCTCTGGCATGACGGCGCGCGCCTTCTAGCAACGCGGCCGTGCTCTGTCCACGAAACGTCATGTCTCTGGGCTCACCGCCGCCCCGATTGTGTCAGGATCACATCCTTGACCCCGCCGGCCGCCTCATCCGCCACCTTGGTCGCGACTTCTCCCCAGTAGCCGTTGAGCGTGCCCGCGGGCACCTCGTTCAATTGCAGGACCCGCCCGCGCTCGTCGCCGGACGGCACCTTGACGATCCACTGGATTTCTACGCGCACCTGCCTGCCCGCGACCGGCACCGTGCGTACCTCGCCCTGCACGATGAAGTCGGCGCCGTCCGCGCTGTCCTGAACCAGCGGGCCGAGCCTGCCGAGATGCGCGCGCATCTGCGCCGTCAGCGCCCGGTTGCCGTCGCCCGGGGCGCCTTGCACGGTCGCCACCTGCACGCGGGCTGGCCGGTTGTACAGGCTGTTCGGGTCGGCTCGCTGGAGTGCCGTCTGGATCTGGGTCAGCAAGGAGGCAACCGGCGGCGCGCCGTCCGCCGCCGCCTCTAGCAGCATTTCGGGGCGGCCACGCGCCCAATCCCGAACCGGCACGGGCTTGCCGTCCGTGCTGCCTTGGGCCTCGCCCTGCGGGTTCTGCACCGTGTAGGTCGGAATGACCGTACCGTTTCGGTCGGTCGCGGTGACGAGCAACGCCCAGTCGCCGCGCTGCACGGGCGCGGCGATCGCCGGCACTTCCTGCTGGGTGAGATCATCGGCGAGGGCGGCGGCGAAGGCGCGGGCCTGCGCGTCGGGGAGCAGGATGTCGGTCGGCACCGGCACGGCGAGCCGCGGCGGCGGCGGCTGGGCAAGCCGCCGCGCGGTGCGTCCGGGCGCGCCTGCGAACGGGCGTGGCAGGTCGCCACAGGCCGCCGGCAGCAGCGTGAGAGCGGCGGCGGCGGCCGCCAGCAGCGGCAATCGGCGGCGTGCCGTCATGCGGGAAGCGCGATGATCGCGATCTGGTGGCCGATCGGCCCCTCGTTGTTCAGCGTGCGGCGGCGATGGCTGAAGAAGCGGGTCGGATCGGCGAGGGTGTCGACGCCCACCGTCTGCACCTGCTCGACGCCCGATGCGTGCAGGCGGAGGCGGCAATAACCGGCCAGATCGAACAGCCAATGGTCCGGGCGGTTGCCGGCGCGGAAGCACCGCTCCGCACCCGATGGTCCGGCCAGCAGGACGGCATCGCGGAGGTCCATCGCGACCTCGTAGGAATAGGGGCCGATGCACGGGCCGATCGCGGCGGCGATCCGGCTCGGAACCGCGCCGAGCGCCGCCATCGAGGCGACGGTCGCCTCGAGGACGCCGGCGGCGGCGCCGCGCCAGCCGGCGTGGGCGGCGCCGACCACGCCGGAAGCCGGGTCGTGCAGCAACACCGGGGCGCAGTCGGCGGTGATGACGCCGAGGCCGATACCAGGGCGATCGGTCACGGCGGCGTCGGCGCGCGGCCCGGCCCCTTCCGCCCAGGGTGCCGCGACGGTGACGACGTCGGCGCCGTGCACCTGGGTCAGCCCGAGCAGGCGGTCGGGTGCCAAGCCGAGCGCTTGCGCGGCCCGCGCCCGGTTCTCGCGCACCGCGTCCGGCCGGTCGCCGCTCGACAGATTGCAGTTCAAGGAAGCGTACGGGCCGGACGAAGCGCCGCCGCACCGCGTGAAGAAGCCGTGCCTGGCGGCGAGCGCCGGGGCGGTCAGCGCTTCGGGAAGATCGGTCATGCGGCGCTCTGTTCGGTGACGAATCCGGGAGGGGGTGGCAGGTCGGGATGGCAGACCGCGAGGGCGTTGAACAGACGCCCCATGCGGTCCGGCTCCGCGAGCCGCCGTGCCGCCTCGATCAGGGCAGCGGCCCGCGCCGGAGGCTGGCCCCGGGCGAGCCGGTCGGTGCGCTGGAAAAGCCCGAGCCGGGCGAGAAAGAGGCCCTGCGGCTCCGGTCCGTAGACGGCGCCGCCGCCGGACCGGGCCGCTTCCGCGACCGCCGCGAAATCCACATGGGCGGTGAGATCGGCCGCGCCGGGGTCGGCCAGCGGGTCACCCGGCCGTCCCTCGCGGATTGCCTGCAAGGTGTCGCCCGTGCCGCCGCCATAGTCGAGGAACAGCGCGGCCCCGCCGTATCGCGCCAGCCGCGAGGCGAGGTCGCGCGCCCAGTCGAGCGCCGGTCCGGAGCGTTGCACGATCGCGCCGTCCTCGGCCTGGTTGGCCGGCGGATCCGCCGCCGGCTGTTCCACGAACCGGCCCTCCGCGACGTGCCGCTCCAGCCACGCCCCGTTTCGGCGGACGAACTGGCGGATCGGCAGCGCATCCAGGAACTCGTTGCCGAGCAGCAGGAGCGGGCCGGGCGGCACGGTGTCGAGCCGGTCGTGCCAGGTTGCGTCCGGGAGACGGGCGGCCTGGACGGCGCGGAGGCGGCGCGAGGTCTCGATCAAATGCAGCCGGAGCGCGGCTCGGAAGGCGGGGGCCGCCTGGGCGATCGCGCGCAAGGCGTCCGTCATCAACGTGCCGCGCCCCGGCCCGGCTTCGGCGAGCAGCACCGGGTCGGGGCGGGACGCCGCGTCCCAGACCACGGCGCACCAGAGTCCGAGAATCTCGCCGAAGGCTTGGGCGATCTCCGGTGCGGTCGTGAAGTCGGCGAACGGGTCTCGGGTGGCGTAATAAGCGGCGTTGGCGCGCGCCATGAACCGGTCCAGCCGTTCAGTCACCGGCCCATCCGTCACCGGCGCGCGCGCCAGACCATGAACAGCCCGATCAGCACCATCGGCGTCGACAGGAGCTGCCCCATCGTCGCGCCTGCGAACAGAAAGCCGAGGAAGGCGTCCGGCTCGCGGAAGAACTCGCCGCAGATGCGGAAAAAGCCGTAGCAGATCAGAAAGGCGCCGATCAGAGTGCCGAAGCGCTGCCGCACCCAATCCCGCCGTGAAAGCGCCAGCATGATCAGGAACAGCACCAGCCCTTCCAGGAACGCCTGATAAAGCTGGCTCGGGTGGCGGGGCACCAGGCCGGCGCGCGGGAAAATCATCGCCCAGGGCAGCCAGTCCGGCGCCGGGCGTCCCCACAGCTCGCCGTTGATGAAGTTGGCGATCCGTCCGAAGCCAAGCCCGATCGGCACGCACACCGCCAGCCGGTCGCCGAAACCGAGCGGCGAAATGCCGTTGCGGCGGCAGAAGATGTAGGTCGCGAGGATCGTGCCGATGGCCCCGCCATGGAAGCTCATGCCGCCCTGCCAGACGGCGAGCGCTTCCAGCGGGTGCGCGAGATAGGTGGCGGGCTGATAGAACAGCACGTAGCCGAGGCGCCCGCCGAGCACGATGCCGAGGGTCGCCCAGGTCACGTAGTCGTCCGCCTGTTCGGGGGTCGCGACCGCCGGGGTTTCGCGAACCAGTTGCCGCAGCAGCCGCCAGCCGAGCACGATGCCGCCGATATAGGCGAGGGCGTACCAGCGGATGGCGAGGGGTCCGACCTGGACGAGAACCGGGTCGAACGCCGGAAACATCAAAACGGGCAGCATCAGACGTAGGGGTCCGGCTGCTGCAGGTAGCCGCGGATGTACTGGCCGACCCCGTCCTCCAGCGACGTGAAGCGCCCCGTGTAGCCGGCGGCGCGCAGCCGCGCGGAGCTGGCCTCGGTGAAGGATTGATACTGTCCGCGCAGCGCCTCCGGCATGTCGATGAACTCGATCTCGTGCGGCCGGCCGGCGGCTTGGCATACCGCGTGGGCGAGGTCGGCATAGCTGCGCGCCCGGCCGGTGCCGACATTGAACAGGCCGCTGACGCCGGGCGTATCCAGCAGCCACAGCATCACCGCGACCGCGTCACCGACCCAGACGAAATCCCGCGCCTGGGCGCCGTCGGCGAGCCCCGGGCGATCGGAGCGGAACAGCCGCACGGCGTGGCCCGCCGCGACCTCGTCGTATTTCACCTTCACGACGGAGATCATACGGCCCTTGTGGTACTCGTTCGGGCCGAACACGTTGAAGAATTTGAGTCCCGCCCATTGCGGCGGCCGGGGCGCGCCGCTGCCGGCGAGCGCGGACACGCGCAGGTCGAAGGCGTGCTTGGTCCAGCCATACAGGTTCAGCGGCCGCAGCCGCCGCAAGTATTCGAGCGAGGGATCGTCCTCGAACCCGGCTTCGCCCGCGCCATAGGTCGCCGCCGACGAGGCGTAGATCAGCCGTACGCCGTTCTCCGCGCACCACCGCCAGAGCCGCAGCGGCAGCTCCACATTCGTTGCCCAAACGAGATCACCGTCCCGGGCGGTTGTTTCGCTGATGGCGCCGAGATGTACGATTGCGTGGAGCGGCGGCCTGCTGGCCAGGAACGCGTCGAGGCCGTCCGGCGGCAGCAGGCGCGCCGGCGGGTGCTTGGCCAGGTTGCGCCATTTGCCCTCGTCGCCGAGCCGGTCGATCACAACGGTCTCGGCTCCCCGGAGAACCAGTGCGGCGTGGAGGTTGGACCCGATGAAACCGGCGCCGCCCGTGACCAAGATCATGGCGGCGCGTTATAGGGACGTGTTCCCCGCCGGGGAAGGCTTGCCCCGGCCGCATGGTGGAGAGAGAGATGGCCGATCGACCGCGGTTCTTCGACGATGTTGCAGGCGTGGCCGGAGGTGCGCTGTCGGCGCTCACGGGCGTGCGCGAGGAAGCCGAGGCGGTGATCCGGTCGCGCGTCGACGAAATGATCCGCAAGCTCGATCTGGTCCGGCGCTCGGATCTCGATCCCGTGCAGGAAATGGCCGCCAACGCCCGCACCGGGCAGGAGGCAGCGGCGGCGCTGTTGACCGAGATGGAGGCGCGGATCGCGCGCCTGGAAGCCCGTGTCGCCAGCCTCGAGACCGCTGCGGCGCCGCCGGCCTCCGGGGCGGCGCGGCCGTTCACGGCCGGTCCCGGCGCTGCGGAGCCGCTCGGCGGTGATAGCGGAGCGTAACGGCGACAAACGGGGTTGGACGCCCACTCGGGCCTTGCGGCCCGCCGAGACCCGCCGGTAGGGTCGTTGCGTGACGGTCAGAAGACTCGTCCGCCGATCGCGCGCCTCATTGGCTGGAGCGCGCGGAACCCTCTCGGAGAGGAGTTTCAGCCCCCATCCTGTCCACCCAACTGCCTTTTTATAGGCCTTCCTCCAGACGGGAGACCCTGCATGCCCGCTTTAAGCACGCCAACGGAACGCGCCAATAACCCGCTCGACATCATGGAGCAGATCGTCACCGCCAACGATTGGGCTTTCGACCGTCGAAGCGATTCGGAAATGGCCGCCGAGGCTCCCGGAAAATGGTGCGACTACGGCCTTTATTTCAGCTGGTCGACCGAAATCAGTGCCATGCACTTCACCTGCGCCTTCGATTTGAAGGTGCCCGAACGGCGGCGCGTCGCTCTCTATGAGCTGCTGGCGCTGGCGAACGAGCGGCTGTGGATCGGCCATTTCGGCATGGAAAGCGATGACGGGATGCCGGTGTTCCGCCATTCGGTCCTGCTCCGTGGCGCGACAAGCGCCTCCGCCGAGAGCCTGGAGGACATGGTGGACATCGCGATCACCGAATGCGAGCGGTTTTTCCCGGCGTTCCAGTTCGTGCTCTGGGGCGGCAAGAGCCCGGCTGACGCGTTACAGGCGGCCATGCTGGAGTGCGTCGGCGAGGCCTGAGTCCGCGCCCCCGTGACCACCATCCCGCCGCTGCTTCTGGTCGGGTGCGGTCGCATGGGGCGCGCTATGCTGGCGGGGTGGCGGGAGCACGGGCTCGCGCGGTCGGCAGCCGTGGACCCGGCGCCGGAAGCGGCCGCCCTCGCTGGGCCGGACCTCGCCGTCTACGCGGAGGCCGGTCTGGTGCCCGCCGGTTTCCGTCCGTCCGCCGTTGTGCTCGCGGTCAAGCCGCAGCTTGCGGCCGCCTGCGTTCCCGCGTTCGGCCGCTTCGCCGGTTCGGCGGTTTTTCTGTCGATCATGGCCGGCCAGACGATCGGCGGATTATCGGGCCTGCTCGGTCCGGCGGCGGCGATCGTCCGCGCGATGCCGAACACGCCGGCGGCGGTGCGGCGTGGGATTTCGGTCGCTTGCGCCGGCCGGAATGTGACCGGCGAGCAACACGCTCTCTGCGAAACCCTGCTGCGCTCGGTCGGAGAGGTGGCCTGGGTTGAGGACGAGGACCTGCTGGATGCGGTCACGGCGGTGTCGGGCAGCGGCCCGGCCTATGTGTTCCTGCTCGTCGAGTTGCTGGAGCGGGCGGCCGTCCGGCAAGGCATTCCGCCGGCGCTTGCGCAGAGCCTCGCCCGGCAGACCGTGATCGGTTCCGGCGCGCTGCTTGCGGCGAGCGCCGACCCGGCCGCGGAGCTGCGGCGCGGGGTTACGAGCCCAGGGGGAACGACCGAGCGCGCGCTTGCGGTTCTGATGGCGGAGGCGGCGTGGCCGGCCGCCGTCGATGAGGCGGTCGCGGCGGCGACGGCGCGCTCCCGCGAGTTGGCGCGGTAAATCCGGGGCGGCGATTGGCAAGCCGCCGCCTCTCGCCCATCTGCTGCGCATGGACGACACGCAATTCGACGAAGCCCTGATCGCCGCGGCCTTCGGCGTCGCCGCAAGGCGAGGCTGGCAGTACGCAACGGTTGCGGAAGCGGCGCGCACCGCCGGCCTGCCGCTGCCGCGCGCGCGCCGCCGTTTTCCGGGCCAAGGCGCGATCCTGCTGCGCTTCGGGCAGGCGGCGGACGCGGCGGCGCTCGATGGCGTCAGCGAGTCCGGGACGGTCAAGGACCGGCTGTTCGACATGCTGATGCGGCGGATCGACGTGCTGCAAGCGCACCGGGCCGGCGTTCTGGCGCTGTTACGGGCGGTGCCCACCCATCCCCGCACGGCGCTGCTGCTCGCTCTCGCGACGCGGCGCAGCATGCAATGGCTGCTCGATGCGTCCGGTCTCGAGCCCGGGGGTGTGATCGGCCGGCTTCACCGCGGCGGACTGGAGGCGGTGTGGCTCTGGACCGTCCGGGCGTGGTCGCGCGATGAAAGCACCGATCTCGGCTCCACGATGGCGGCGCTGGATCAGGCATTGCAGTACGCGGCCGATGCGTCGCGCTGGCTGCCGTCCGCCCCCCAGAGATCCGCGGCGCCCGCCACGCCGGAAGCCGAGGTGGCGACCAGCAATGTTGTGGTGATCACGGAACCGGACAGCGGGCCGGCCGATAAGGTTTCGGATGCAAGCGGAACGCCGTTTCCGCCTTGATCCGCCCCGTCCCCGGTTGGGATTGCGGGGCCGACACTGAGCTTGTAGGGATAGGCCGCAGCTTTCCCCGGGGCGGTTGAAAGCGCGCCCCGCTTGCACGAGAGGACGGACGATGCCGAGTGATTTCACCAAGCCGGGCGGCACAACCTGGACGGGGGATACCGACTTCACCAAGATGTTTTCCGAAATGAAGTTGCCCAGCATGCCGGACATGGACGCGTTCCTGGCGGCACACCGCCGCAACATGGAGACGCTGTCGGCGGCCAATCGCGTCGCGCTCGAGGGCGCGCAGGCCGTGGCGCGGCGTCACATGGAGATCATGCAGCAGAACATGGCCGAACTGAGCGAGACGATGAAGGCGCTCGCCAGTTCCGATGCGCCGCAGGCGAAGGCGGCGAAGCAGGCCGAACTGCTGAAGAAGGGCTATGAGCGCGCCGTCTCCAACATGAAGGAGCTGAGCGATCTGATACAGCGCTCCAACGGCGAGGCGCTCGGCCTGCTCAACAAGCGCTTCACTGAAGCGATGGACGAGATCAAGGGCGTCGTCGAAAAGGCGGGCCAGCAGGCAACCCAGCAGGCAACCCAGCAGGCATCGAAGCCGACCGGCGGCTGAACGTTGCGGTGTGATCCTCTCTCCGCTGCCGGGGAGGGGGTCAGACCGGCAGGCGTATGCGTGCCCTGAGCCCGCCCAGCGGGCTGTCTTCGAGTACGATGTCGCCGCCATGGGCGCGGATAATATCGCGCGCGATCGTCAGGCCGAGGCCAGTGCCGCCGGAGCCGCTGCTTTCAAATGGCCGGAACACGCTTTCGCGCCGCTCGGGTGGAATGCCCGGACCATCGTCATCCACGGTCACCTGAACCGTGCGGGCGCCATGCGGGGCGGCGGCGAGCAGCACGTGCCGCGCGTGGCGGCGGGCGTTGTCCAGCAGATTGGTGATCGCCCGCCGCATTGCGTCGGCGCGTAGCGGCAGGATCAGGTCTTTCGGCGTCTCCAACGCGATGTCGGCGCCGCCGGCGCGACGCGCTGCGGTGGCCAACTCGTCCAGCATGGCCGCCAAGTCGAGCGGCTCCGCCTGTTCCGCGCTTTCGCCGCGCGCAAAGGCAAGATAGCCGCCGATCATGCGGTCCATCTCCTCGACATCGGCGGTCATTTCCGCGACGTCCTGCTTCAGCGCGGGGGTCGTCGGCATCATGGCGAGGGCCAGGCGGAGGCGCGTCAGCGGCGTGCGCAGATCATGCGAGACGCCGGCCAGCATCTCGGTCCGCTGCGCCAGGAAGCGGCGGATGCGTTCCTGCATGCGGTTGAAAGCGGTGGCCGCCTGCCTCACTTCGGTCGCCCCCTCCGGACGGATCGGGCCGACATCCCGGCCCAGCCCGAACAGTTCGGCGGCGGCGGCGAGGCGCCGGATCGAGCGTACCTGGTTGCGCATAAAGATCGCAGCGATGCCGAACAACAGCAGCGCGGTGCCGATCAGCCAGAGCATGAACAGGTAGACGGTTGCGGTGTATAGGCGCTTGCGCGGCGCTTCCACGTGCAGCACGCCGTCCGGAAGCTGGATGCGGATCAGCACCGATTGCGGATCGGACGTCCAGTCCATCAGATAGGGCCGGCCGACCTTCTGCTCCAACGCGGCGGCCAGATCGTCATCCATCGGACCCAGGATATTGGTGCTTCGCCGGTCGGGCAGCGTCCCGCCGCCCTCCACCGACATTTTTATCTGAAACTGATCCCACGCTTGCCGGAGGATCCAGGTCTCGTTGTCCTCTCCTGGAAAACGGCCCATCAGATCGAGCGTGTAGGCGATCTCGCCCGCGATGGCGAAGGAGAGCCGGCGCGATACGATGTCGAGATGGCTGCCGTAGAAGATCTGCAAAGCCACCGCTTCGAGCAGCACCAGCGGCAGCAGAACGATGAGCAGGCTGCGGCCGAGCAGGGAGCGCGGCAGGAATCGCTTGAACGACGGCAGCGGCCAATTCACGCAGCGTCGGCCTTCAGCACTTCGCCGGCAAGATAGAGGCTGCCGCAGATCAGCACGCGCGCCGGGGCCACCGTGCGGGCAATTTCTGCGAGTGCCGCCGCAACCGTCGGTCCGCGGCGGGCGACGCCGCCGGACGCGGCGACGATCGCGTCCGGGTCGAGTGCCGCGTGCTGTTCCGGCTCTGCGACCGCCCATACCGATGTCGCATGGGGCAGCAGAGGTGCGAGAAACGCCGCGCAGTCCTTGCTCCGCTTCATCCCGATGACGAGGTGCAACGGCTGATCTGACCATTGGGCGATATGCTCGGCCAGAACGCGGGCGCCGCCGACATTGTGGCCGCCATCGAGCCAGAGCTGCCAATTCGCGGGCAGCAACGACGTCAATCTGCCGTGCAGCCGTTGCAGCCGCGCCGGCCAC
>JAFAXA010000049.1 GCA_019241425.1 Acetobacteraceae bacterium | reverse complement strand
TTCGCGGCGATCCAGGCCGGGATGGAAGGGCTGGTCAACGACCCGGGATACGCGGCTCTGCTCGGCACATTCGGTCCGGCATTGCTCGATCCAACAGGTTCGCGCCCTCCCGCGCGACAAATCGACGGCATGGGCGGTCCGCCCACGATCCGCCATCCGCGCGAGCTTCGCGCCATTCCGAACAACGCCATCCTGCAGCAGATCGGCTGGTGCGCGAACACGCTGCAAGGTCTGGGCACTGCAGTGGCGCGTCATCCGCAAGAGTTCTCTGACTTGATGGCGAACAGCAAGCGCTTTCGCCGGGCCATGCAGTTCGCACAGCACGCGCTCGCCCATTCGGACATTGACGTGCTGCACGCAGTGATCGCGACCCTCGACCCGAAATCGTGGCTTGACCGAGCGGCCCACGGCGCCAGCGCCGAGGAGCGGGAAGCAATGATTGCTGTCGCGCGCGCGCTTGAGGGCCTGGGCATGTGGTCGTCCTCGCTGGCCATGCTCAGGCGCATTCAACTCGACCACCTGATGCTGCGCGGCGTATGGCGGGACGCGCCGGTCATGGCTACGCCCGAGATGCTCTTGCACGCCCTGCGCCTCGCGCTCGTACAGCGGATCTGGCTGTTGGCGACCCGCGTCCCCGATTTCTCGACCCGATATGGTGTGACCCGCGATTGGGTCGAAACGCGGCTGCTGCGGCTGGACGTGTCGGCTACCCTGGCGATACTCGGTAAGGTTTTTCCCGATCGCCCCGATCCAGCCGGGGCGCGGGACTTCCACGAGCCGCCGGCGCCGCGCCCGACGGGCTCTTACGTGCAACTGCACCAAGAGGTTTTCGCCCCGATTTCTCAGTATTTCGGCCTCGTCCGAGAGATCAGTACTGCAATCTCCCATGAAGTCGGGGCATTCGGGTAACTGACCCAACCCGCCCTGGTCGGCATGAGCCAGCGCCGCTGCTGGTCTGGGCCCAGCCCATTGCATCCGCATCGCTTCAGCGCAGCTGCTACCGGATGGCGGATCCGAGAAGCTCCGGGCACAAAGCGGGAATGGGAGCCTCGACGCTGCCACGAGGCGACGTTATGTTTAGTTGAACATAACGCGAGGGCAGCTCTTGAACGCGTCCACCGCAAGAGGTCCGCTGAGCCAGATCGTCCAGGCGATCGTCGAACGGCGGCCACAGCGCGATTTCGAGGCCGAAGGGGCGGCCCGTAGACTGGCTGAGCAGCTCCGGGTGCGCCGGACTTCGCTATGGGAGCTGAACGCCTCGGTCCACTGCTCCGTAATCGGCACTTGTCTGGGCACGGCTGAACTGCGCAAGGTCATGGGTCGGGTGCTGGGGCGGGACGTCAGCGGTGTTTCCGATCATGACCTGCACGGCCAAGCCGTCGGGCTCTGTGCTCGCCGGGGAGAAGGTGCGAAAGCGCTGCAAAAGGCGCTCGATCACCGTCACCGTTCGGCCATCAGCCGGTTTTCAAAACTGCAGAGCGAAGATCTCGTGCTGACCCAGTGGGCAGAGGCGCTTCGGATCGGCGATATTCCGGGCTCTTACTGGGCCGTGCTGACGCATCCACAAATCGGTTCCGTCGGGCTGCGGCGAGCGTTCGGCGACGTGCATATGCTGTCCCACCTCGTGGGTGCCGCCAATCGCGCCGACATCCAGCGGCTCGCGGTGCTTGAACAGCAGAACACGGATTTGGCTGAGAAAGTGGAACGGCAACAGCGTCGGTTGCAGGAGGTCGTTGCCACCAGAGATGCCATCATCCGTCGCTTGAGGATGATCGCAACCGAGCAGGCTGCCCAGCAGAGCCGGGCGCAGCCACCGGACGATGACGCGCTGGCCGGGCTCCGCCACCTTGTTGCGGACCTGCAAGAGCGGCTCGAGCGAGAGACGGCCCGGCGGGAGCGGTTGGAACGACGTTTTGCGAACGCCGTTCTAACCTCCCGGGAGAGCGAATGCCGGGCGCGGGTTGCGGTCAGGGAGGCGGCCGCATTGCGATACGAAGTGGCGTTGCTGGAGCAAGCCGCGACAGAGGGGGCGAACCGGTCGCAGGCGCCCGCACAGCAGATCCTCTACGTCGGTGGGCGGCCTGGTTGCGTCGATCAGATTCGCACGGTTCTGAATGCTGCCGGAGGCTCCCTACTGGTTCACGATGGCGGAGAGCACGACCATCCGTCATTGCTGCCCGGTTTGATCGGCCGCGCGGACCACGTGGTTTTTCCCGTGGAGTGCGTCAGCCACGATGCGGCACTGATGGTCAAAAAGGTTTGCCGCCAACTCGGAAAGCCTTGGTCGCCCCTGCGCTCCGCGGGAATCGCCTCTTTCCTCGCCGCGTTCGCCCGCGAGACCAGCGGCACCTGCGCCCCTCGCCCAGCGTGAGAGCCGAGCGGAGCTGTGTGCGCCAACAACCCGTGCAACACAAGAGGAAGGGCGAGCGTGTTTACTGAGCCGAGCCGGAGCCGGGCACGAGACCGAGTTGTTCGAGCATTGAGAGACGGTCGTACGCCAGGTTGAACGAAACACACTTTCCGTTCCGAAACCGGATCACCTGAATGTAAGCGACCTGGACGGAACGGCCAGTCGGCGGAATGTCTCCCGTTGCACCGTGCAGAACGCCGTTATGCGTGCCGGTGAAGGTGCCCTCCTCGGCGGCCACATCGTCGACGATGTGAGTGCCGTGAACGTCCACATGTGCATCGGGAAACGCGCGGAACCAACTGCCGTAGAACTCGGCGCAGGCGGTCTTCCCTTCGCCACGTAGGCCGGGCGCTTCGAAAACTACCTCATCGTCGAGAATCTCCGTCCACGCCAGGATGTCGTGCTCGTTGAACGCTGTCGTCCCTTTATCGAAGGCCTCCCTCACCGTCATCGTCATGGGACTTCTCCTAACCCAGATTTCTCTCACTCCTCCGAAGGATCATGATGCAACCCGGCGATCTCCGGTGTGATGGTCGTCACTCGTTGAGCGTTAGTGGATCGCAGCGCGGGCGGCCATCGGCTCCATGCCGCTATTCTCGATGGCGGGCGCGGCTTCGGGAGAGGCAAGGAAGCGGATCAGGTCATTCGCGTCGTCCCGATGCTTGCTACTGGCGACGACTCCTGCGGCAAAGACCGTGTATTGCTGAACCTCGGCGGGGATCGGGCCGACCAGGGTGATGCCTGCGATGGGCTTAAGCTCGCTGATTTGCTGAAAGCCGATCTCGGCCTCCCCGCGCGCGACCACCGCGCCGACCGGCTCAGCCGGTATCATCCGGGCCTTTCCAGCCATCTCCTTCTCAATTCCCAGTTTCTTGAACATCTTGCTTGCAATGTAGACGCCGCTGGCGCTGTCGGAATAGGCAACCGATTTAGCCCCGAGCAACGCCCGCTTGAGCGCGTCCGTGGTGGAGATGTCGGGCTTCGGGTCGCCCGCGCGCACCACGAGGCCGATCCCGGACTCGGCCAGATCGACCCGGCTGTCCGGGATGACTTTGCCCTGTTTCACGAGTTCGCCCAGCGCGTAGCCGACCATGATAACGACGTCGATCGGCTCGCCACGTGCCAGCCGGTTCGGCACGGCTTGCGGCGTTTCGCCCATCGATGGACCCCATTGCGTCGCGAGCGTGTTGCCGCTTTCGTGCTCGTATTGCGGCGCAAGCGTCCTATAGGCCTGCGCGAACCCGCCGGAGCTGACCACGCGGATCTCGGCAGCTTGTGCCGTTAAGATGGCAAGTAGGCCAAACGCGGCGACCAATGTCGCGACGCATCTCCCGATCCGGCCCGGACGCGGCGCCATCAGGCGAGTCGCTCTTCGCTGACCTCCCCGATGACCGGGGCAGTGCCGCGGTAAACGAGCCACGTCGCGACCAGGCCGCAGGCGCCTGCTAACATCAGCCAGAGGGCGGGAGCGGCCTTGTCTCCGGTGTTTTCGATCAGCCAAGTGGAGACGAGCGGCGTGAAGCCCCCGAACAGCGCGGTCGCAAGCGAGTAGCACAATGAGAATCCGGCAGTGCGGACGCTCGGCGGCACGATCTCGGTCAGCGCCACGACCATAGCCCCGTTGTAGCTGCCGTACAGGAACGAGAACCACAGCAGGACCAGCAGCATGTTGCCGAAGGAGATATTGCCGACCAGCCAGGCGAGCGCTGGATAGGACGTCAGCAGCGTCAGTGCCGAGAAGACAAGCAGGATGGGCTTGCGTCCTATCCGGTCGGATACCGCTCCCATGATCGGCAGCCAGATGAAGTTCGATAGCCCGACGCAGAACGTGACGGCGAGGCTCGCCGTGTCCGAGAGCTTGAGCACCGATTTGCCGAAGGTCGGCGTGTAGACGGTAATCGTGTAAAACGACACGGTCGTCATGACGACAAGCAGCATTCCGAGCAAGACGATGCGCCAGTTGCGGCCGATCGACGTGAACACCTCCTGCATGGAGGGGTGGTGCTTACGCTGTTTGAATTCCGCCGTTTCCTCGAGCGAGCGGCGGATATAGAACAGGAACGGTACGATCGCGCAGCCGATAAAGAACGGGATTCGCCAGCCCCAGGAGGCCACGTCGGCCGGCATCAACGCTTGATTGATGGCATATCCGATCACTGCTGCGACCATGATTGCCACTTGCTGGCTGCCGGACTGCCATGAAACGTAAAAGCCCTTGTTGCCCGGCGTGGCCATCTCGGCGAGGTAGACCGAAACGCCGCCCAGCTCGACACCTGCCGAGAACCCTTGCAGCAACCGCCCGATCAGCACCAGGGCCGGGGCAAGCAGACCGATCGTTGCGTATCCCGGAACGAACGCGATCAGGATGGTGCCGGTCGCCATGATGGTGAGGGTGAGGATCAGGCCTTGGCGCCGGCCGATCCGGTCGACATAGGCGCCAAGGAATATCGCACCCAGCGGCCGCATCAGGAAACCGGCGCCAAACGTCATGAAGGTGAGCATGAGCGAGGCGAACTCGCTCCCGGCGGGGAAGAAGGCGCGCGAAATGTAGGTGGCATAGAAGCCGAACAGGAAGAAGTCGAACATTTCGAGGAAGTTGCCGCTGGTGACGCGCAACACCGTCGCGACCTTGTTTGCCCGGTCCGCTGCCGTCACGACGCCCGCCATGTCCACCTCCTCTGCTGCGCGCCCCTCACTCTTCTGGGACGGCCGCCAGTTTGGAGCCAGAGCGTGCGTCCGTCGAGGCTCCCCGCGGGCCCGTCCGCTGCGCGGGTAGGCGCTGCTCGACAGTGCCGTCGTGCTGTAGTCCCTTTTCCGCCGATCGGGCCAGCGTCGTCGTCCCGGAAAGCTACGCCTCTCAGGCGGCGGGCGCGAGGCTCGGGGGCGAGAAGCCGGGACTTTCCTCGGTCGCTGGCGGCCCGTCGTCGAGTGCAATCTCGCGCACGCTCATTCCTGTTTGGGCCGGTTCATCCTGCGGCGCTTGCATTGCGCGTAAGGCGCAAGTCATGTCATCCGCCCCGGCGCGCCAGCGGTCGCCCAGTGTCGCGCGCGAGAAGTCGAAGACCTTGAACAAGCCAGGCTCTTCGGGGCTCGTTCGGTAGCGGAGATAGGCGACCTGCGGCCCGTCGCGCGCTTCGGCGAGAATAGAGGCGATCTCAGGATCACGTTGCGCATCTTCGGGCAGGCGTTCTCGGAGGCGATGGATCAGCTCGCGCATTCGGTATTCTCGCTTTCTCCCTTCCAGAATGCTTCGGGTCTGATTTGCGAAGGCGAGATCGCTTGCCCGGGTGGCCGAAGCGAGCAGGCCGGAGGGGCGGCTCCCCTTCTGGGCGAACAGGTCGACGACGAAGCAAGTAAGATTGGCACTGGCCGGCTCGTCGAGCACGAGGTCGAGGGGCGTGTTCGCAGACAGGCAGCCATCGCCCAGCAACCGGCCCTCGACTTCCACGGGCGCAAACATGGGCAGCAACGCGCACGAGGCGAGCACGTGCTCCGGCCCGATGCGCCGCTCGGCGGAGTCGAACACGACTCGTTCGCCGGTCACGACGTCCGTCGCCTCAAAGCTGACGCGAACCGGCCCGTCATTCACGCGGTCGAAGTCGACGAACTCGGCTAGCGAGCGCCGGAGCGGCTCAAGGTCGTAGAGAGCCCAAACATCCGGGGCGCCGGCGTGCCGGCCCGGGGCAAGCCTGGGTCGGAACAGGCCAAGTCGGCCCAGCAGAAGCGTTTCCAGCACACCCGCGGCGTTGTAGGCGCGGCGGCGTACTCCCCGCTTCGGCAACCCAAGCCAGAAGGAGGCGAGCGGAAGCGGGTCGGTCGCGTTGCCTTCCCAGAATTGACGCAGGGCGTCGACCCGGCGCTCCGGCGTGTTGCCCGCTATAATCGCAGCGTTCACGCTGCCGATCGATGCGGCGGCGATCCGGGTCAGACGATCGGGGCCGGCCTCATGCAGCGCGGCGTAGACCCCCGCCTCATAGGCGCCGAGCGCGACCCCCCGGCGAGAACAAGCGCCACAGGGTCAACCGGCGGTTCGGAAAATTCGTGTACGGTCATGTTCTTCCTCGCATGAGGCCCTAACATCGGCCGTTCTTTTGTGCGCTGCAACACAACTCACCAGGATGTCAGCTGTCGGCTGATTTTCCGTGCCCCGGATTCAGGCACACCCCCGCGCCTTCATGGGACCGTCGCTGAGCTTTGGCTGAGGGCCGAGGGAGCGGCGTGAGCCGGATCGGCGGCAGTCCGGTAAGAAGGGCGTGCGACGCTTTGTTAGGGCGGCGGTTCCACGGGCAGCGTCCATAGTAGGCCGCCCTCGGATGGGAGCCGGTTGCGTCCGCGCGGCAGTTGCAGCTTGGAGCCCTCGCCCACGTCGCGCTCGTAAAGCTCGCCGTAGTTGCCGACCGCCTTTATTACGCGGAGGAACGCGTCATCCGCGATGCCCAGCGCCTTGCCGATCCAGGGCGTGGCGCCGATCAGCCGGAGGACGACCGGATCACGGCTCTCGCCAAGGTCGCCGGCATTGGCGCGGGTGACGGCGTGCTCCTCGGCCGCCAGCGATGCCCAGATCGTCCAACTCACGAGAGCCGCCCATTGCGGGTCGCCCGCGCGGTAAGCGGGCGCAATGGGATCGAGCGAAATTGTGTCCGTCAATACGGTGAAGCGAGGCGTTTCGGCGTGAAGCTGCGATCGGACGTTCGCCAACCACGAGATGTCGCCGGTGATAGCATCGCAGTGACCGCCGACGAGGGCTGCTTCCATCTCTCCCCGCTCGCTGTACGGGAAGTGAACCTCTGGTTCCGCCAGCACCGGATCGAGTGCGTCGTAGAGGGTTCGTTCGGCGCGGGAGTTGTTGATGAAGCAGACATGGCGCTTGCTGAGATCGGCGATTCCCGAGATGCCGCCATCCTTCCTGACCAGAAAGCCCTGTCCGTCGAAGAAGTAGGGCGGTCCGAAAGCGGCGTGGAAAATCCCTCCCGTCACCGGCTCGGGGGTCGCGCCGAACAGCACGTCCGCCATGCCGTCCCGCACCGCCGCCAATCCGGCCGGCTCATCGGGCAGCAACAGAAAGGAGGCTTTGGCCGGGTCGCCGAAGACCTCGGCCGCGAGGGCACGGCAGAAATCCGCGCCGAACGCCGAGAGGTCGCCATGCGTGTCGGCCTCCGACCAGTCATCAGCGTCGCGGACGAGAGCGCAGGTCAGCGTGCCGGCGGCGCGCACTCGGTCGAGCGTTTCGCCCGCGCAAGCGCCCCTCCCGGTGAAGACGGCGAGACTTGTTGCCAGCAAACCTGCCAGGAGCTTCAAAACGCTCTCTGGCCCTACGGTGTCCAATCGCCTGCGGATGGAATGCCCGGGGTGAGCGAAGGTCGCGGGTTGAAGTCGGCGGGGGCGGGATCGAGCAGCTTACCGTTGACGTAGTCGGTCGGGATGATGTTCAGCGTGTAGCATCCGCCGCCCGGATAATGCGGCAGGCTCGGCGGCGAATTCGGCGCGATCTCCGCGAAGCTCGCCGGCAGTGGCGGCGCGTCGCCGGTAAGGCGGGCGTTGTCGAAGGCGGCCAGCATGTCTCCGACGCCGGGCGTATCGGCATCGGCCGGCCCGACGTAACGCTGCCCCAATTCCGATTGGCCGAGCGCGAACCCGCGTTTCTCGTCCGGCAGCCTGGCGAGCGGGGTCAGATTGAACAGGTTGTCGATGAACTTGATGACGGAGCTGTGCTCGGAGCTTTGGCTGATTACCGCATGGGACTTGCCATAAGGCGAAATCACCAGAGTCGGAATGCGCGATGACGGCTCTAGCGGCAGCCCGGCGGGATCGTTGACCCGCGATGTCACGGGGACATGGTCGTACATGCCATCGGTCTCGTCATAAGTGATGATGATTGCGCTCTCGCTCCAGTAGGGGCTCTGGGCGATAGCGTTGATCGTGTCAGCCAGGAGCTGCTCGGAAATCTGCACGTCCGAATAGCCGGGGTGGTCGTCGCTGCCTGGAAATGCCGCTTGAACAGCGGGGTTCGGGTCGACCGGCAGCAGGCCGTCATTGTTGTCGTAACCGCCACGCACGTAAAACACGCCCCCCTCATCGCCGAGCTGCTGGTTTTGCACGGCGGTAAAGAAATCCGCGAGTCCGTGCAGATGGGTGCTGGCGACCGGCGCATTGTCGGCGATATAGCCGAAATATTGCGGCCCATTGTGATGCAACACGTAGGAGCTGTGCAACGGCTCGGCCGGCGAATCGGTCGGCTCGGCATCATAGCCTTCCTGGAACCAACCCCAGTTCGTCGGTGGATTGCCGTCCGCGGCGATGCGTTGGATGTCGTGCTGAATATCGAGCAGGTCGAGCACCGGATTTGGATCGGTCGAAACGGTCGCCTCGATGTCCCGGCCCATGAAGGACAGCGGGAGGCTGGCGTATGTCTGGTTCAGGGCCGGCGTATTCGGGTTCTCGTCGTCCGGATTCCAGGGCGGCTTGACGGGCGACTGGTCGAGATTGGAGCCGGGGAACGGACCCGGGTCCCCGAGCACCGGTTGGCCGCCGCTCGACGCGATCACCGGACTCGCCGTGTTGGTGCTCGCCTGCTCGGGATGCAGCGCCCATTGTGTCAGCCCCGACTGCCCCGCGATCAAGGCGAGCGCGTTCGGCGTGGACGGTCCGGTGACTGTCATGTGGAAGTTGTCGAACAGCGCAAAGCGGTCCGCGTATTGCCAGAGATAGGGCGCTGTGTCGCAATCAACATGGGCCATCACCAGTTCGCCCATCTGCTTTTTCATCAGCGTGGGAGGCGCGCTTGGCGGAGCACCCGTGGTTCGCGAGACGATCGTGCCATCGGCGGCAATCGTCAGCCCCTCTTCGTCAAGGGCGAACCGATCGTTCTGGGAAACGGAGTTGACGAAGTGTTGTTTGTTGACAACGCCAGTATGCGAATGATCGACCGATGCGGTGTCTGCCGGGTAGATCGGCACCGTGCCGCCGCTTGCGGTGTTCACGGTTTGCGGGATCAGGAACGGCGATATCGTCGTGAGCGAGCCGTCGGTATCGACCAGCGCTTGCACGAACCCTGGGGTGTCCGATGCAGATTGCGTAAACAGGCCGTGCGCCCCGGGAAAGGTCCCGAAGTAGAAATCGAAGGACCGATTCTCCTGGAACAGCACGAACACGTATTTCACCTTTTGCCGCAGCAACGCGATCTTTTCTGCGGTGGTCAGGCTGGGCTGCCGGTTCATGTCCGTTGCGTATTGCTGCACGAAGTCGCTGCTTTTCGGCTGCATCGTGACATCGCCCGGGGCTTCCTGCGCGCGCACCATCGGCGGTTGCAGCAGGCCGACCGCCGTAAGGACAGCGCACGAACTCTTCAGCCAGTGTTTCAGGGTCATTGCGTTTTGCCGCCCGGGTTAGGAAGATCGTTGTCGGCTCGACCGGCCGAAGGACTCCACGGGACGAATGAAGCGGTTTGCCGCGCCCGAGACTAATTACGTTTTGATGACATCGACCGGAGCGGCCAATACAGGAGCCCGGCCTCAGGCCGTCACTTCCAGCACCATCCAACCAACTTGCTCGCGGCCATAGTCATCGATTGCGCGCACGGCGACCCGATGCGTGCCGGGCGGCAGCGCGCCGGGAAGTGTCGCCTGCCAGATATGGCTTGACAATCCGGGACGAACCCAAGGTTTTTTGGTCGCGACGTTGCGGGCGTAGACTTCCGCAACGAAAGGATCGATCCGCTCGATCTTCTGCATCGGGGCGAAAGGGCCGTTACGCCCGACGGCCATCTCCACCCTTGTACGCGGCCCGCCATCGAACACGTTGACGACCACTCGCGTGGAAGCGGCGGCCGCTTGTTCGATCGGCCCGCGTAGAATGGTACCCGCGTGATAGTCTCGCATCACCTCCGGCGCATCGCCGTGCAGCTGGGTGTCGAGCACGATGCGCATCGAGGCGCAACCGGGCTCCTTGGCGGGCAGAAGCGTCGTGCGGTAGCTCTTCTCGTCGATGTCGAGCAGATGGAACCCATTAGGCGTGCCGTCCGTCGCCAGCGCGACGGGAATGCCGCGGTCGTCGAACGGGCCGCTCCACCAGCTTCCGGATACCGCCGTCAAAACGTGGTGGTGATGTGTGCCGCCGCCGAAACCCTCCGCGGGGCCGAAATACCAGTGCTCGTTGGTATGCGTGTGGCCGCTGAAGCTGACGCTATTCGAATGGCTGGAAATCGCGCCGAGGAACTCGCGTGTGTTGGTGGTGACATTGTTCGGCTCACTACCCGCGAGCGTGCGCAGTGGTATATGGAAGGAATACGCGACGAGACTGTCTTGCGGCACCGTGGCGAGAACGTTGCGGATAAAAGCAAGTTGCCCACCGTCGAAATAGCCGCGGTACGTGCCGAGGCCGTTCGGCTTTGAGGGATCGGTGCCGCCATAATCAACATTGTCGAGCACGAAGAACGTCACCCCACCGTACTGAAATGCATAATGGCGGGCGCCGAACACGCGTTTGAACGTGTCGCGCGAGTGCGTATTGTCCGGCGCTTCCAGATTCATGTCGTGGTTGCCGCAGGCATTGTACCAGGGCAGCCCGACTGTGCCGATGATCCGGTTGTAGCGGTCATAATGCGCGAGATCGTCGAACATTAGGTCGCCATGCGTGATGCCGAATGCAGCGACCCGACCGGATGTGGCGGCAACGACATCGTCCCGGATGTAGCCGATTTCGGCCAGACTTTCCGGCTGCGGGTCCGTGAACAGAATCGCGGAAAAGGTTGATTTTTCCTCCTGCCGTCGCAAGGGAAAATCAATGCTCTCAGGCAACGGAGACGGCGGCAGTCCCGCGAAGCGGAAGCCGAGATCGGCGGGCGTGCCGGAGAGGGTGAACACGGTCGCGAAGCGCGGCAGCTGCGTCACCGGATCGACCGGGGTCATCCAACCTGTCGGCTTGATGACAAACACCGAATCGCCATCCCGCACCGGCAGCGCCCAAGTGCCGTCGGCGCCGGTCGTCACAACATCCCGGCCATTGGAAACCATGATGCCCGGGAGGCCCTTGCTGGCCGGCGAGTGCTGACCCGAGCCGTCCGTGTCCTCGAACACGGTTCCGCTCGCGACCGGGCCGGCCTCCTGGACCTCATTCGGTCCGGTCTGGGCGGATGCAACGGAAGCGATGCCGATCGCCGCGGCGGAGACGGCCATCACTTCGCGGCGCGTCAGTTGTGCTGGCCTCGCATGCGCGTCCATTCTTGTCCCCTTTGTTGGCCCCTGATCCCTGAGATTATATCGAGCCAATCAAAGCACGGCCCGCCTCGTCGGACGGAGGCGACCCTTGTTCAAAAAACTTTCACCGGTGTTGGTCCCATGCTGTTATGGGCACTCTCGCCGCCACCCATGCTGCTCTGTAGAGCGGCGATGCAACGAGCAGAATGCCGTAGCCTTTCGGTGAGGCAGTTTGGGGAGGCGCATGGACCTCAACACCATCGAAGAGTTGATGACACCGGGGCTGCGGAACGAGCTGCCGCCCTGGCGCACGGGCGATGCCTGGCTCGCCGGCGGCACGTGGCTATTTTCCGAGCCGCAACCGGCGCTGCGGCGGCTGATCGACCTCACGACGCTCGGCTGGCAGCCCATCGCCGAGACCCCGGACGGGCTGGAGATTGCCGCTACGTGCACGATCGCGGATCTGGCGGCCTTTGGGTCGGATTCGGCGCTGCCCGCCGCGGCGCTCGTTCTTCAGTGCTGCGAGGCGCTGCTCGGCTCGTTCAAGGTGTGGAACATGGCAACCGTCGGCGGCAATATCTGCATGTCGCTACCGGCGGGGCCGATGATCTCGCTCGCAACCGCGCTGGATGCCGAAGCGGTGATTTGGACGGAAAGCGGGCGCGGGCCGGAGCGGCGCTGCCGAATTCCGGAACTCGTCACCGGCCCGCATGAAAACTCATTGCAGCCTGGCGACTTGCTGCGCGCGATCCGCGTGCCGTTGCGGGCGCTGCACTGGAAAACGGCGTTCCGGCGCATCTCCCTTAATCCGATCGGCCGCTCCGGCGCGCTGCTCATCGGCACTCTGGACTCCGCAACCGATGGCTTCGCGCTGACCGTGACCGCGGCGACGCGGCGACCAGCCCGCCTCGTTTTCCCGGGCGTGCCGGATGCGGGCTCGCTTGGCGCAAAGCTCGACCAACTCATCCTGCCGTCCGCCTATTGCGACGACGTGCACGGCAGCCCCGACTGGCGGCAGCACGTGACGCGCCTGTTCGCCGAGGAGATCCGGCGCGAACTCGGAGCGGCCGTTTGGTGATCCGCGTCAACGGGCGAGAGCACACGGCCGTCCCGGGTCCCGGCCAGTGTTTGCGCACTTGGCTTCGCGAGCAAGGCTATTTCGGCGTCAAGAAAGGGTGCGACGCCGGAGATTGCGGTGCCTGCACCGTGCATCTCGACGGAAGGCCGGTGCATTCCTGCATCCTGCCCGCCAGGCGCGCCCGCTTTCGCACGGTGACCACGGTGGAGGGTCTCGCGAAGGGTGACGCAATGCACCCGATGCAGCAGGCGTTCCTCGACGCGCAGGGCTTTCAATGCGGCTTCTGTACCGCGGGAATGCTGATGACCGCGGCGGCGCTCAAGCAGCAGCAACTCGCGGACCTGCCCGCGGCGCTGAAGGGGAGTCTATGCCGATGCACCGGCTATCGCGCCATCACGGACGCACTGGCGGGAGCCTGCACCGTCGATCGCGGACCGGCGACGGGGCCGGTCGGGCGCAGCCTGCCGGTGCCGGCCGGTCCCGGCATCGTGACCGGAACCGAACGCTTCACGCTGGACGTGGCGATGCCCGGATTGTTGCATATGAAGGTCCTTCGCTCGCCGCACGCGCACGCCGTCATCCGCGCGATCGACACTTCGGCGGCGCTGCTTCTGCCGGGTGTCCGCGCGGTTCTGACCTACGCCGATTCACCGGCACGGCACTTTTCCACCGCCACCCACGAAGATCCGGATGATGATCCGGCCGATACGCTGGTGCTGGACCGGACCCTGCGGTTCGTCGGCCAGCGGGTGGCGGCGGTAATCGCGGAAAGCGAGGCGAAGGCGGAAGCTGGCTGCGCCGCGCTCGTCGTGGATTACGGCATCCTTCCCGCTGTTCTCAGCCCTGAGGAGGCGCTCGCGCCGGGTGCGCCGGCCGTCCACGACAAGCAGGGCTGGGCGGGGCTCGCCGACCCGGCGCGCAACGTCGTCGCCGACATCCGGGGCGAAGTGGGCGATGTGGCGGCCGGGTTGCGGGCCGCCGATGTGGTGCATGAAGGGAGCTATCGCAGCCATCGCATTCAGCACGCGCATCTCGAGACGCATTGCGCGATCGGCTGGCTGGACGAGGCGGACGTGCTGACGTTGCGTTCCAGCACGCAAACGCCGTTCCTGACGCGGGATACGCTATGCCGCGTGTTCGACCGGCCGCGGGAAACCGTGCGCGTGTTTTGCGGTCGGATCGGCGGCGGGTTCGGCGGCAAGCAGGAGATCATGGTCGAGGACATCGTCGCGCTCGCGGTCCTGAAAACCGGACAGCCTGTGAAGCTCGAGCTGACGCGAACCGAGCAATTCTCCGCCACCGCCTCCCGGCATGCGATGCGCGTGAGGGTGAGAGCGGGCGCGCGTCGTGACGGCACGCTGACGGCACTGCATCTCGATCTGCTGTCGGATGCGGGCGCCTACGCCAACCATAGCTGGGGCACGCTCCATCACGGCTGCAACGAGTCGACCATGCTGTATCGCTGCCCGAACAAGCGCGTGGATGCGCGCGCGGTCTATACCAACACGTTGCCCGGCGGTGCGTTTCGCGGCTACGGGCTGAGCCAGACCATGTTCGCGGTCGAATCGGCGATGGACGAGCTGGCGATGCAGCTCGGCATGGATCCGATCGCGTTCCGCCGCCGCAACGCGATCGGGTCGCAGGATGCGCTGGTCGCCGCGACGCACGGAGCGGACGACGTGGAGATCGGCAGCTACGGTCTCGATCAGTGCCTCGATCTGGTGGAAGCGGCGCTGACGCGGGATGCGGGTGCGGCGCCGCCCTCACCGGAGTGGCTGACCGGCACCGGCATCGCGATCGGGATGCTGGATACCGTGCCGCCGCGCGGCCATTTCGCCGACGCGCGTCTGTCGCTGGCGGCGGACGGCCTGTTCGACCTCGCGGTTGGGACGGCGGAGTTCGGCAACGGCACGACGACCGTGCACCGGCAGCTCGCCGCGGCCACGCTCGGCACCGGTGTTGACCGTATCCGCATTCTGCAAGCGGACACGCAGCTGGTGGGGCACGATACGGGGGCCTTCGGAAGCACTGGAACAGTCGTCGCCGGGTTGGCGACCACTCGTGCGGCCGAGGCGCTACGCGCGCGGATATGTGCGTTTGCTGCGGGCAAGGCGGCGGATGGGACCGGGTGCAGCCTGCAGGCGGATGGCGTCCAGATCGC
>JAFAXA010000008.1 GCA_019241425.1 Acetobacteraceae bacterium | reverse complement strand
CAAGCACGCCTCCGAGAAGGCCGATCGCGAGCAGCCAGGCGGAGAAGTCTACCCACAACACATTGGCGGTCTGTACGTAAATTGCGTCGGTAAGCAAAGCGAAGCTCAAGCAAGCGATCGGAAACGAGACCAGAAGCGTCAGCAGCGGATGTGCGCCGCCTTCCGTTCGGTATTCCGGCGTGCCGCGTTTCATGCGTCTTTCCATCTCTCAAGTTCCGGACCAGCGCGGCGGACAGCACCGGGTGAGGCAATCAGCCTCGAACGGCGCTCCGCGCTCACGCGGGACCGGCCGGCAGAGCCTCGATTTTCACGGGAGCGTGAGCCTGCAAAATGGCTTGGAGCGATTCTCGATGGGCAGGCTTTGCGGCAACGACGAGGATGAAATCCTGGGCGGAGCCGCTGTAGATCGATTTGTCCCGCACCGGCGATTCCTCGCCGAGGATCCAGTCCATAAGGCTTCCGGAGTTCTGGTCCTGTGGCTCGAACGCCGGCATTCCCGTGCCGCCGGACGAGCGCCGAATGTCTGCGGGCGCGACCCCCGCTTGCCGCAGCGCTTCGACCGCGGCCGAGGCTTCGGCGTCGGTTTTGAACACTGCGACGAGCGCTCTGGTCCCTTCCGCGCCCGAATCGGCGTTCGTCGGCATGGTATGATCCTTCAACGACAAAGCATGGTCGGAGTCGTCGGCCGTCAGCGAAGACAATACTGATTTCAGCGACGAATCGGCGTCCTGTCCAGGCACTTCGCCGTCGCACGCGGGACACCAGAAAAGCTTCGCGCGGTAAACGTCGAGTCCTCTCTCGCGGATTTGAAGTTGCTGACGCCCATTCGAAGGCCGCGAAACGCGCGCGAACTTGCGGCGTGCGCTCCGTCATGCGAACCGTCGGCCTTCAATTATACGTGTCGTATGGATAGCTACGGCAACCGCGTCGCGGCGTGCTGCATAGATCGTGCGACAACCGGCCAGCTTAGCAGTGACGGGGTGATGTGGATGGCAGGCGAGCAGGCCCCAACAAGGCAGTACCGCATCCAGCGTATCATCACGGACCGGCCGACGGCGCTTCGTCCGCTATATTGGCGCGCCTTTGGCACGCGCGCGCCGCGGGCCGATCTGCTGGAAACGGGCGCCATCCGGATCGGCAAGGGCACGACCGTCAGCTTTGACACCTATTTCGGCGCTTTCTTCGAGCAACCATGGCGTTTGCATACGAGCCTTGACGATCTGGCGCTGCAAGCCAGCGTGGAAGGCCCGGCGCTGCTTCAGGTCAGGCGAGTCAATACCCTCGGCCAGCATCTGCTTCATGAGCAGGTCGTCGCGGACGAAAGCGAAACCGAACTCCCCATCGCTCTCGAACCGGAACACCACCGGCAGCAAGGGCTGCTGTATTTCTCGCTGACGGCGCTTGGCGGACCGGTGGTCCTTCACCGCGCAGCCTGGGTCGCCGCAAGCGCGCCCGAGCGGACCGTCGGACTAGCCGCGGTGATCTGCACGTTCAATCGGGAAGCGGATGTCGCCCGCCTGCTCGCAACACTTGCCAGCGACGGCGAGGCGTTGCGCGCGCTCAGCCGGGTTTACGTCATCAACCAGGGTCGCGCCGGGCTGATGGAGCGACCCGCCATCGAAGCGGCTGCGACGGCCTTGGGGGGGCGACTTCGCATCATCGAGCAAGCCAATCTCGGCGGGGCAGGCGGTTTCACGCGCGGGCTGTTGGCCGCGCTCGACGATGCCGCAATAACGCATGCGGTGCTGCTCGATGACGACGTCCGGCTGGAGCCGGAGAGCCTGCCGCGGATGGCGTCGTTCTTCGGCTTCTCGCGGGCGGACGTTCCGCTCGGAGGCCACATGCTCGATGCGCTACAGCCGCTTCGGCTCTTCGAGGCGGGCGCCATTGTCGACAGCCGCAACTGGTCGTTCCAGCCGCAACATCACATGGTGGATCTCGCCGATCCCGCGCGCCTTCCGCATCTCGCCGAAGGTCAAGCCGTGCATTACAGTGGCTGGTGGTGCTTCGGTATCCCGCTTTCGCTGGTCCGGAGTGCCGGCCTGCCGCTCCCCTGCTTCATTCGCGGCGACGATCTGGAATACGGGATCCGGTTGCACCAGCGGGGCGTCTACACCGTGCCATTGCCCGGGCTCGCAGTCTGGCACGAGCCCTTCTATATAAGGGTCGGAAGCTGGCAGCTCTACTACGAGACGCGCAACGTGCTGATCGCGGCGGCGCTGCATTTCGACTCGAAACCGCATGAAACAGCCGAGCGGATGGCGAAGCAATTGCTTTTGCACCTGCTGACGTTCCGTTACTACAGCGCGGCTCTGATCGTGCGCGGGATCGAGGACTTCTTGCAAGGTCCGACGATCCTCCGGCGCGACCCGCGCTCGATCCACGCGGGGCTGCTGGATCTTCGGGAGACATACGGCGTTGCGACGACATCCGCGCGCGCCGTGCTCGATTACGAGCACCCGACTCCGTTGCCGCGGACGTGGGCCGGTTACCGGCTCGCATTGGTGAAGATCATGGTCCGGAACTGGCTTGCGCCGACCAGAGACAAGCCCGCGAAGCGGATGCCGGTCCGCGACTTTGCCTGGATCACGCTGGCCCGCGCCAACCATGTGGCGCTGGACACCGGATGGGACCTCCAGCTTCCCACCTTTCGGCGCTCGCGGGAGCACTACCGGGCGCTTCTCGTCGCCGGCTTCAGGGCCATCTTTCAGCTTTACCGGCGCGCACCGGCCGTAAACGGCGAGTGGCGAGAAGAAGCGCCGCATTTGACGTCGGAGGCATTCTGGCGCGCCTATATCCGCCAGGTCTCACCGCCTCCGGCCGCGCCACCCGTCACCGCGGAGGAGGACGTGACCGTTGCGGAATGCGACGATCGCCTGCTCGTCGCTGCGAAGTGAGTCGCCGCGTCGACACTCTGGTTGTGGGCGCGGGATACGCGGGCGCCGTGATGGCCGAGCGCTTAGCGAGCGACGGCCGGCAAGTGCTCGTGGTGGATCGGCGTCCGCACATCGCGGGCAACGCCTTCGATCACCCGGACGCGGCCGGCGTCCTGATCCACCCATACGGGCCGCATATTTTCCACACCAACGCGCCGCAAGTTGTGGCCTATCTCAGCCGCTTCACCGAGTGGCGGCCCTACGAGCATCGTGTGCGCGCCGTCGTCAAAGGGATGCTGCTGCCGATCCCCATCAATCGCACGACGGTGAACCGATTTTTCGGTCTCGACCTCGCCCGGGACGAGGTCGCAAATTTTCTGGCCGCGAAGGCCGTCCCGATCGCGCGTCAACGCACCGCCGCGGACGTGGTCCTCGGGACGGTCGGGCAGGAACTGTACGAGGCGTTCTTTCGTGGCTACACCCGCAAGCAATGGGGTGTCGATCCAAGCGAACTCGACAGCTCGGTAACGGCGCGCGTGCCGACCCGTGTCGATGACGAGGACCGCTATTTCACCGACAGCTTCCAGGCGATGCCGCTAGGCGGTTACACGCGGATGTTCGAAGCCATGCTCGACCATCCGAATATCACCGTGCATCTTGGTGTCGATTTCGCCGAGATCCGCAAGGAGGTGCGATACGGCCAGCTTGTCTACACGGGTCCGATCGACGAGTATTTCGGATACCGCTATGGCAGGCTTCCCTATCGCTCGCTCCGTTTCCAGCACGTGACTCTGAACACCACGCAGCATCAGCCGGTGGCGGTGGTCAACTATCCCTCACCGGACGTGCCATACACGCGGATCACCGAGTTCAAGCATCTCACGGGCCAGCACCACGCCAAAACCAGCATCTGTTTCGAGTACCCGAGTGCGACAGGCGATCCCTATTATCCGGTCCCGAGGCCCGAGAACGCCGCGCTGTACGCGCGATACCGGGCGCTGGCGGACGCGACGCCGAACGTCGTCTTTGTCGGTCGCTTGGCCACGTATCGGTATTACAACATGGATCAAGTGGTTGGGCAGGCGCTCGCGACCCATCGTCGGATGACGGAGCGCCTGCGGGCCGACCAAGGGGATGGCGCAATTGTCGCGATCCCCGCTGCACCCCTCACCTCCTGACACAACGCCGCCGAGGGCAGCGCGCATGGTTTCGTATCCGCTCGATCACCTCACCCAGCCGGATCCGCAGGTCGTCGGCGGACCGATCCAGGATGACGAGGCATTGTTCCTGTTCGCGATCATTCGCGGCATGCGGCTGCGCCGGATCCTCGAGGTGGGCGGACTGCACGGCTACAGCGCGACGAACTTCCTGCGCGCCGTCGGGCCGGAGGGGATCGTGTACACGATCGACATCGAGCCGGTGCCCCCGCAAGCACCGAACCACCGCACGATCCGCAAGGATGTCGCTTTGGTGACCGCCGATGATCTTGGGTCGGCACCGCTGGACCTGCTGTTCTTCGACGCCCACAGCTATGTCGGACAGACGGATCTGTTGCACCGGCTCACGCGGGGCGGCGTGGTCACGGACGCGACGGTGATTGCGCTGCATGATACCAATTTGCACCCGTCGCAGTTCGCGCCTTGGGCCTATCCCGTCGAGGACGGTTGGGTGCACCAGGATGCGGAGCGGCGCATGGTCAATGACCTGCGCCGGATGGGCTACGACGCGTTCTGCCTGCACACGCGCCCGGAGCGCCACGACGAGAGCCTGCCGTTCCGGCACGGCATCACCGTGCTGCAGAAACAGAAGACGCTTCAGGTGTAACGGGCTGCTGGCCGGCAGATCAGCGCAGTGCCTTTTCCCCGCCACCGATGGCGATCACCGCGATGATGATCAGGCCGGTAAACAACATGCGCAGCCCGGGCGGGATGCCGGACGCATTCAGCATCGTCACGATCAGGAACATGAAAAGGGCGGCGCCCCAGATGCCGGGAACGCTCGCGCGGCCGCCGGCGACCGACGTTCCCCCGATCACCACGACCGCGATGGTCAGAAGCAGATATTCTTCGCCCTGATCGAGCGAGTTGCCGCCCGCGAACCCCGCGATCAACGCACCGGTCAGCCCCGCCAGCCCCGCTGACGCCACATAGGTCAGCAGGCGCGTCCACTCGACGCGGAGATCTGCCAATCGGGCGACGCGGCGGCTCTGGCCGATGGCGGAGACCGTGCGGCCATAGACCGTGCGTTCCAAGACAATCGCGATCGCGATCGCAGCCAACAACGCCAGAATTGCGAGCAACGGAACGCCCGCGATCTTGCCTGTCACGAGATTGGCGAAGGCGTCCGGCGGCTTGATCTTGAGGCCGCGTCCGATCGTGATCGCGACCGAGGTCGTGATGAGACTCGACGAGAGCGTCGCGATAATGGGCGGGATCCGCAGAACCCGGATCAGACCGTAATTGGCGAGACCGACCGCCGCCCCTGCGGCGACCGCGGCCAGGATGCCCGGTACGATCATCGCGCCTTGCTCGTTCATGACGAGCATGGAGACAGCGCTCGAAAGAGCGATCACCGACGGGATCGACAGATCGACGTTCCCCGGCCCGGACGTGATGACCAGCATCTGGCCGAGCGATACCAGCACGGTGAACGCCGAGAAGGTCAGCGCGGCGGTGAGAACCTGGCCGCCACCCTGGCCGGCCGAAACTACGAGCGTGACGAGCCACGTGGCGAACGCGCCCACAAAGGACCAGACCCACGGCAGCGATCCAAGCCGGTTGCGTATGTTGGTCATCAGGCGGCCTCCCTGCCTCGGGAGAGCATCGCGCGCAGGGCGAGCACAGCGACCAGAATGAATCCCTGAGCGCCGATCTGCCAGTCAGCGTTGATGCGCATGAAAGTGAGGAACGAGGCCGCGAGCGTCAGCGTCATCGCGCCGAGCACCGCGCCGACCGGGAAGACGCGGCCACCGATGAAGGAGCCGCCACCCAGGATCACGGAGGCGATTGAAACCAACGTGTAACGCGACGCGAGATTGGCGTCGCCGGAAGTGGTTAGCCCGAGCAGGCACAGCCCCGAGATCGTTCCGAGCAGGCCGGCCATACCGTAGACGGCCATGCGAATGCCGAGGAGCGACCACCCTGCCCGCGCCACGGATCGGGCGTTGCCACCCGCCCCGCGCAGGATCACGCCGAAAGACGAGCGCGACACGACCAGCCAGCCGACCAGGGACAGGACGGCCGCGAAATAGATCGGCAGCGGTGCAAAGGCCGGCTGGGCGCGCATGCTCCCGGAAAGCCATGCGGGCGCCTTGCCGCCCGGCGTCGGCAGCAGGGTGACGGCCAAGCCGAGCCAAACAAAGGAAAGGCCGAGCGTGACGACGATCGAGGGCAGGCGCCGCCATTCGATGAGGGCGCCTACCGCCGCATAAAGAGCGATGCCGCAGACGAGCGCGAGCGCGCCGAGCCACGGTTGGCTGGTCAGCAATGTCGAGCCGATGCACGCGACGAGCGACACATAGGAGCCGATCGAGAGATCGAGATCGTTGATCGCGATGATCATCATCTGCGCGAGGGTCGCGAACATGATCGGGATGGCGAGACTGAGCAGCAGGTTCAGTCCGAAATAGGACATCGCGCGGGGCTGCTCGGTGAAGATCGCGGCCAGCAAAAGGCCGAGCGTGATGGCCGGCAGCAGGCGCTCGGCGGTTGCGAACAGAGCCTGGCGGGACATCAGGCGTGTTCCTCGAACGAAGCGCGTAAAACCGCGTCCTCCGATATTTCCGCGGCCACAAGCTCCTTCACGATTCGCCCGTAGTGGAAGACGTAAACGCGGTCGCAATAGTACAGCTCGTCCATCTCCGTCGTGTACCAAAGAAACGTGCGGCCCATATCGGCTTCTTTCGCAATCATTGCGTAGACGTCCTGCTTGGTGCCGATATCGACGCCGCGCATCGGATCGTCCATCAGGATAACGGTCGCCGGCGACCCGAGCGCGCGCGCGAACAGCGCCTTTTGCTGGTTGCCGCCGGACAATGACAGGATCGGGTCGCGGATGTCGGGCGTTTTGAGTGCGAGGCGCGCCCCCCATTCCTGGGCCTTCCGACGCTCGCTGCCGAGCCGGATCAGCCCGCCTTGCGTCAGATCCGGCAACCAGCGCGCCGAGATGTTGCGTTCAATGGACCAGAGCGGGAATACGCCGTCCACGACGCGATCGCCCGGTACCAGCGCCACCTCACCCGAAACCTTGGCGCCGCCTGCCCGGCTCTGAATGGCGAGCAAGGTGTCGGTCTGTCCGTGCCCCGCCAGTCCGGCGAGCCCGACGATCTCACCTTTTGCGGCTCTGAAGGCCAGGCTTCCGCTGCCCGATGAAGGGACTTCGACCACGGTGTCCGCTGTCGCCGTGGTGACGCGCGTTGTGCGTATCCGCTCGGCGGCATGGCCCATGGCCTCGACGATGCTGTCCCGCGTCCAAGCGGCGCGCGGACGGTCGTCGATGATCGTCCCGTCTTTCATCACCACCACGCGGTCGGCGACCGCGAGGATTTCGTTGATCTTGTGCGAGATGACGACGGTGCTACGGCCGCCGGCCGCGAACCGCCGAGCCGCGGCGATGAGTTGGTCCGCAGCCCCTTGGTCGAGCGATGAGGTCGGTTCGTCCAGAATGACAAGGCGCGCCTCATCCTCGGTTTCGGTAAAAGCGCGCGCGATCTCGACCATCTGCCGGCGCCCAATCGGCATCTCGCCGACGACATCACCCATTCCGAATCCATGGCCGGGGAAAACTTGGTCGAGCGCGCCCTGCATCAACGCGGCCGCGCGCTTGCGCCAGCCGATGCCGCGCAACGCGGGATGGGCGATCCGGGCGTTTTCCGCGATCGTGAGGTTCGGACAAAGCGACAGCTCCTGGAACACGCAGCGCACGCCTGCGTGATGCGCGACGCGCACATCGTAACGGCCGCTCAGATCCGCGCCGTTGACCGTGATCGTTCCCGCACTGGCATTGAGCGTCCCGGAGAGCACGTTCATCAGCGTCGATTTGCCGGCCCCGTTATGGCCGACAAGCCCGAGACACTCGCCCCGAAGAACCTGGAAGTCGATCGGGCGCAGCGCCTGCACCGCACCGAAATTGCGGGACACGCCGCGCAGATCGACAAACACCTCCGATCCCCGGGCCGGCGCGGCAGGGCGCGTACGCTCTGCCGGCGCGAGGCTGCCAGGATTCATTTTTGGCCCTCCGCCAGAATGTTGCTGACGTCCTGCCGGCTGTAGTTGACGTTGGTGACGCTGCCCTTTTCGGTGTGCTTGATCTGCTCTTCCAGATTGTCTTGCGTGACCACCGTGATCGGCAGGGTCATGTCCTGCGGCACCTTGTCACCGGCGAGGATCTTCTGCGCCACCCAGAACGCAAAGGCCGAGGAGCCCGGCGCGATCGAGGCCGACATCGTGACGTAGCCGTTCGCATCCTTCTGCTGTTTCCACCACGCCAGTTCGTCGTCGCGGTTACCCATGAAGATCACCGGCTCCTTCCGGCCCGCATCCTTGAACGCCTGGGCAGCCCCGAACCCATCGCCGCCCTGGGTCGCGACGGCGACGATGTCGGGCAGGGTCGGCAAGATGCCTGCGACCTCCTTCTGCGCCACGGTCTGCGTCCAGTTACCGTGCACGCTGCCGACGATCTTGAAATCGGGGTCGGCCTTGACCGCGCTTTCGACGCCGGAGTGGATTTCATCGTCGACAAAGACGCCGGCAAGACCGCGAATTTCGAGCAAATTGCCCTTCAGGCCGCGTGACTTGAAGAAGTCGATCTGCATGGATCCAAGCTTCTTGAAATCCACGGCAATCCTGTAGGCGCAAGGCTCGGTCGCGATGCCGTCGAACGTAACAACGACGATCCCGGCGTCGCAGGCCTGTCTGATGGCGCCATTCAGCGCCGTCGGCGAGGCGGCGTCGATGACGATCGCGTTGTAACCCTGCAGGATCATGTTCTGGATCTGCCCGGCCTGCTCGGTTGCCTGATTTTCCGAGGTCGTGAACGCGGGCGCTTCGGCGATGACGCCGTCGGACACGGCCTGCTTGGTCACCGTGTCCCAGCTCTTCAGCATCGCTTGCCGCCAGCTATTGCCCGCATAGTTGTTGGATAGCGCGATCTTCATGTCCTTGGTGTCGGCGGCGATTGCCGGCAATGCGCCGAGCGCGACCAATGCGGCAGCGAGTACGATCTTCATGGTTTCTCCTCCTGGACGTAGACGGCGCTCTGCGGCGCTTGGTGAACTGGAATTGCTGACCGGGCGCGCCGATCTCAGATTTCGACGATCGCCTTGATCACGCCGGCTTCCGGCCGCAGCCATTGCTGGAACAGCGCCGGCGCGTCGGCGATCGGTCCGCGATGCGTATTCAATGCCCGCGTCGGCACCTTGCCCGCGATCATCTGCCGCACGACTTCGGCGAAATCCTCCGGCTGGGCGTTGCGGCTGCCGATCAACGTGGTTTCGCGCTTGTGGAATTCCGGGTCGGAAAAGCTGATCGTGTCGCGCACCACGCTCACCAGCACGTAGCGCCCGCCATGGCCGATGAAGCCGAAGCCGCGCTGCATGGCCGCGGTGTTGCCGGTTGCGTCGATCACCACGTCGAAGAAGTCGCCGCCGGTGAGCCGGTCCAGCTCCTGCTCGGCGGCCTCGTCGGCCCGCACCGTCGCCTGAGCGCCGAGCGCCTCGATCGTGAAGCCCAAGCGGTCGTCGCGCGTGTCCATCACCGTGACATCCGCGCCGCGGGCGCGCGCGAAGATGATCGCCGCCATGCCGATCGGTCCGGCGCCCACCACCAGCACGCGGTCATCTTCGGTGATGCCGCCCCGTCGCACGCCGTGCGCGCCGATCGCCAGAAACTCGATCATCGCCGCGTCATCGAGCGAGATGCCGCCGGCCGCGACGACATTCGCTTCCGGCACCGCGAGATACTCTGTCATCCCGCCATCCGTGTGAACCCCGAGCACGCGGATGTTGCGGCAACAATTGGTCAGCCCCTTGCGGCAGGCGGAGCAGTGACCGCAGGACAGATAGGGTACGATATAGACCGGCTCGTCTGCGGTGAGTGTGCTGCCGCGCGGCGCGGATGCGACCGTGCCGGAGAGTTCGTGCCCCATCACGCGCGGATATTCCAGATACGGATGCTTGCCTTGGAAGATGTGGAAATCCGTGCCGCAGATTCCCATCCGGCGCACCCGCACGAGCACCTCGCCCTCGCGTTGCTCGGGCTGCGGGCGTTCAACCAGCGCCAGCCGGCCCGGCTCCTCGCACACGACTGCTCTCATGGCACTGTCTTCCCCGTCTGGTCTCTTCGGTTGCGAGCGACAATGGCGTCCAGCGTCGGCGCCGATGCGGGACGACCGGCTGCCGCGACCCAGGCGAGGAACGCCGCGATCCGCCGCTCTACTTTGAGCGCGTGATTCTGCGCGATGTCGGCGATCCGGTGGTCGAGGAACGGATTGCGGAATCGGTCCATGGTCTCGCCGACATAGGAGATCGCCGCGGCCTCGCTGCCACGCGCGGCAAAACCCGGGATCACCTCCCGCTCGTAGAGTGTTTCGAGCCGGGCGCGGATCTCGGCATCACCGAGGATGGCGCGCACCGTTTCGCCTTTGTCCCGCGCCTCCTCCATCCAGATGTCGGCCAGAACCGTGTGCCCAAGGTTGAGGATGTGAAGCTTCAGCCGCTCGAACGGGTCGAGGTCGTCTGCCATGACGATCGCTGGATGAAGGCAGGGCGGTTCGAGACCGGGTTGCCGTTCGATCGCCCAAAGCGCGTAGGGTTCTGCAACCGCGCCCACCGGCTCGATCGGCTCGGAAACGATCCGGTCAACCAGAGTGTTGGCCCAGATTACCGAGCCGTTCAGCCAGCCGACGAAGTCCGCCGGTGCCTCGGCCTCGCGTGCCAGGCCGGTCACCGTGTCCCGCAATACGGCGCCGTTACGGTTGATGAGTTCGCAAGGCAGCATCACGAGCTTCGCGCCGCCGGCTTCCCAGCGCCGCCAGAGCAGCACCGTCAGCTTGCCGGCGAACGAAACCGGCACCCCGGCGCTTTGCAGCAACGCGGGCGTGCGGTCCGCCGCATCCACGGCGTAGCCGGCATCCCCCATGTTCGAGACCACCGTTTCCGCCTCGGTCGCGAACAGCGCGATGACCGCCTCCCAGTCGCGCGCGGCGGAGAGGCCGCGATCGACGCTGGTGACAGTCACCGTGCGTTCGACCGGCTGCCCCGCTTCGAGCCCGCGGATCACGACCGGATAGCCCTCGGGCCGACCGAACGCCGCGACCCGGCCGGCCCGCGCCGGCGATCCCGACGCCTGCACGACGGCGATCGGGCCAACATCCTGGCCCGCCTGCCGCGCTTCGTGGACGAACAGATCCACATGCGCCTGCAAAAACCGGCTGGTTCCGAACTGGATGATGCGTCGGGTCATGCGTGATTGGGCGCTCCCGTCCGATTACGCCCGTAAAAAACCCGGAAGTCTACGCGGCCGCGATTGGAACGGCAGGAAAGCGCGATTGTTCAGGTACCAACTCGTCCAGTGCTGCACAATCTCGTCAACGGGCGGACCCTGTGTAACCCGCCGGTGGAACGGTTCGCCGGGAGATCGCGCATTACGGGAGCACAGCGCGCCCAAAAACGGCTTTGCGAGGCTGGAGCGCGCGTTGCTCCCGGCCTAATGTCCTTGCCAGCCGTCCCGGCACAAACCGTAATGGGCCCGATACGGCCCAAACAATGATGGGCGATCCGGCCTATGGCCGCGACTGCCTGGGGAGGAATTGCGTGAGAACTCCGTTCGCCAAGAGCTTGCTCGCCGCCGCCATGCTCGCCTGGGGAAGCATGCCGCTCGCCCCGGCATTCGCGGCCGGCGAGCCGTCCATTCCGGTGATCGTCAAGGATACAACCAGCTTCTACTGGCAGATCGTGCTGGCCGGGGCGCGCAAGGCGGGCGTGGATCTCCACGTCAACGTGCCGGAGCTGGGCGCCACCAGCGAAGCCGACATCAACGGCCAGATCACCATTCTGGAGAACGCGGTCGCCGACAAGCCGGCCGCGATCGTGATCGCGCCCACGCAGTTCAAGGCGCTCGGCGCTCCGATCGACGAGGCCGCGAAATCGGTCAAGATCATCGGTATCGATAGCGCAGCCGACAGCAAGGCGTTCACCAGCTTCCTGACGACCGACAACGTGCAGGGCGGCCGGGCGGCTGCCGACGCCCTGGCGGCGGGGATCAAGGAGAAGACCGGCAAGCAGGAGGGCGATGTCGCGCTGCTGACCAACCTGCCGGGCGTGGGCTCGCTCGACCAGCGTGCCCAGGGCTTCAAGGAACAGCTCAAGAAGTATCCCGGCCTGCATCTGGTCGCCGAACGGATCGGCGACGGGCAGGCGACCAGCGGCCTGAATGCCACCACCGATCTGCTGACGAGCAACCCGAACCTGAAGGGCGTCTTCGCGTCCAACCTCATTCAGGCGCAAGGCGCCGGCCAGGCGATCGCCGAGGACAAGGCGCAGAGCACCGTGACGCTGATCGGGTTCGACAACGACGACAAGCTGGTCGGCTTCCTGCGCGACGGAGTCATCTACGCGCTGATCGTGCAGGATCCGTTCCGCATGGGCTATGACGGGGTCAAGACGGCGCTCGCCGCGAGCAAGGGCGAGAAGGTGCCGGCGTTCGTGGATACGGGCGTGAACACCATCACCAAGGCGAACATGACCTCCGATCGCAGCAAGGAATTGCTTAGCCCGAAGGTGAAATGAGCATGGAGCCCGCCGCCGCTACGGTTGCGGGCGCCCCGCCCGGCGGGGCTGCGCCGTTGCTCGAACTGCGCGATCTCGAAAAGCGGTTCGGCGCGACGCACGCCCTGAAAGGGGTCAGCCTCGCTTTCCTGCCCGGGGAGGTGCACTCGATCGTCGGCGAGAACGGCGCCGGCAAATCGACGCTCATCAAGCTGCTGACCGGCGTTCACCCGCATTCGGGCGGGCAGATCATCTGGAAAGGGCGCGAGGTCGACATCCAGAGCCCGCATGACGCGATCGCGCTCGGCATCAATGCCGTGCATCAGGAGATCGTGTTGTGCCGGCACCTGACGGTCGCCGCCAATCTGTTCCTTGGTGACGAGAAGGTGCGGCGTGGCCTCCTCCAGCACCGGACCATGGTGCGGGACGCCCAGGCCATCCTCGACGATATCGGCTTCAACATCCGGGCAGGTGCCACGCTTTCGTCGCTTACGATCGGACAGCAACAACTCGTCGCGACGGCGCGTGCCGCGACCCGCCATCCGCAATTGCTCATCTTCGACGAACCGACGGCGTATCTGACGCGCCAGGAAGCCGCCCAGCTTTTCGCTCTCATCCGGCGGTTGAAGGCGGGTGGCGTCACAATCGTCTATATCAGCCATCGGCTGGAGGAGGTGTTCGATCTTTCCGATCGTGTCTCGATCCTGCGCGATGGCCAACTCGTGTCGACGGCCCGTATCGAGGAAACGAGCGAAGACGCGCTCATTCGGGGCATGATCAACCGCTCGATCGAGCAGATATTTCACAAGGAAAGCGTGCCGCCGGGCGCCGTGATCCTGGAGACCCGTAACCTGTCCGGGCCGGGCTTTCACGACATTTCTCTGACCGTGCATGAAGGCGAGATCGTGGGCCTCTACGGATTGATCGGCGCCGGGCGCAGCGAGTTCGTGCAATCTGTGTTCGGCCGCTTCCGTGCGACGTCCGGCGAAATCCTCTGGAGCGGCAAGCCGGTCACCATCCGCTCGGAGCGCGACGCACTCGATCTCGGCATTGCGCTGGCGCCGGAAAGCCGGCGCGACCAGGGGCTGGCGCTCAACATGAGCGTGGGCTTCAACCTGAACCTGCCGATCCTGCCGCGGCTGAGCCGCGGGCCGCTGCTCTCCGGGAGCGCAGAGGCGTCCCATGCCGAGCGC
>JAFAXA010000257.1 GCA_019241425.1 Acetobacteraceae bacterium | reverse complement strand
AGCGGCAATCTCGCCGGCGACATGTTCGCGAACGTCACCGCCGAGGCGACCGGCCGCACGCTCGCCGTGCGTCTCTACAACGCGGCGCATGACAGCGGCATGAAGGACATGCTGAGCTTCCTGATCGCGCGCGATACGATGCACCAGCAGCAATGGCTGGCGGTCATCGAGGAGATCGGCGGCGCAAGCGGGCTGCCGATCCCGAACAGCTTTCCGCAGGAAGCGGAACGCCGGGAATGGAGCTATGTCTATCTCGGCAGCTCGGCGACCGGCGAACCGCCGCCGCAAGGCCGCTGGACCAGCGGGCCGTCGCTCGACGGGCGCGGCGAATTTTCGGTGCGCCAGAACCAGCCGATGGGTGAGGAACCGGTGCTCGGCCCGGCCCGGGAGGGCAGCGGCGCGCAGGCCGAGCAGATCGGCCCGAAAGCCTGAACCGGCAGCCGCCGCCCGCGTCAGCCCCCTTTCGGCGGGCGCGCGCCGGCCGGCGGCAGGTCCGGCTTGAGGCGCAGCTCCCGCCAGCGCTCCGGCGGGATCTCGGCCGGCGCCCCCATCAGCAGATCCTCGCCGCCCTGATTGAGCGGAAACAAGATGACTTCGCGGATGTTCGGTTCGTCTGCCAGCAGCATCACGATGCGATCGACGCCCGGCGCCGATCCGCCATGCGGCGGCGCGCCGTAGCGGAACGCGTTCAACATGCCGCCAAACCGCGCCTCCACCTCCTCCGGCCCGTAGCCCGCGATGCCGAAGGCCCGGATCATGATGTCCGGCCGGTGATTGCGGATGGCGCCGGATGACAATTCGATACCGTTGCAGACGATGTCGTATTGGAACGCCTTGATCGTCAGCGGGTCGTCCCGCTCGAGCGCCGCCATGCCGCCCTGCGGCATGCTGAACGGATTGTGGCTGAAGTCGATGCGGCCGGTTTCCTCGTTCAGCTCGTACATCGGGAAATCGGTGATCCAGCAGAACCGGAACGCCCCGGTTTCCGACAGGCCGAGATCGGTGCCGAGCCGCGTCCGCACCGTGCCCGCGAACGAAGCCGCCTCGGCGCGTGCGCCGGCCGCGAAGAATACCGCGTCGCCGGCGCCGATGCCGCAAGCTTCGCGGATCGCCTCAGCGCGCTCGGGTTCGAGATTACGGGCGATCGGGCCTTTGGCGCCGTCCGCCTCGTACGCGATGTAGCCGAGGCCGCCCGCGCCCTCCTCCCGCGCCCAGGCGTTCAGCTTGTCGAAGAAGCTGCGCGGCTGCGCGGCCGCGCCGGGCGCCGGAATCGCGCGCACGACGCCGCCCGAGGCCGCGATCCGCGCGAACAAGCCGAAGCCCGAACCCGCGAACTGTGCGGTCACATCCCGGATGCGCAGCGGATTGCGCAGATCCGGCTTATCCGTGCCGAATTCGAGCAGCGCCGTTTCGTAAGGAATGCGCGGAAACGGCGGCGGATCGACCGCGCGGCCGTTCGCGAACTCCGCGAACACGCCCGCGATCACCGGTTCGATCGTTTCGAACACATCCTCCTGGGTCACGTAGCTCATTTCGAAATCGAGCTGGTAGAACTCGCCGGGCGAACGGTCGGCGCGGCTCGCCTCGTCGCGGAAACAGGGCGCGATCTGGAAATAGCGGTCGAACCCCGCGACCATTAGCAACTGCTTGAATTGCTGCGGCGCTTGCGGCAGCGCGTAGAACTTGCCGGGATGCAGGCGCGCTGGCACCAGGAAGTCGCGCGCGCCCTCGGGGCTGGAGGCGGTCAGGATCGGTGTCTGGAACTCCGTGAACCCGGCCGCGATCATGCGCCGGCGCAAGGACGCGATCACCCCGGCGCGAAGCATCATGTTCCGGTGCAGCTTGTCGCGCCGGAGGTCGAGATAGCGATAGGTCAGCCGCGTTTCCTCCGGGAATTTTTCGTCGCCCGCGACCTGCATCGGCAGCACCTCCGCCGCCGACTGCACGTCGAGCGCCGCGACCCGCAATTCGATCGCGCCCGTCGGCAGCTTCGGATTGACGGTGCCGCCTTCGCGCCGCACCACCTCGCCGGTCACCGTCACCACGCTTTCCGGCCGCACCGCGTCGGCGACCGCGAAAGCCGGGCTGCCGGCCGGAAACACGCATTGCGTCACGCCGTAATGGTCGCGGAGGTCGATGAACAGCAGCCCGCCATGGTCGCGCTTGCTGTGGACCCAGCCGGACAGGCGCGCCGTCGTCCCGGCGTCGCTGGCGCGAAGCGCGCCGCAGGTATGGGTGCGGTAGGCGTGCATGGGCGAAACTCTCGCAGACGGGCGGAAGGGCGGCACACAAACCCGTGGCTCCCGCGCAAGTCAACCCGAGTTGCGGCAACCGTGCCCGCCCTCGCCCGCTCTGGCACCCAACAGCAGCAAGGGACCGCGGATCATGACCACGAACCCGAAGACAGCCCACCCGACCCCGCCTTTCGAGGGCCAGGGCGGCATCGCGCCCAGCGGCAGCACCGCCGAGATGGACCCGAAGCCGGATCATGGGGAAACCAGCTACAAGGGCTCCGGAAGGCTGGAGGGTCGCGCCGCCATCATCACGGGCGCCGATAGCGGCATCGGCCGCGCGGTCGCGCTCGCCTTCGCCCGCGAAGGTGCCGACGTGCTGATCTCCTATCTCGAACAACACGAGGACGCGGCGGAAACCGCGCGCCTCGTGGAGGGCGCCGGCCGCCGCGCGGTCACGGCGCCGGGCGACGTGTCGCAGCAGGAACATTGCCGGTCGCTGGTCGACCGCGCCGTGCAGGAATTCGGCAAGCTCGACATTCTGGTCAACAACGCGGCGTTCCAACGCACGCACCAGGATCTCGCCGAAATCAGCGCCGAGGAATGGGACAAGACCTTCCGCATCAACATCTACAGCATGTTCTATCTCTGCCAGGCGGCGGTGCCGCACATGAAGCCCGGCTCGACGATCGTGAACACCACCTCCATCAACGCCAAGGATCCGTCGCCGCAATTGCTCGCCTACGCGACCACCAAGGGCGCGATCGCCAACTTCACCGCGGGGCTTGCGCAATTGCTGGCCGAAAAGGGTATCCGCGTGAACGCGGTCGCGCCCGGCCCGATCTGGACGCCGCTCATCCCGTCCACCATGCCGGAGGAGAAGGTGCGCGAATTCGGCAAGCAAACGCCGCTGAAACGCCCGGGCCAGCCCGCCGAACTCGCCGCCGCCTACGTCCTGCTGGCATCCGGCGAATCGAGCTACATCACCGGCGCGGTCATCCCGGTCACCGGCGGCCGCCCGATGCTGTAGTCCGCCCGGCGGCCGATCTGCGGCCGCAAGACTGCGTGCTCCTAGGGGGCGGGCGCCGGTTCGCCGGACCGCGGCGACCCGCGCGCCTGTCCTCTGAGCGGCGAACATTTCGCCGTACACGTGGGCTTGCCAGTTACGTTTGCCACCACACTTCCCGGTTGGGCGGCTCGATGGGCGGATACCGGATAGCTCGCGAGGGCATGATGTTCATGGACGTGAGCGCCCAAACCTCCTGCACGGCCGGGCGTGACCACGGTCGGCCTGCCGGGCGCGGACCGAGGGCTGCAGAAGGAGGATAAGACCATCGCCGAGTTTCGCAAGCCGCACAGCCGCGCCTGCGGCCAGCTCGGCAGAAACTATCCCGGCGATCTCTACCGGTATTTGCAAACTGCGCATGGCTTCGATGTCAAAAAAAGTGGAAGCAGGCAGGATCGGTTAAGCCGCCCGCCCGGCTCCGCTCGGCACTCAGGTTGACGCCTGCTTGCCGTGTGTGGATCCGATGCAGCGTCGGAATGGTCGGCGTCCTGAGCGGACGCGACGCGTTCGCGCAATCGAGCGCGGACCTTGCAGCCGTCGCGCAGAACCCGGTCGCCGCCGCTTACAGCCTGCCGCTGCAGAACAATGTCGTGGGCGGCGTCGGTCCCAAGGACAGCACCGTCAACGTTCTCAACATTCAGCCCGTACTTCCCTTCAGCCTCAGTGAATGGAACCTGATCAGCCGCACCATCGCGCCCGTCATCTACACGCCGGATCTCGTTGGTGGCCTGCCGGAGTTCGCGAGCGCGCCCTCCGGCCGCGGCTCGGCGTTCGGTCTCGGCGACATCAACGAAACGATCTACGTTTCACCGGCGCAGCCAGGCTCATTGATCTGGGGCATCGGACCCTCGGTGAGCCTGCCGACCGCCACCAGCCGGGTGCTGGGCAGCGGAAAACTGAGCCTTGGGCCATCGGCGGTCGCGCTCGCGATGCCGAAGCCCTGGGTTTTCGGCATCCTCGGACGGCAACTCTGGTCGGTCGCAGGGAACGACAGTCGCAAGGCGGTGAGCCAACTCCTGCTTCAGCCCTTCGTGAACTACAATCTGTCCGGGGGCTGATACCTGACCAGCTCGCCGATCGTCACCGCCGATTGGAACGCGCCGGGCGCGAAGTGGTCGGTTCCGGTAGGCGGAGGGTTCGGCAAGATCTTCAGCATCGGCGGACAACCGATCAACGCGCAGCTACAGGCCTTCGACTATGTCGAGCGCGCGCGTTACGGGCCGAAATGGGCGGTCCGCTTGCAGGTGGAGTTCTTGTTTCCACGGTGAAATGACGCACGCGAGATTTCGCGCAATCCAGGAGGATCGGATGAGAGGACTCGTCTTCGCCGGCCTGCTCCTTGGTTCTGTCATCTCGGGTGCGCCGGGCCGCGCCGAGCCCGCGCCAACGGATCCCCAGCTCTCGATCGCGGCGACGCCGGAGGTCATTGCGCGCAGGCAGGAGATCGACGCCTATGCGCTCGGCCTGCTCGCGTACGAGTGGGGCTACCCGCTCGTGCTGGTGGAGCGCGTGATCCGGATCTATACCGCCCCGGACGCATCGTGCGGTCCGACCAGCTACTACGTGCCGCTGAACCGGATCGGTTGGGCGCGCGAACCGGCGACCGCCGACTCGCGGGAGATCGAGACGCCCAACAACGACACCACCTATCTAGGCGCGGTGCTCAAGCTCGACGAGCCATTCGTTCTCTCGGTGCCCGACACCCATGACCGCTACTATGTCGTCGACGTATTCGATATGTGGCACGAGCTCGAGCACTACGTGGGACGGCGCACCACGGGCACGAAGGCCGGGCTGTTCGTGATTGTACCACCGAATTGGCAGGGCGCGATGTTGCCCGGGGCCACGCGCCTCGATGTCACGACGGACAAGGTGTTTCTCTGGGGCCGGCTGCGCGTGCCGCCTGGCGACGACATGGCCGCGATTCATAACCTGCAGGACGAATTTCGCGTGGTCCCGCTCAGCGCGTACGGCAAGCCGGACTCCGACGCCGCAGCGACGCTGCCCGCGCTACCGGCGATCGCCGGAAACCCGCTCGGTTTCTTCGAGCAGCTCGGGGCGGTGCTGCGGGCGAACGCGATCAAACCCGCGACGCGGCGCTGTTCGGGCAATTCGCGCGCATCGGGCTGACGAAGGGAGGATTCGGCGCGGGCAAGTTGACGCCGGGCATGACGGGCGCGTTGCAGCAGGCGTAGACCGACGCGCCGCCCGTTCCGATGTCGTCCACCGCGACCTCCCTCGTCCGTGCGCAATGGCTGGAACTGGTTTACCGGCCTCGACAGCTTCGACTTCGACTACCCGCTCCGCGCCATGGTCGCGGGCCCATACATTTGGGGACAAGCGAGGAGGCGATGTATCCGATCCGCTACACGGACGCTGACGGGCGGGCGCTGAACGGCAGCGCGCACGACTAAACGATGACTTTCACAACAGAGCCGCCGGTCTATGCGTTCTGGTCGCTGACGATCTACGACGCCCGCACAAAATTCCTGGTCGAGAACGCTCTCGATCGGTCGCTTCAAGCTCGGTAGCGACACGCCGGGCCTGGTGCGCGGCCCCGATGGCTCCATTACGATCCCGATCTCCGCGCGGCCCCAAGCCACAGAGGCAGCGGCGAACTGGCTGCCCGCCCCGCAGGGACCGTTCTACCTGATTCTCCGGCTCTACCAGCCGACGAAAGATGTTCTGTCCGGCCGGTACGAGCTGCCGCAGGTTGCGCGCACTCGATGAACCGCTCGAACTGCGACAGGGTCCTGGGCTGACAGGGCGTCGCCGACGAGTCGAGGCGTGTTCCATCTACCGCCGCACGCAGTCCCGTTGCACGGCGCATGAGCAGAAGGGCAGTCTCAGCACCGTTTTCGCCGGCCAGAATGTTCCCGTAACGCTGCGCCGAGCAGATCTAGCTCCTCAGCTTAACGCATCTTCGACGACCGAACGTGTCGGCTCGACCCTGCACCTACCCCATCGGAGCCATCGCTGTTACCTATGTCTTCGGAATAAACCGCTACCTATGTACCCGCAACAGACCGCCCCCGACTGGTCGGGGCCGTGGATTGAACCACGATTTGCGTCAGAGTCCTCTGTCCTGCCCTAGACGAGCCCCCATCGGCCAGGCCGGCGGCTCTAAACATGACCGGCGCCGCTTCCGATGGTGGATGCGCCGAGCCGGTGGGAGGTTTGGGGCCTCCACGGGGCAAGCTCCATACAGGCGTCCTCTTGCTAACAAGATGAACA
>JAFAXA010000305.1 GCA_019241425.1 Acetobacteraceae bacterium | reverse complement strand
TTTCGGGGCGGCCGAGCCGCGAAACGTCGCCGAACAGGTACACGGTGGCGCCGCCGATCGGCGGCAGGAACACTTCGAGATCGGGGCGGGTGACAAGCTCCGGGAACATGCCGCCGGTTTGCTCGAACAAGGTGCGGCGCAACGTTTTCAGCCCGACCCCGAACCGCGCGGCCACGCCGGGCAGCCACCAGACCGGCTCGATCGCGATCTTCGTCACGCGCGCCGCGCCGTCTGCGCTCAGGACGGCCGCCGGTCCCGGCGGATCGGGAGCAAGCCGTCCGTCCTGCATCGCTTCCACGATTTCCGGCATCGCGATGTGGGCGCGGGTGACCGCGATCGTCGGCCGGATGTCCCATCCCGCCGCCACGCGATCGGCGAAGAGTTGCGGCGCCAGATGGCCCCAAGGATCGAGCGAAACGATGCGCGCCGGATCGCTCCAGGCGGCAAACGGGCCAATCGCGTCCGCCGGCATGGTGTCGGTGAAATCCGGCCGGTGCTGCGGCGCGAGCTGTCCGGCGGCGACCGCGAGCGCCCGATAGAGCGAATAGGCGCCGCCATGGGTGCCGATCACATTGCGCTGGTCGGGGTTGCCCAGCGTGCCGACGATCGGCCCGCGCCGCAGCGGGTCGGCGGCGCCCCAAGCAATGGGCGGCCCCGATTTCGCGCGGTGCGAGGTGAGCGTGACGTGCCTGGGCGGTGCGCGATCCACCACGGAATGCTAGGGAGGCGATCGTTAAAAGGTCAACCGCATCGGCACGCGCGCCCCGAGATGGTTTCGTTACGGCGCGCCCGGGATCACCTTCCCGCGCTGGCCCCATCCGCCGGACTGATGCGCTCCCGCCCGCCGCCGCGTCCGAGCGCGTGGTAGAGGATGATGGCGCCGAACGTCGCGGTGCCGATGCCGCCGAGCGTGAACGGACCGAGATGGACCGTCAGATCGCCCGCTCCGGCGGTCAGTGCGACCCCGGCGGTGACGAGATTGCGGGCATCCGCAAAATCGACCTGGTTCAGCACCCAGATGCGGCCGCCGGTCGCCGCGATCAGGCCGAACACCACGATCGCGATGCCGCCGATGACCGGCACCGGCAAGGTCAGGATCAGCGCTCCGAATTTCGGCGAAAAGCCAAGCAGCAGCGCTACGCACGCCGCGACCACGAACACGAGCGTCGAATAGATGCGCGTCACTGCCATCACGCCCATGTTCTCGGCATAGGTGGTGACGCCGGTTCCGCCGCCCAGCGCCGAAACCATCGTCGCAAGCCCGTCGGCGAAGAAGGCGCGGCCGATCAGCGGATCGAAGTCGCGGCCCGTCATGGCGGAAAGCGCCTTGATGTGGCCCAGATTTTCCGCAACCAGAATGACCGCGATCGGCGCAATCAAACCGATCGCTGCCGGGTCGAATACCGGATGGGTCAGGTTAGGCAATCCGAACCAGGACGCCCGGCCCAGCCCCGCGAAGCTGATCGGCGTGCCGAGGCCGAGCCCGTTCGTGCCCAGCAGATACAGCAGGTAGCCGGCAAGCGCGCCGAGCAGGATGGGCAGCCGCTTGGCGAGGCCGCGCCCGCGCACCGCGATCAGCGCCACGGCCAACACCGTCGCGATCCCGATCGTGGTATCGAACGGGGCCGCCGAAACGTTGCGGATGGCGACCGGAGCCAGGTTCAGCCCGATCGCGGCGACGATCGCACCCGTCACAACCGGCGGCATCAGGCGCTCGATCCACGCCGCGCCGGAAAGCTGCACCGCGACGCCGATCGCGGCATAGACCAGCCCTGAGGCAAGAATGCCGCCGAGCGCCACCGGGACGTTCGGGTTCGGCCCGGAGCCGCCATAGCCGCTCGCCGCGATCACCACCGCAATGAAGGCGAAGCTCGAGCCGAGATAGCTTGGCAGCCGCCCGCCGGTGATGAAAAAGAAAAGCAGCGTCCCGACCCCGGAGAAGAAGATCGCGGTGTTCGGGTCGAAGCCCATCAGCAGCGGCGCGAGCGCCGTCGAACCGAACATCGCGACCACGTGCTGTACGCCGATCGCCATCGTTTGCGGCCAAGGCAGGCGCTCATCGGGCGCGACTTCGCCGCTCTGTTTCAACGTCCATGCCGGAAGAAATGCCACGTCGCGCTCCGGTTGCTGTGGTGCCGCTCGCCTTTTCCTTGCATGGAACCGGCCAGGCACGATCAGGCCTTGCAACGCGCAATGCAACAAGCGCCCCGGCGCGCGGACAGGCTTTCTGCTGACAGCTCGGCGACGCGCTGGTATGCATATCGGATTCGAACCGTCCGATCACGCGCTCGCCAGCTTGCGCTCGTTGCTTAATTCGTAACGAGATAATACGCTCGCGAATCGCGCGAGAGTTTTGTCCAGGCGCGCCGTCCGCGTAAGGCTGTTCCCCAAAAAGCGATTCATCAGGAGAGGAAAACCGTCACATGCGAAAAATGCTGCTAGCCGCCGGTTGTGCGTTTGCGATCTCGGCACCCGCGATCGCCGGTCCGGTCAACGATGCCGCCGATCCGCAGGGATGCGGTCTCGGCTCCGCCGTCGCCGCAACGCTTCGCGACGCACTGAACCAGGTCGTCGCAGAAAACAACGGCGGCTTGTTTTCTCCCAATTTGATGTGGGCTGCGATCGTGGACCGCGCTGGTGTTCTGTGTGCCGTCGCGAAGACGGGCGATGCGTGGCCGTACAGCAGGCAGATTGCGATTGCAAAAGCCGGAACGGCGAACGGACTTTCAAACAATCAACTCGCGTTCTCCACCGCCAATCTCTACTCGGCCGTGCAGCCGGGCGGGTCTCTATACGGTTTGAACGAGTCGAATCCCTACAACGCGTTCTTCAACCAGGAAACGACCGGCAACGGGCCTGGGAGCGGCGTCGGCCGCACCTTAGGCGGGGTGATTACGTTCGGCGGCGGCGTTGCGTTGTATCACGGCGGACAAGTGGTTGGCGGCCTCGGCGTCAGCGGCGACACGTCCTGCGCGGATCACGCGGTCGCCTACCGGATGCGCAAACTGCTCGGCCTCGACGCCATTCCAGCCGGTGTGGGACTGAACGCGACCGACAACATTATTTATCTCGCCCCGGGAGAAGCGCCCAACGGCTTCAAACATCCGCATTGCATCGCGACCGACATCACGCCCTGAGCGGCGGTTGAGTGGACCGGCTGAGCCGCTGGGGGCGCGAAACGGCTCAGCCGGGGTTCACGGCACCGCCGTGTTATTCTAGGTCGGCGGTACGTGCAGGCAGTACGCCTCGACATCCGTTGCGTCGGCGTAGCGGGGATAGAGTTGCCGGACCTTCGGATCGTGCCCGGGCACCACGTGGTCCGCCGTGTCCGCCAGTTCGGCCAGCCGGCCCCAACCCTCCATGGTGCCGGCGACGTCCACTATGACGGGAAACGGGTTCTGCCGCGTGAGATTTGCGTAGAAATGCAGGGCGTCCGAGGCGAGCACCACCATGCCCCGGGCGGTCGCCACCCGCACCACTTGCAAGCCACGCGTGTGTCCTGCCACGCGATGCAGAGACAGGCCGGGGCCGAGCGTCGCATCCCCGTCGTGAAAGCGCACCCGTCCAGCGTAGACGCGGCGCACCATTGCAACGACATCCTCGACCTCGAAGGTGCGGCGCAGTCCCGGATGACACATGCAGCGCCCGGTCGCGAACGCCATCTCCGCGTCTTGCAGATGAAACCTCGCGTTCGGAAACGCGTCGAGGTTGCCCGCGTGGTCGTAGTGCAGGTGCGTGATGATCACGTCCTGAACCGAGGCCGGGTCCACACCCATCGCACGCAGCGCGTCGGCGGGATGCAGCATCAAGGCTCGCCCGCGCCGCTCGGCGGTTGGCCAGTCGAAGCCGGTGTCGACCAGCACCGTCCGGTTCGGTCCCCGGATCAGCCAGATGAAGTAGTCGATCGGCATGGCCTCCGGGCCTTGCAGATCGTGCGGGTCGTCGCCTGCAAGCGCGAACAGGAAGTTGTCCGAGGCGGGCCGGTCATGCGTTCCGTAGCGCAGAGCAAAAACCTCGTACATGTCCATCGTTCTCTCCCCTCGTGCCGACGGCGAGGATCAATCCCGGAACTCGACGTGGCGAATGAAGGTGAGCTTGCCGGCGTCGTTTTTCACGACGTTGTAGCCGTGCAGCCCGTCTCCATTCGCGTCGAAATCGTACTCGCCCTCCGCACCCTTGAAACCCTCGATCGCCAGAAGCGCCTTCCTGACGGCCTCGGGCTCCGTGCTCCGGGCCGTCTCGATCGCCCGCACCAGCAGCCTCAAACCGTCATAGGGCCAGGCGCTGAACGGATCGGCGGTGGCCCCAAAGCGTTGCGCATAACGGTCGGCAAAGGCCGCAGCTTCCGGGCTGGAACCGGCGCTGAAATCGGTGACACCGTAGGTGCCGAACAGCGCCGGGCCGGCCAAATTGAGCGTGGTCGATGCAGTGATCGACGGCGAACCGATCCAGGGCGTCTCCACGCCGACCTGCCGCACCTGACGGGCGAACAGCGCCACGTCGTTCGGGGTGACGATGTAGCCGGCGATCAGGTCCGCCCCGGACTGCTTGACGGCGAGCGCAACCGGCGTGAGGTCGGACGCCGCCGCGGTGAAGCCCTGCACCAGCGCGGGCGTGACGCCCAGCTTCTCCAGGGCGGCGACAAGCGCGCGCATGCCGGCGGCGCCGAATGCCTCCGTCGTATGCACAATGGCCCAGCGCCGCTTCCCCAGCGTGTTCACGCCGAAATCGGCCATAGCGCGGGCCGAGTAGAGGTCGTTCGGCCGGCAGCGAAACAGCCACGGATTGCCCATTTGGGTCAGCGCGGGATCGGTGCCGCCGAACACCATCGGCCTGGCCGCCTTCAGGATGTCCGGCGCCATCGCGTGCGTCTGCGTGGAGTAGAGCGAGCCGAGGAAGGCCGCGATGTCGCCCCGGCCCGCGAGCCTCGAGAAAGCGAGCACGGCGCCGGGATTGCTGCCCTGACTATCCTCGGTCACCAACTCGACGCGGCGGCCCAAGGCTCCGCCCGCCGCGTTCACCTCATCGAGCGCCAGTTGCGCGCCGTTCATCTGAAAGCGCCCGACCTCGGCGAGGGCGCCCGTCAGGGGAACGACGTGGCCGATCGTGACCGTGTCCTGGGATGCACGCGCTTGGCCGCCGGCGAGGGCTGCGGAGGCGGCGAGCAAAGCGGCGCGCCGTCGCGTCATGCTGGTGGACACAGCTTTTCCCCCTGATCACGCCGCGCCGGCCCCAATTCGCGCCGCACGGACGCGTATGCCGGAGCACCGAGGCGACTGTTGCATATGATTTCATCTGCCACGCGGGCGCTCAACGGGCAACATGAGGTCGTCCCTGCCCGGGTGGCGCGCTGGCCGGACCGCACTGGTCGTTCGCCCCAACCCCTGTTGCTCGCAGCGCCAGGCCGGGGCACGAGGGCTTGGCGGCAGCGTTGCCGGAGGAGAGGCGGATGGAAGAGGAAGAAGCAGAGCCGAAGCGGAGCCGCCGGTTGGAGCCGCTCGCGCTGTATCCGCTCGGGGTCGCGGAATTGCAGGCCTACATCGCGGAATTGCACGCCGAAATCGCCCGCGCCGAGGCCGAGATCGGCGCCAAAGAGGGCCACCGCTCGGCGGCCGACGCCTTTTTCAAGCGTCCGGGAGGCTGAACGCAAAAAGGGGCCGGCTGAACCGGCCCCTTTGAGTTGCGGCGTTGTATCGACGCTTACGCGGCCTGGACCGACCCGTCGGCCGCCTGATCGTTGGCGATCGCCGGCTGCGGGCGGGTGCCGATTTCGATGCGCCGGGGCTTCAGCGCCTCGGGCACGACCCGGCGGAGGCCGACATGCAGCAAGCCGTTCTGCAGATCCGCGCCGTCGACCACGATATGGTCGGCCAGCACGAAGCGGCGCTCGAACGCGCGGCCGGCAATGCCGCGATAAAGCAGGTTGGCCTTCTGGCCCTCCTCCTTCACGCGCCCGGCGACGACGAGCGTGTTGTCCTTCACCACCATGTCGATATCATCCGGGCCGAAACCCGCAACCGCCATGGTGAGGCGATAGGAGTCCTCGCCGGTCTTCTCGATGTTGTAGGGCGGATAGGACGGCGCCTCGGCCGTGGATACGGCGGTATCGACGAGCCGGGCCAGGCGATCGAAGCCGATCGCGGTACGGAAAAGGGGAGCGAAGTCAAAGCCACTCATAAGCAACCTCCTGCGATAGCAAGGTTCCAAACGGGCCGCCCGACGGGCCGGCCCTCCGTTCAGTCCCTGAAGCCCCAGCCGGGCGCTTCAGACACTCAAAAGATAGGAAACCGGAGCCTCGGGTTTCAAGCCCCTTCGCACGCCAAAGCAGGAGGTTAGCGGCCGCTACTTGCGGACGCCGATGCCCGCGAACTTCTTGTTGAACTTCGCGATCTGGCCGCCGGTGTCGATGATGCGCTGCTGCCCGGTCCAGGCCGGATGCGATTTCGGGTCGATGTCGAGCCGCAGCGTGTCGCCGGGCTTGCCGTAGCAGGAGCGGGTCTTGAACTGCGTCCCGTCGGTCATGATGACGTTGATGTCGTGATAGTCGGGGTGAATCGAGGGCTTCATCGCGAACTCCTGGAGGCGCCGCCGATCCCGACCGGCCGCGCAAGCCGCGCCTCATACGCCCCCGCGCGTCAAGGCTCAAGCCGTGACCGGCGCCCGGCGGCGCGGCCCTGGCCGCTGTCCCGCCAGCCCGGCCGTCAGTGCGGGCGGGCGTGCCGGCGTCTTGCGGGCTGCGGCGCTTCCGCGACCTCCTCGAAGCTGCCGTCGTATGACATGACGATCGGCGCCGGCACCCGCTCGGCGGCGACCCGCTCGGCCGGCGCCGTTTTCACGTCCGGAACCGGCGCGGGCGGCTCCTTGGCGGCGACCATGGCGCCACGATCGGGGCGGTCATAGATGAAGCCGTGCGTCCGGTAGACACTGCCGAAGGTATCCGACTCGCGTGCGAGCGCGACGCGAACGGCGGTCCAGTCATTGGCCGGAGAAACATCGACCACGCGCACGTCGCGGCTGATGCCCGGTCCCCAATTTGCGTGCTGGATTTCGATTTCACGCCCGTTGAGCACGCGGCTGACGACGGCGACATGGCCGAGGCGCATGGTGCGGCTGGCGCGGAATGCGAGCACGGCGCCTGATTCCGGTGCGGAGCCGCGCTGATACACACCGGCCGCCGAGTCCCACCACGTAAACGCGTTGCCGACGATTTCGATGCCGGAAACGTTACGGGCGTAAGGAACGCATTGCAGGCGACCGCCCGACGCGCGAACAGTGCGCACGCCGCGCCGCGGACTCGGGTGCGCATTGGCGTAGAGCGCGACCGGAAGATGGGCGCCATAGTCGCTCCCGATTGCATCGGACTGGCGCGACTCGGCGTTTGCAGCCGTATTCGAGAAGGTAAAACCGAATGCGACCAGCGATCCAAACAGAATAAGTCCGCCGCTGGTGCGCTTACCCGCCATCCCGAACCACCCGTTTTGTTGTTCAAACAGGCGTTTCGGTTAGCAACCACCTTCCGTGACTGGCAACCCAGGGCACGAAATTGCGATCGGGGCAGCCCCGACTTTGCCGATCCTGCCCTGTGGATAAAGTGGTTGCGTCCGACTATTATCCTAATTACAGCGCGTTGATGTGGGTTGGACAACGAGCCACACAGCGTGACGCGTGTGCAACAAGTGTAAACTTGTGTGATCTTCAACCCAATGCTTTCGCAACTATGCGAGTCCTGCGGCTGACGACAGTGTTGGTCGGCAGGTCGGCCCGTTTGCCGGATTTCACCTCGATGACCGCGGTCAGCGCGCGCTGACGCGTTTGAACCGAATCAGCCGCCTACTTGCAGGTGGTCACCATGATTTCGACGCGCATGCGAGGATCGACCAACTTGGCTTCCACGCAGGCGCGGGCCGGCGCGCCTCCCGGGGGCAGCCAGGCGGACCAAATCTCGTTCATGCCCTCACGGTCGGACAAATCGCGCAGCCACACTTGCGCCTGCAATAGCCGCGTCTTGTCCGTGCCGTGCTGTTCCAGCACGTCGTCGATCTGCGCCAACACGTCGCGGGTCTGGCCTTTGATGTCGGCGTCGAGATCGCGGGCCACCATTCCTTGGGTGAAAACAAAGCCGTGATACTCGACGGCACGCGCGAATACTTGGTTCGGTTCAGTGCGGACGATACGGCTCATCAGTTCCATCTCCTTGCGGGCGCCGGTCGGAGCGGCGCCACCGTCACGGGGAAAGCGGCGCCGGGGTGGAACGCGCGACCGGCTCCATTGTCGGACCGGCCCCCTGGTCCGGTGTCTGGGCCTGAGCGGCGCTGACGCAGTTCGCGATCATCTGGTCGATGTCGAAGCGGTCGCCCAGTCCCGTGGTGGTGATGCCGGGATTGTAGGAGGTCGAGAACGGCGTCAGCCGATCATCCTGCCGCCCGTAGATCGAGCCGCGATTCCGCTGGGCGTAGACCGCGTCGGCGCGTGCGCGGCAGGCGGCCCGCGCCTGCTGGTCCGCCCGGTCCTGTGGCGAGATGGGCGGCGGCGGCGAGCACGCAGCCACCAAAGCCATCGCCAGAGCGGCTACGCAGCGGGCGGTCGCCGACACCGGGCGGCTCATGCGCGGACTCCTGCCGGCAGGGCGTAGATCCCGCCGGGGCTCGAGAGAAATTCGGAAACGCGGGTCATGAAGCGTGCCTCGTCGAAGCGGCCGGTGTCATCGAGCGGCGCACAGGCGGCAGCGCGCAGCACGGACGGGTGAACTTCCACCTTCTGCCGGTCCACGCTCAGCAGCCGCGCGGCCGACCGCGCCCGAGCCAGCAGGTCCACGAGCGCCAGCAGCCGCAGGCAGAGCGACAGGCCGTAATTGGTGTGCAGGCCGATCGCGCGGTCAACGGCGGAGGCCCAACTGCGCGCGTCCGAATCGGCAACCGCGAAGTCCGTGACCGACCCGTCGGGCCGGCAGAACCGGAAGGCGCGCGCGACATCCGGTGGGGCCAGTGCGCCACGGACATTCGCGGCCTGCCACGCGATCTCGAGGTCGCGCTTCAGCACCGGGGGCAGCGCGCCCGGCTCCATGTCGACCAGATAACAAAGCGAACCATCGGCGGCGGCTCCCACGCGCACGGGGGAGGGTGGGTCAACCGTCTGCATGGGGCGAGGATGGCGCGGTGACGGGTTCAGCGCTAGGCCGCAATCGCGGCGCCGCAGGCCGGGGCAGCGCCGCATCGGGCGCGTCGATGCGGAACCGCTCGGGGAGGGTCGCCAGTGCCTCCACCGTATCGAAGTCGCGCAGCACCGCATCCTCCCCGACCTCCACCTCCGCGACCGCTTCGGCGTGGCGGGCGGCGAGCGTGCGCGCGCCGCTGTCGCCGGACAGGCTCAGGATGTCGGGAAAGAACGGCCGCCCCCAGAGCATCGGGTTGCCAGCCTTGCCCCGGAAGGTCGGGAGCACGATCAGGCGGCCCTCCTCGCGATCGAAGGCCGCGAGCAGCCGGTCCAGCACCCGCCCGGCGACCAGCGGCATGTCGCCGAGGCAGATCAGCGCCGCGTCGCACTCGGCGGGAACGGCGGCGATGCCGGCCTTCAGGCTTGCGGAAAGGCCCTGCGCGTAATCCGGCGCCTCGACCAACTGCACCGGCCGGCCGGACAGTGCCTGCTGCACAAGCTCGGCCTGATGGCCGGTGACGACAAGCACGGGCCGGGCGCGGCTCGCGAGCACATTATCGACCACCCGCGCGATCATCGCCTTGCCCGTACGGTCCGGGAGCAGCAGCTTGTTGTGCGGCGCCATGCGGCTGGACCGCCCGGCGGCCAGCACGACGGCGGCGATACGCGGCGCGCTGCGGGGCGCGATGCCGGTTGCGGCGACCGTGGCGGTCGCGCGGGCGCGCGGCAGCGGCCGGGCATCGACCTCCTTCAAAAGTCCGCCCACCCCCATGCGCACGATCTCCGCGCTGCCGAGCGGGAGCGCGGCAAACAGGCGGGGCAGCACGAAGTCGATGCCGTTCAGGCGCGGACTGCGGGCGCATCCCGGCAGCACCAAGGCGGGAAGCGAACCGATCCGGCCGACGCAGATCAGATTGCCGGGGTCGACCGGCATGCCGAAATGCACGATCTCGCCGCCGGCCCGGACGATGGCGGCGGGACCGACATCACGGCGGTCCACCACCGCGGACGCGCCGATCACCAGCAGCATCTCGGCGCCGGCTTGCAGCAGCTCGCCGAGCGTTCGGGCGACCGCCGCCTCCTCGTGCGCGCATCTCCGCGCCGGCAGGAGCGTCCCGGTCAGCGCCAGGACCCGCTGTTCGGTCGCCTCGATCGCCTTGGCGATCGCGCTCTCCTTGAGGCCCGGAAGCTCCGTCGCGACGATGCCGACGCGGAGGGGGCGGAACGGATGCAGTGCCAACGGGGGAGCGCCCGTCCGCCCTGCCGCGCCCAGCGCGGCTTCGAGCCGGTTCGACGGCACGGCGAAGGGAATGATCTTGATGGTCGCCACCATGTCGCGCGCACGCACGACGGCATAATCCGGCAACGTGCCGACCGTGATCGCCTCATCGACGCCGTTGACGCGTTCGACACTCTCCGCGTCGACCCGCAGAACCCCCGGCGCGTCCGCGATCAGGTTCACCCGTCCGGTGGCGGCCGGGCTGCGCGACAGGCCCGGTCCCACGAACATGGCGGCGAGGCGGTCGGCACACACGTTCTCCCCGACATCGCCGGGATCGAGGCGCGCCGCGACGATTTGCTGTATGCCGGCAGCCCGCAGCGCGGCCAGCGCCGCGTCGTCGAGCACCGCGCCCTTGCGGATCACGCGGTCGGGCAGCCGGTGCGAATGGGCGATGATCGCCCCGCTTGCCTCGGCAAGCGGAACCGGGCCGAACCTCACGCGGCGACCGCCCGCCGGCGCACCGCAACGATTTGCGCCACAACCGAAAGCGCGATTTCGGGAGCGGTCACGGCGCCGATGGCGAGCCCGATCGGACCGTGGATACGCGCCAGCGCCGCCTCGCCGTGGCCGAGCGCCCGGAACCGGTCCAGCCGCGCCGCGTGGGTTTTCCGCGAGCCGAGCGCGCCCACGTAGAACGCCTCCGACCGGAGTGCGCGGTCGAGCGCCGGATCATCGAGCTTCGGGTCATGGGTCAGCGTGACCACGGCCGTCCGCGAGTCCGGTCCGAGCGTCGCCATCGCCTCATCCGGCCAGGCATCCGATAGGGCGATGCCGGGAAAGCGTTCGGGCGTCGCAAAGGAGCGCCGTGGATCGACAACGGTCGCCGCGAAACCGAGCGCCGGGGCGAGGGCGACCAGCGCCTGGGCGATGTGAACCGCCCCGACCACCACCAACCGCAGCGGCGGATTGTATGGCTGGAACAGCCATCGCTCGCTGCCGACCGCGACCTCGCGGGTGGCGTCGTCGGCCAGGGCGGCGAGCGCCGCGCTGCGCACCGGGTCGGAGCCCGATCGGTCGTCCGGAAGCAGGGTCTGCGCCCCGTCCGGCAGCCGGGTTGCCAGCACGACCGGCTTCTTCGCCTCGCGCGCCGCGAGCAGGGCCGACAGGAGGGCAGGGGTCACCCGAGCCGTTCCACGAACACCCGCACCTGGCCGCCGCAGGCGAGGCCGACTTCCCAGGCCCGCTCGTTCGTCACGCCGAACTGAAGCTCGGCGGGGATGCCGGTTTCGATGGTTTTGAGACCGGCTTCGGCGACCGCGCCTTCGATGCAGCCGCCGCTGACCGACCCGGCCATCTTGCCGCTGCTCGTGATCGCCATCTGGCTGCCGGCCGGCCGGGGAGAACTGCCCCAAGTCTGGGTCACGGTTGCCAGCGCCACACGCTCGCCCGCCCTTGCCCAAGAAGCGGCGACGGTTAGCACGTCCTCGATCTCGACAGTGTTCAAACGCCTCACCCTCCCGATGATGGGCCGCCGAAGAAACGCGGGTCGACGAACTCGAACAGCTTTGAATCGAAATGACCGCCAAGCTCCACGTTGTATAGCGTTACCCGCGTTTCCTGCCTTTGCGCGTCCACCACGCTCCATTGCCGCAGCACCAGCGGGTTGTCGTTGAACGACAAGGTCAGGCTGCCCTCGTTCGGCGTCGCGGTCCGCACCACGGTCACCTGGATCTGACCGGGCGGCCGCTGGATGGCGGTCACCGTCACATCACCCGACAAGTTGATCTGATCCGCGAGCAGGATGCCGAGCGGCGTCCGGGAGAGCGGGATGTTGCTGGTCTGATTGAGCTGGGCGTCGTGGAACACAACCAAGCCATGCCCGGCGACCAGCAACAAGGGACTGGGCGGATCGTACTGGAAGCGCATCCGCCCCGGGCGATCGAGCCACGCCGTCCCGCGTGACACCGCACCGTTGGGCGCGACTTGCAGGAATTGCGCCTTCAGGCTGTGCACGGAGTTGAGATAGGCTTCGATACGGGCGAGGTCCGCCCGATCGCGGTCGGACGGGCGTACCGCCTGGGCGCGCGTCTGGCGCACGACGGCGAGCAGCGGCAGCACGGAGAGGAGGAGGCGGCGTTTCATCAATCGCGATGTGGCATCTCCGGCCGGCAATTCAAAGCGCACCCCGAGGCATGACGATTGCAGGAACCGACATGCCTCGTATCCGTTTCTTGACAGCGGCGACCATCCTCTTCGATCGCCTGGACAAATGGGGGAGTGGGACAATGACAGGGCGGACGAGCACGCGAGGTTTCGCGTCGATGGACCCGGCTCGGCAACGTGAGATCGCTTCCAAGGGCGGCAGCAGCGTGCCGCCGGAAAAGCGGCCGTTTTCGCAGGATCACCGATTGGCCGCCGCCGCGGGACGCAAGGGCGGAGAGCACTCGCATGGCGGCCGGCGCCGTCCGGGCACGGAGCCGGCGACCACCGCCTGAACGGTTCGCCTATCTCCCCGGCTTCAATACGTAGCCCCTGCCGCGAACCGTGTGGAGGAAGCGCGGTTCGCGGGGGTCGGCCTCGATCTTGCGCCGCAGGCGGGTGACCTGAACGTCGATCGCCCGCTCGCCCGCGTCCTCCGTACCCAAGGCCGCCGCGATTTCCTCGCGCGATAACACCTCGTTCGGCTTGCGCGCCAGCGCGGTTAGCAGGGACGTTTCGCCCGCCGTCAGGCGGATCACGCCATTTCCGTTACGTAGTTCGCCCCGCTCGGGGTCGAACTCGGCGTCACCCAGTTGCGCCGGCCCGGAGGGCGGCACGGCGCTGGCGGGTGCCGGCTGGGCGGCGCGGCGGAGCATGGCGCGGATTCGCAGCACCAACTCGCGCGGGTCGAACGGCTTGCCGAGGTAGTCGTCCGCTCCCGCCTCGAACCCGGCGATCCTGTCTTCCGGCGCGCCACGGGCGGTGAGAAGCAACACGGGCAGTCCGTCGCGCTGTTCCCGGCGCAACGATTCGGTCAGGGACAGGCCCGACTCGCCCGGCATCATGACGTCGAGCACCAGCAGGTCCGGATTGAGAAAGCGCAGCTTGTCGCGCGCATCCGTCGCGTCCGCTGCCGTCGTGACCCGAAAGCCGTTTTCCGCCAGATAGCGGGAGAGAAGCGCCCGCAGCCGCGCATCATCATCCACCACCAGTATGAGCGCTTCCTCGGCTCCCATCGCCATCGGCCGCGCCGCCCTTCCCCTTAGCCCCGCTGTGCCGGTTGCGGCCCCGCCGGCCCGCTCGCTTCCAGATAGGCGCGGGCATTCTCGTTCATGATGCCGCGCATCACGCGACGGAAACCTTCAACGGCGGCGCCGCCCGCCTCGCGATACGCGGCGGTCAGGCGCTCGCGCTGGCGTTCGTACAACCGGCGTTCCAGCGTTTGACCGGCAACCGTCAGCGTCAACAGCCGCTGCCGCCGATCGGCGCGGCCGGGCACCTGCGCGACATAGCCCTGTCCGACCAGCGCGGTCAGCACCCGGGCGAGGCTCTGCTTGGTGATGCGCAAGATGGCCAACAGATCGCTGACCGTGATGCCCGGATTGCGGGCGATGAAATGCAATGCGCGATGGTGCGCGCGTCCGAGGCCGAGTTCGCGCAAGATCACGTCGGCGGCGCCAGTGAAGTCTCGGTACGCGAAGAACAACAGGTCCTGGGCGAGACGCAGCTCGTCCTCGCGCAAAAACAAAAGACTGCCGGCGGTGCTCGACGGTCCGTTGACATCGGCGCCGCCCCGATGGCCGTTGAAGGGAGACCGGCCCATCGTTTCGCGCGGTGCGGGTTGCGGATTTCGCTGTCCCGACATGGCAGCCATTCCTCCCCGGTTACGGCAGGTTCGTTGACTTAAACTGCCGCAAAGACCTAGCGTGTGCAAGCGGTGAGCAACAATATTGCGGGGGAGTTGGAGATGGCGCTCGTTCCTTTCGATGACCGGGAGGGCTTCATCTGGTGGAACGGCAAAACGCTCCCGTGGCGCGATGCCAAGCTGCACGTGTTGACGCATGGTTTGCACTACGCGAGCGCGGTTTTCGAAGGCGAACGGGCGTATAACGGCAACATCTTCCGGCTACGCGACCATTCCGAGCGGCTGATCAATTCGGCGGGCCTGCTTGGTTTCACGATCCCCTGGAGCGCCGAGCAGATCGACGCCGCCTGCATCGAGGCGGTGCGGGCCAACGGCCTGACCGACGCCTATGTGCGCCCGATCGCGTGGCGCGGCAGCGAGCAGTTGGCGGTTTCGGCGCAGCTCACGACGATCAACCTGGCGATCGCCACCTGGGCGTGGCCGAGTTATTTCGCCGGTGACAAGATGAAGGGGATCCGGCTGGCGATTTCAGACTGGCTGCGCCCGGATCCGCGCACCGCGCCCACCGCCTCGAAAGCGACGGGGCTGTACATGACCGGCACATTGTCCAAGCACGACGCCGAGGCGCGGGGGTTCGATGACGCGCTCATGCTCGATTGGCGGGGCCGCATCGCAGAGGCCACCGGCGCCAACGTTTTCTTTGTCATCAACGGCGATCTGCACACGCCGACACCCGATTGCTTTCTCGACGGCATCACCCGGCGCAGCGTCATGGCGCTGGCCCGGTCGCGGCAGATCAACGTGATCGAGCGCCCGATCATGCCGGAGGAGATGGCGAATGCGACCGAGGTGTTCCTCGCCGGCACCGCGGCCGAAGTGACCCCGGTGCGCCAAATCGGCGACTACACCTTTACGCCGGGTGCAATCACCGAAGCGTTGGTGCGTGACTACACGCAGCTCGTGCAACTGCCGCCGGAGGAAGTGGCGCGCCGCCTGGCCTGAGCAGCGCGCCGAATCGAAGCCGCGGTTAATCGCTACCGATCTTTTGGCGTGCGGTCTGGTACGTGGGCTCGACCACAAGCTCGAACAGCACCAAGGAACGTCCGGTGATCTCATACGTCGCGCCGAAATGCGCGATCGGCTCCCCCTTGCGGTCCGGCTGGTTGGTGTCGATCACGCATTTCCAGCTCTTTCCGCCGATCACCTCCCGCAATTTGAACGGCACGACGTCGTGATGTGAATTGAGGATCAGCAGGATGGTCAGATCCTGGCCGCGTCGCCGGATCCCGGTCGGCTGCGCGCGCCCGTCCAGCAGCAGGCCGAGGCAGCGCGTGTTCGGGTCTTCCCATTGCTCGGGCATCATCTCGTCGTCGGTCGGCGTCAGCCAGGTCACGTCCTTGACGCCGAGTTCCTCGTTCCACTCGGCGGTGAGCCAGCGCGAGCGATGCAGAACGGGATAGCGGCGCCGCACCTCCGCGACCCTTGCCACGAAGCGGATGAGATTGCGACCGCGCTCCCGAAAATCCCAGTGCAGCCACGAAATCTCGTTGTCCTGGCAATACGCATTGTTGTTGCCGTCTTGCGTGCGGCCGAACTCGTCGCCGGCAAGCAGCATCGGGGTGCCACGGGAGAGCAGCAAGGTCGCGAGGATGTTGCGGATCTGGCGATCGCGCAGCGCCGTGATCTTGGCGTCCTTGGTCGGCCCTTCGGCGCCGCAATTCCAGCTGTGATTGTTTGAGCTGCCGTCCCGGTTTTCCTCGCCGTTCGCCTCGTTGTGCTTGTCGTTGTACGAAACGACATCGTTCAGCGTGAACCCGTCATGCGCGGTGACGAAATTGACGGAGGACCAGGTCGGCCGGCCACGATGGTTAAAGAAATCCGCGCTGCCGGTGATGCGGGTGCCGAGGTCGCGGACAATGCCCTGATCGCCTTTCCAGTATTCGCGGACGGTGTCGCGATAACGGTCGTTCCATTCGGCCCATCCCGGGGCGAAGCCGCCGACCTGATAGCCGCCCGGCCCGCAATCCCACGGTTCCGCGATCAGCTTCACATGCGACAGCACCGGGTCCTGACCGACGGCACGCAGAAAGCCGCTCTGCTGATCGAAGCCGTACGGCTCGCGGGCGAGGATGGTCCCGAGGTCGAACCGGAACCCGTCGACATGCATCTCCTCCACCCAGTAGCGAAGGCTATCCGTCACCATCTGGATCACGCGCGGATGGCTGAGATTGACCGTGTTTCCGGTGCCGGTGTCGTTGATGTAGTAGCGCTTCTGATCGGGCAGCAGCCGGTAATAGGAGGCGTTGTCGATGCCCTTGAAACTCAGCGTCGGCCCGCGCTCGTTGCCTTCGGCGGTGTGGTTGTAGACGACGTCGAGAATGACTTCGAGGCCGGCATCGTGCAGACGCGCGACCATTTCCTTGAACTCGGAGAACGCGAAGTCCGGGACGCTCGCGTAACGCCGCGCCGGGTTGAAGAAGGAGATGGTGTTGTAGCCCCAGTAGTTCTTCAGCCCCTTCTCGGTCAGATAGCTGTCGTCGAGAAAGCTATGCACCGGCAGCAATTCGATGGCGGTGACGCCGATCGACTTCATGTGCCGGATCACCTCCGGCTGCGCCAGGCCGCGAAACGTGCCGCGCAAATCTTCCGGCACATCCGGATGCAGCTTGGTGTAGCCGCGCACATGCGCCTCGTAGATCAGCGTCTGTTCCCAAGGCGTCGCGGGCGGGCGGTCATCGCCCCAGGTGAAGGCGGGATCGACGACGCGCCCCTTCGCCATGAAACCCGCGCTGTCGCGGGTGTCGAACGTCGTGTCGTCGCCTGATTCGAGCTGGTAGCCGAAGATCTCCGGTCCCCATTTCACATGCCCGACCAGCGCCTTCGCGTAAGGGTCCATCAGCAGCTTGTTCGGATTGAAGCGATGGCCCGCCTCCGGTTCGTACGGGCCGTGCACGCGGTAGCCGTAGACGGTGCCCGGGCGTGCATCGGGCAGAAAACCGTGCCACACCTCGTTCGTGTATTCCGGCAGCGGCACCCGCGCGATCTCGGTCGTGCCGCTGTCGTCGAACAGGCACACCTCCACTTTCGTCGCATGGGCCGAAAACAGCGAGAAGTTCACGCCCTTGCCGGTCCAGGTGGCACCGCGCGGGTGCGGCCGGCCTTCGGTAATACGAACCTTGTCCATCTAAACGCTCAACTCCTCGCTTCGCGCCGGAAAACCGCCGTGCTGGAAGGCACGGCCTGCACGCAACCAGATTGGGGCCGACGGGTTGCCCCGCGCCCTGAGCAAAGATCGGTGCGCAGCCGAGGTTGCGACCGCCGTTATGTGCTACGCAGGGCGGCGCCGCCGAGCAGAAGCCAGCCCGCCATCAGGAGCGTCCCGCCCGCCGGCGCGGCGGCCGGTATCCGCGTTCCCGCGAGCGCCAGCAGGTAGACCGAGCCGCAGAACAGCAGCAGCCCTGCCGCGAACGCCGCTCCGGCCCAATGCAGCAGAACCGGGCCGTCGCGCAGGGCCCAAACGCCGCACACGAGCAGCGTCAGCGCGTGCCAGCCCTGCATCTGCACGGCTTCCCGCACCATCTGAAGCGCGGCGGGGTCGATCCGGCCCGGCAGTCCGTGGGCGGCGACGGCGGCCATCGCGACGGCGGAGAGGCCGGCGAACGCGCCGAGGATGATCCAAAGCCTGTGCACGGCGCGACGCTACGGCACGCGGCCCTGTTCCGCCAATCGCCGGGTATGTAGAATCGCTCTCCATGCCGCGCGGCGACCTGTTTCCCGAAATCGGGCCTTACGAGGCGGGGTATCTGCCCCTCTCGGCCGGTCACGTCATGTATTGGGAGCAGGTCGGAAACCCGCGCGGCCGGCCGGTGCTGTTCCTGCACGGCGGACCGGGTGCGGGGGCGGGCGCGGTGCATCGCCGGTTCTTCGATCCGGAGTTCTGGCGCCTGGTTCTGTTCGACCAGCGCGGCGCGGGACGGTCACGGCCGCTCGGCAGCCTGGTCGAGAACACGACCCCGGATCTCGTGCGCGACATCGAAACGTTGCGGCGCCATCTCGGGATCGAGCGCTGGCTGTTGTTCGGCGGCAGTTGGGGATCGACGCTCGCGCTTGCCTACGCCCAGGCCTATCCCGAGCGGGTCGCCGGCAGTGTGCTGCGCGGCGTCTTCCTGGGCCGGCCCTGCGAGGTGCAATGGTTCCTGCACGGCCTCCGCGCCGTGTTTCCGGACTCCCACGCGGCGTTCGCCGGATTTCTGCCCGAGCACGAGCGCGCCGATCTGCTCGGCAGCTACCTGCGACGATTGACCGATCCGGACGCCACGATCCACATGCCGGCGGCGCGCGCGTGGTCTATTTACGAGGGGTCTTGCAGCACCCTGTTGCCGAGCCCGGACACCGTCGCGTCTTTCGCGCAGGACCGCACGGCGCTCGGTCTGGCCCGCATCGAGGCGCATTATTTCGCGCATGGGCTGTTTCTGCCGCCGGGCGGGCTGCTCGAGGGCATGCACCGGATCGCGCACATACCGGCGGAGATCGTGCAGGGCCGCTACGACATGGTGTGCCCGGCCTGCACGGCGTTCGACCTCGCCGCCGCCTGGACGGCCGCGCGGCTCACCATCGTGCCGGACGCCGGACACTCCGCGCTCGAACCCGGCATCCGCCGCGCGCTCGTCGCCGCCGTGGAGCGCTTCCGGCATGGGCGGTGAGCGGGTGAGTAACCCAGAGGCGCCTTGAGGAACCGGCGGGGCTAGCGGCTGAGTTGCAGAGCGCGCGCGTACACGGTCTTGCGCGGCAATCCGGCTGCCCCGGCCACGATCGCCGCGGCGTCCCGGACCGTGTGCGTTTCGAGCAATGTCCGCAGTTGCTCGTCGATATCCGGCGGCTCCGTTTCCTTGTCGCCGGGCGGCCCGACCACCAGGGTGATCTCCCCCCGTGCCGGCACGGCCGCGAAATGCGCGGCGAGCGCGCCCAGAGAGCCGCGCCGGACCTCCTCGAAGCGCTTGGTCAACTCCCGGGCCACGGCGGCGGGCCGTTCCGGGCCGAGCAGCTCGGCGAGATCGGTCAGGGTGTCCAGCAGCCGGTGCGGCGCCTCGTACCAGACCAGGGTTGCGCTCAGCCCGGCGCGCTCGATCGCCCGCAGCTTCGTGAGCGCGGCGCGGCGGGCCGCCGGGCGCGGCGGCAGAAATCCGCCGGCGAGATAGGGCAGCGGCGGCAGTCCCGACAGCACGAGGGCGAGCGTCGCCGCATGGGCGCCCGGTATGCCCGAGACCGGCAGCCCGGCCGCGATCGCGGCCCGCACCAGCCGGAAACCCGGATCGGACACGAGAGGCGTTCCGGCATCCGATACGAGAACAACGCGATCGCCCCGTTGCAGGCGCCCGAGCACCGGTTCGATGCGGGCGTCTTCATTGTGCTCATGGAACGCTTGCAGGGTGCCGCGCACGCCGGAGGCGCCGAGCAGGCGCGCCGTGCGCCTCGTGTCCTCGCACAGGATAAGGTCGGCGGCGGCCAGGGCGTCGCGGGCGCGGGGCGGCAGATCGCCGAGGTTGCCGATCGGTGTCGAAACCAGCACAAGACCCTCCGGCACCGGGACACTCGCCGCGCCGCCGCCGTCGTTTTCGGGAGACCGGTCGCATGGTTCGTCGGACATTCGCGCTCCTGCTGGCGAGCCTAGCACTCGCGGCCTGCGCCGGCACCGGGGGAGCCGGACGGCGGCCGCCGGTGGTCGCGCCGGCGGAGGTGATGGAGGGGCCGCCGCCACGGGTCGCCATCCTGCTGCCGCTGACCGGGCCGCGCGCCGATATCGGCCAATCCATGCTGAAAGCGGCGCAGCTCGCCCTCGGCACCGCGCCGGCCGCCCCTGCTCCCACGGCACCAGGAGCGCCCGCCGCGCCGCCGGTCTTTCCGCCCGCCGCCGCCCCGGGCACGCCCGTGCTCGACGCCCGGGATACCGGCGGAACGCCGGAGGGTGCCGCGGGAGCGGCGCGCCAGGCGCTCGCGGGCGGCGCCGCGCTCATCCTCGGCCCGCTCACGGCCGCCGAAACCGCGGCTGTCGCGCCGGTCACCCGGCCGGCGGGGGTGCCGGTGCTCGCCTTCACCAACGATCAGGCGCAGGCGCAACCGGGCGTTTGGACGCTCGGCATCACACCCTTGCAGCAGGTCACGAGGCTGGTCGAAGCGACCCGGGACCAGGGCCGGTCGCGCTATGCCGGGCTTTTTCCCGACACCGATTTCGGCCGCGCGATGGGGACGGCGTTGCTAGGCGCAACGGCGTCGCTCGGGCTGCCGCCGCCCGTTATGCGGCAATACGCGCGCGGGTCGGCGGCCGCAGCCGCGCGCGATCTGTCGGAATGGGACAGCCGGAACACGCCGGTCGAGGCGCCGATCGACACCGCGCAGCCCCCCGGCGATCCGGACACGCAACCGCCGGCGAACGGGCCCGCGCCCACCCGCAGCGCCGCGCCGCCGCCCTTCGACGTGCTGCTGCTGGCCGATACCGGCCAGGGCCTGACGGACGTCGCCGCCGTTCTGCCGACCTACGGCGTCGCGCCGCCGTCCGTGCGGATCGTCGGCCCGGCGCTCTGGGCGTCCCCCTCCAGCGCGGCCTCCAAGCTGGTCGGCGCCTGGTACGCGGCGCCCGATCCCGCCGCCCGCGCGACATTCGATGCGAGCTTCCGCGCGCATTACGCGAGCCCGGCGCCGCCGATCTCCGATCTTGCGTTCGACGCCGCCTCCATCGCCCGCGTGCTGGCCGGAGCCGGCGGCTACTCGCTCGGCAATCTGACGCAGCCGACCGGGTTTTCCGGGGCGGATGGCGTGTTCGTGTTGGGTCCCGACGGGCAGGTCCGGCGTGGCCTCGCCGTGTTCGAGATCGGGGCCGGGCCGCCGGTTCAGGTTGCCCCGGCGCCGGCCATGCTGGGCACGCCGCCCGGCGTCTGACCGGAGGGCGGACGATGGCGCTGCGGCCGATCATCGGCGGAGCCCTCGCAGCCCTTCTGGTGCCTGCCGCCGCGCTCGCCTCTCTCGTCGCCACGGGCGCGCTGGCGCCGGCGCCGGCGCTGGCGGGCGGGCTGCCGATCGCGCTGGCGGCGTTCGGCTTCGCCGCCCTACGGAACCGCGAATTCGGCCGGCTGGCCGCCCTCGCCCGGAGCGCGGCCGATGGCGGCGGCCCCGAACGCGGCGGGGAGCAGCCGGGCGGGCGCGCCGCCGAACCGTGGTCGGGCGGGGCGACGGAGGTCGCCCGGGCGATCGAGCGGCTGGCGCGCGTGGCCGCCGCCGGCTCGGACAACACCGGCAGGCGGCGACGGGCGGACGAAATGGTGGTGGAGCGCCTGCCCGATCCGGTGATCGTGCTCGGTCCGGACCGAACCGCGCTCACCAGCAACGCCGCGGCGCGGACGGCGTATGGTGCCGACATCCATGCCGTGCTGCGTCACCCGGATCTGCGGGCGGCGGCGGACCGGGCGTGCTCCAGCCGTTCCGCCCAGATCGCCGACCTCCGCTTGCCGGTGCCGGTGATGCGGGACGTGCGGGCGACGGTGATCCCGATGGACGGCACGCTCGGGGCGGGTGGACAGGCGGTGGTCGTGCTGTCCGACCGCACGCGCGAGCGGGCCGTCGAGCGGATGCGCGCGGATTTCGTCGCCAATGCCAGCCACGAACTCCGGACGCCGCTCGCCAGCCTGATCGGCTTCATCGACACGCTGCGCGGTCCGGCGGCGTCCGACCCCGAAGCACAGGAGCGCTTCCTCGGCATCATGGCCGAGCAGGCGGCGCGCATGAACCGGCTGATCGACGATCTGCTCAGCCTGTCTCGCGTCGAGCTGACAGAGCACGAGAGCCCGTCCGGCCGCATCGATCTCGCGGCGCTGCTGCCGAGAATCGCGGACAGCTTCGAGCCGCAGCTCCGCGAACGCGACATGACGCTCGCGCTCGACGTGCCGAACCTGCCGCCGATCACGGGCGACGCCGACCAGATCGCGCAGGTGATGCAGAACCTGCTCGACAACGCCATCAAATACGGCCGGTCCGGCGGCGTGGTGCGCCTGTCCGCCTCGGCCGAGGCCGGCGATTTGCGCTTGCCGACGCGTCCCGGCGTGGTGGTCCGCGTCGCCGATGACGGCCAAGGGATCGCCCGCGAACACATTCCGCGCCTGACCGAGCGATTTTATCGGGTCGACAAAGGGCGCTCGCGATCGGTCGGCGGCACCGGCCTCGGCCTCGCCATTGTCCGCCATATCGTCAACCGCCATCGCGGCCAGATGGTGATCGACAGCACGGAAGGCGCTGGGACAATTGTCAGCGTCTGGTTGCCGGAAGCGCCGAAGCATGGAATGTCTGCGCCCGAGCAGATGCGAGGCTCGGCCGCGTCCGCCTGATCGCCACTGCTCGCGGACCCTCGGAGCGGAAGGAAACGGCGATGCCGGATGCGACCCCAACCCTGCGTGACGTGCCGATCGGCCTGCACGCGACCGGCACCCGCACCGAGAGCGATTCGATGGGGCCGATCGATGTGCCCGCCAATCATTACTGGGGCGCGCAGACCGAACGAAGCCTGCATCACTTCTCGATCGGCCACGACCGGATGCCGCTGCCGGTGGCGCACGCGTTCGGCTACGTCAAGAAAGCGGCGGCGCTGGTCAACGCGGCGGCGGGACGGATGCCGCAATGGAAATGCGACGCGGTGGTGCGCGCGGCCGACGAGGTGATCGCGGGCGAACTCGACCGCGAGTTCCCGCTCTATGTCTGGCAGACCGGCTCCGGCACACAGTCCAACATGAACGTCAACGAGGTGATCGCCAACCGCGCGATCCAGTTGCTCGGCGGCGAGGTCGGCAGCAAGAAGCCGGTGCATCCGAACGACGACGTGAACATGGGCCAGTCGTCGAACGACACGTTCCCGACCGCGATGCATGTCGCGGCGGTGCTGGAGATCGAGCGCCGCCTGCTGCCGCGCCTCGAGAAACTGACGGAAGCGCTGGAGGCAAAGGCGAAAGCGTGGGCGGACGTGATCAAGATCGGCCGCACCCATCTGCAGGACGCGGTGCCGTTGACCGTCGGGCAGGAATGGTCCGGCTTCGTGCAGCAGATGCGCGACGCGATACGCGGCGTCAACGCGGCGAAGCCCGCGCTCTACGAGCTGGCGGCGGGCGGCACGGCGGTCGGCACCGGACTCAACGCGCCGCCCGGTTTCGCGGAAGCGATCGCGGCGAAGATCGCCGAGTTGACCGAGCAGCCGTTCCGCACCGCGCCCAACAAATTCGCGGCGCTCGGCGGATTGGATGCGATGGTGGCGGCGATGGCGTCGTTACGCGGCGTCGCGGTGGTTCTGCTGAAGGTCGCGAACGACATACGCTGGCTTGCGTCCGGCCCGCGCTGCGGGTTGGGCGAATTGATCCTGCCCGAGAACGAGCCGGGTTCCTCCATCATGCCGGGCAAGGTGAACCCGACGCAGTGCGAGGCGATGGTGATGGTGTGCACGCAGGTGCTGGGGGAGGACGCGGGCGTCGCGTTCGCGGGCGTTCAGGGGCAGTTGCAGTTGAACGTGATGCGGCCGCTGATCATCAACAATTTCCTGCATTCGGCGCGCATTCTCGGCGACGCCAGTTCCACGTTCCGCCGCTTCACGATCGAGGGCACCGAACTCAACCGCACGCGCATCTCCGAACTGCTCGACCGCTCGCTGATGCTGGTGACGGCGCTGGCGCCGGTTATCGGCTACGACCGCGCGGCGCATATCGCGCATGAAGCGCATGTACATGGGCAGACATTGAAGGAAGTGGCGATCGCGTCCGGCTGGATCGACGAGGCGACGTTCGACCGGAATGTTGATCCGCGGAAGATGGTTTGAGCGATCGGCTTTGACGCTTGACGT
>JAFAXA010000132.1 GCA_019241425.1 Acetobacteraceae bacterium | reverse complement strand
GCGCCATGACCTCGCCTACCACACCATCAAGCCGACGATCCACACCAGCACCGTGCAAACGGCGGTCGCGATCAGCACCGCCCGGCCGCTCAGGTGATACTCCGCCTTGTCGTACCCGTAGCCCGCGTCCCAGACCAGATGCCGGATGCCGGCGAAAAAATGGTAGAACAGCGAAGCGGTCCATCCGAACAACAGCAGCCAGCCGATCGGCGAGCCGATGAAGCCTTGCACCGTGGCGAACGCGTCCGGCCCGGTCGCCGCCGCAACCAGCCACCAGGTCAGCAGCAACGTGCCGGCCGACAAGGCGATGCCGGTGATGCGGTGAAAAATCGACAACGCCGAGGTGATCTGCGGCCGGTAGATCTGCAAATGCGGCGACAGCGGACGCCGCACCAGCTTGCCTTCGGTGTTCTTGGCGATCAGCAACGCATCGCGGACGTCGGGCATCAGCGGGTTCCTTCGGTCATGCGGCTTTTTGCACATCCGGGTGAATGTCGAACGGCGCCTCGGTCTTGCCGCGGATGTCCTCCACCGTGACACCCGGCGCCACGTCGACGAGTGTCAGGCCGCCTCCTTGCGGCTTGACGTCGAACACGCCGAGTTCGGTCACGATCATGTCGACCACGCCCGTGCCGGTCAGCGGCAAGGTGCATTCCTTCAGGATCTTCGACGACCCGTCCTTCGCCGTATGCTCCATTACCACCACGACCTTCGGCACGCCCGCGACCAGATCCATCGCGCCGCCCATGCCCTTCACCATCTTGCCAGGCACCATCCAATTCGCGAGATCACCGTTCCCCGCCACTTGCAGCGCGCCGAGGATCGACAGCGCGATATGGCCGCCGCGCACCATCGCGAAACTCTCGGCGCTGTCGAAGTAGCTCGTGGTCGGCAACTCGGTCACGGTCTGCTTGCCCGCGTTGATGAGATCCGGATCTTCCTCCCCTTCATACGGGAACGGCCCCATGCCCATCATGCCGTTCTCGCTGTGCAATTGGATCGTCATCCCCGGCGGAATGTGGTTCGCAACCAGCGTCGGGATGCCGATGCCGAGATTGACGTAGAAACCGTCCTGCAGTTCGCGGGCGGCGCGGGCCGCCATCTGATCACGGGTCCAGGGCATGTGTTCCGCTCCTCCTCAGACCGTTTCGCGTTTGCGGGTGGTGCGCTGCTCGATCTGCTTGTTGACGTGCTCAAGCTTCACCAGCCGATGCACGTAGATGCCGGGCGTGATGATATGATCCGGGTCGATCTCGCCCGGTTCCACCAGATTCTCGACCTCGGCAACCGTGGTGCGCGCCGCCGTCGCCATGATCGAATTGAAGTTCCGCGCCGTCTTTCGATACATGAGGTTGCCTTCGGTGTCGCCGGTATGCGCGTGGATGATTGCGAGATCGCCGAAGATGCCGCGCTCCATGACGTAGGTGCGGCCCTCGAATTCCCGCGTTTCCTTGCCTTCGGCGACCTTCGTGCCGACGCCGGTTGCGGTGAAGAAGGCGGGGATGCCCGCTCCGCCCGCGCGGATGCGCTCGGCGAGCGTGCCTTGCGGATTGAACTCGATCTCCAATTCGCCCGCCAGGTATTGCTTCATGAACGTCTTGTTCTCGCCGACATAGGAGCTGATCATCTTGCGGATCTGCCGCGTTTCGAGCAGCACGCCCAGGCCCACATTGTCGATGCCCGCATTATTGGAAACGACGGTGAGATCCTTGACCCCACTGTCGCGGATCGCGTCGATCAACGCCGACGGAATGCCGCACAGGCCGAAGCCGCCGGACAGGATGGTCATGCCGTCCCGCAGCACGCCTGCCAGGGCCTCGCGTGCGTCCCGCTGAACCTTCTTAACCGCCATCGTCCTCTCCCCTCATCTTCCCCCCGAGGCGCCGGCCGCCGGTCAGGAGTCCATGTCCCGTAGCGTTTCCTTGGCGATCCTGAACGCCGCATTGGCGGCGGGCACGCCCGCATAGACCGCGACCTGAAGCAGCAGCTCCGCAATGTCCGCGGGCGTCGCGCCCGTGTTGCGCGACGCGCGGACATGCAGCTTGAACTCCTCGTGGTGGCCGAGCGAAGCCATCATCGCGAGCGTCAGCAAAGAGCGCGTCCGCCGGTCGAAATGCGGCCGCACCCAGACGCTGCCCCACGCGGTGCGAGTGATGAAGGCCTGGAACTCGCGATCGAGGTCGGTGATCGCGGCGGTCGCCCGCGCCACATGCGCTTCGCCGAGCACCTGCTTGCGCACCGCGAGACCCGCCTCATAGCGGTCGTCCGGCACCGGCGCGAGAAAGCGGAGCATGGCGTCGGCCACCGCGTCCGGCCGCTCCACGGTCGGAATATGCGCGACCCCGGTTAGCACTTCGAGGCGCGATCCGGCGATCGCCGCCTGCATCGCGCGCGCGCTCTCGAGCGGTGTCGCCGCGTCCTGATCGCCGACCAGAATGAGCGTTGGAACCTGAAGCCTGCCGCTCGACGCCGTCTGATCCGCCTCCCGGATCGCCTCCGCGGACGCGGCGTAGCCTTCCGGCGACGTGCGCAGCAGCATCGCCCGCAACCCGGCCGCCTCGTCGCTGCCCTTGAAGCCGGGCGTGACCCAGCGCGCCAACACCCCGTCGGCGATCGCCTTCATGCCCTGCGCTCGCACCGTCGCCGCCCGCTCGGTCCAAAGATCACGCGGCGGAATGACCATCGCCGTGTCGCAGAGCACAAGGCTCAGCACCCGGTCCGGCGCCGTCGCCGCGATCTGCTGCGCGATGATGCCGCCCAGGGAAAGCCCGGCCACGTGCGCCCGTTCGACGCCGAGCGCATCGAGCACCGCCAGCGCGTCCCGCGCCATGCCGTCGATCGTGTACGGCCCGGGCGGGACCGCGGTCAGCCCGTGCCCTCGCAAATCAATACGGATGACATGGAACGAACGAGCCAGCGTCTTCACCTGGCCGTCCCACACATGCAGCGTGGTGCCGATTGAATGCAGAAGCAACAAAGCGGGCGCGCCGGGGGGACCGTCGGCTTGCGCGTGGACCGTAAGATCGCCGGCGCGCAAGAACATCGTTCCGCCTCCCTACACCGGCCAAAGACCCTTGATGCGGCCCACCTTCTCCGCTCCACCCTGGTTTACGGTCTCGGTATGCGCGGCTCAAGGGACGAACGCCGGACGCCCTTGCACTTTCCCGCGCCGCCCGCCGGCATCACAGCACCAGAAGCGGCTGCATGGAAGCCGCCGCCTCCTGCAAGGCCGGCCTGATCTGCCGCCGCAAATCGCCGATCGACCACCGCCCGGCATGGGTGCCGACATTGAGCGCCGCAACCACCGACCCCGACGCGGACCGCACGGGGGTCGCGATGGAGCGCAGGCCCTGCTCCAGTTCCTGATCGACGATGCAGTAGCCCTCGGCCCGCACCTGCTCCAGGGCGGTCCGCAGCGCGGCCGGATCGGTGAGCGTCAGTTCGGTGTGTTTCCTCGGCGGCATCTTGCCGAGCAGGTCGGTGACGGCCTGCTCCGGCCGGTCGGCCAGAAGCACGCGACCCATCGCGGTCGGCCAGACCGGCAAACGAGAGCCGATCGCCAGCTCCTCGGCGAGAATTCGGGTCGCCTGGGACCGCGCCACGTAGACGATCTCCGCCCCGTCCAGAACGGATATCGAGCAGCTTTCGCCGAGGGTCGCGCTGAGCCGTTCGAGCACCGGCTGGGCGACGCGCGGCAGCGGCGTCGAGCCGAGATAGGCGGCGGAAAGCTTCAGCACCTTCGGGGTCAGGCGGAACAGGCGGCCATCGGTTTCCGCGTAGCCGAGTTCCGCGAAGGTGAGCAGGGAGCGGCGGACCGTCGCCCGGGGAAGGCCGACCAGCTCGGCGATCTCGGCGAGGGTGAGCCCGCGCCCACCGCTGCCGCACGCCTGCAACACCTCCAGCCCGCGCGCGAGCGCAGTCACGAAATCCCGGTTCTGCTCCTCGTCGCGCAAACGGATTCTCCTTGACTCCCCACCGCTGCAATGCAACACTGTTCACACACCGCACGAATGTGCGCCATACGAACACAATGTCAAAGCGCGGCCTGCGCCGCTATATTGGGAGGCTCACGCCTATGAACACGGATTCGGGGTTCAGCCCCTTCAATGCAGAAAAGCCGTCCTGCGTCGTCCGGCGGTTCCAGGAGATGATCGACGCGAAACCCCGCGCCGGTTTGCCCATCGGGCATTACGCGGCCGTGCTGGGCGTGAGCGAAAGCAGGCTGACCGCGCATTGCCGCCGTCATACCGGCCGGTCGCCCCTGCAAATCATCAGCGCGTGTTTGGTCCGGGAGGCGAAGCACCGGATGGTCTCGACCCGATCATCGACGAGCGAGATCGCCTTCAGCCTCGGTTTTCGGGATCCCGCATATTTCTCCCGCTTCTTCCGGCTGCAGACCGGGCAGACGCCGACCGAGTTCCGGGCAGCCGCCGGCGGCGCCAACCGCCAACCGGCCGCCCGGGCCGACGCTACTGCATATGCTGGCCGCCGTTGATCGCGATGTTGGCGCCGGTCAGGAACGCCGCGTCATCGGACGCGAGATAAACGATCAGCGCCCCGATCTCCTCCGGCCGCCCGAGCCGGCCCATCGGAATATGCGGCAGGATCTTGCTGTCCAGCACTTCCTTCGGAATGGCCATCACCATCTTGGTGCCGATATAGCCGGGTGAAATCGTGTTCACCGTCACGCCGCGGCGCGCGACCTCATAGGCGAGCGCCTTGGTGAAGCCGTGCATGCCCGCCTTGGCGGCGGAATAGTTGGTTTGGCCGAACTGGCCCTTCTGCCCGTTCACCGATGAGATGTTGATGATGCGGCCCCAGCCGCGCTCGACCATGCCGTCGACCACCGGCTTCGTCATGTTGAACACGCTGTCGAGATTGGTGTTCAGCACCGCATCCCAATCCGCCTTGGTCATCTTCTTGAAGGTCATGTCCTTGGTGATGCCGGCGTTGTTGATCAGCACGTCGATAGGGCCGAACTCGCTTTGCACCTGCTTGACCGCGGTGACGCAGCTCTCGAAATCGGCGACGTCGCAGCCGACCGCATAGAATTCGTGACCCTGTCCCTTCATACCGGACAGCCATTCCTGCGACTTCTTGTTGCCCGGCGAGTGCGTCACCGCCACCTTGAAGCCTGCTTGCGAAAGCCGGGTCGAAATGGTTTCGCCCAGTCCACCCATTCCGCCGGTAACGAGCGCAACACGCGCCATGGTCGACCTCCCGTTTCTTAGGCCGCCACGACGGCGGCCGTTGCAGCAATTACGATCTGCTTGCAGGCACGTTCATGCCGATTGCATCGACGCTTCGACGCTGGTCAGCGCCGTCATGTTGACGATGCCGCGCACGGTGCTCGTCGGCAACAGGATGTGCGCGGGCTTGGCGCCACCGAGCAGAATGGGGCCGACCGTCACGCCCTGGCTCGAGGCGACCCGCAGGCAGGTGAACGCGATGTTCGCAGCATCGAGCGTCGGCATGACGAGCAGGTTCGCTATGTCCTTCAGGCGCGCCCCCGAGAACAGCCGCTCCAGCACCTGCGGCGACAAGGCGGCGTCCCCCTGGATCTCGCCCTCGACTTCCAGGGACGGCTCGCGCTCGGACAGCAGCTCCGCCGCTTTGCGCATCTTGCGCGCCGAGGCGCTGTTCGCGCTTCCGAAGCTGGAATGGGACAGCATGGCGATGCGGGGCGTCAGGCCGAAGCGGCGCATTTCCGCCGCCGCGAGCCGGCTGATTTCGGCCAGTTGCTCGGCCGTCGGATCCTCGTTCACCTGCGTGTCGCAAATCGCGACCAGTTGCGGCACCATCAGGATGTTCATCGCCCCGAACACCGAACAGCCGGGGCGATGGCCGATCACCAGCTTGATGCGCTCCATCTGCATGGCGTAGCTGGCGGTGAGGCCGCACAACATGCCGTCCGCCTGGCCTCGCCGCACCATCAAGGCCGCGCGCACCGTCGCCGATCGCCGCACTTCGAGATCGGCGCGCGCGGAGGTCACGCCATGCCGGCGCCCGAGCTTCAGATATTCCTCGACATCGTCCGGTTCGGCGGCGCCGAGCGGCGCGACCGCGAAATCCCGGTCCGGCTTGATCCGCAAGCCGAGTTCGGTCGCCCGTTGCGCGATCACGTCGGCACGCCCGACCACGATGGGCTTCGCCAGCCGTTCGTCCACGATGACCTGCAGCGCCCGCAGCACCCGCTCGTCCTCGCCGTCCGCGAACACGATCCGGCTTTCGGAGCCGGCGGCCGCGGCAAACACCGGCTGCATCGCCTCACCCGACCGGTACACCGTGCCTTCCAGGTGCTCGCGATAGGCGCGCATGTCGGCGATCGGCTGCGTCGCGACGCCGCTCTCCATCGCCGCCTGCGCGACGGCGGGCGCGACCCGGCTGATCAGGCGCGGATCGAACGGGCGCGGGATCAGGTGTTCGGGGCCGAACCGGTCCTGCACGCCGTACGCGCTCGCGACCACGTCCGACTGCTCGGCCTCCGCGAGGGCGGCAATGGCGCGGGTGGCGGCGAGCTTCATCTCCTCGTTGATCGTGGTCGCGCCGACATCGAGCGCGCCCCGGAAGATGAACGGGAAACACAGCACGTTGTTGACCTGGTTCGGGTAGTCGCT
>JAFAXA010000051.1 GCA_019241425.1 Acetobacteraceae bacterium | reverse complement strand
GCCCGGATGCAGCCGGATGCCCTGCACCTTCATCGTCTCGGCGAGTTGCTCGGCGAGCGCGCCATCAAACCCGCGCAGCGGCAATGGCTGGCGGTAAACCAAATCGACCTCCGAGCCGAGCGCCGCGAAGATGCCCGCGAACTCGACCGCGATATAGCCGCCGCCGACGATCGCGATCCGGGCCGGGCGTTCCGGAAGCGCGAAGGCATCATCCGAAACGATCCCGAATTCCTCGCCGGGAATGCCGGGCTTAACCGGATAGCCGCCGGTCGCGATCACGATCCGCTCGGCCGTGATCCGCTTGCCGCCCACTTCAACCGTATTCGCATCGGCGAGCACGGCCCGGTCTTCCCATACGGTCGCGCCGGATGTTTCGAGCAGTCGCCGATAGGTGCCATTGAGCCGCGACACCTCGTGATGGACGGCTCCGATCAGCTTCGGCCAGTCATGCGGTCCCCTGCGTATGTCCCAGCCGAAGCCGTGCGAATCCTCCGCCCAGCCCCCATACTCGCCCGCCTGTACCAGCAGCTTCTTCGGCACGCAGCCGACATTGACGCAGGTGCCGCCCCAGAACCGCTCCTCCGCGATCGCGACCCGCGCGCCATAGCCGGCGGCCATCCGGGCGCAGCGCACGCCACCCGAACCGCCGCCGATGACGAAAAGGTCGAAGTCGAAAGCCACGGCCAGGTTCAGGTGCCGATGCCGCCCAGCGTGACGTTCTTGATTTCGAGGAAATCCTGGATGCCGTATTTGGAGCCTTCACGCCCGAGGCCGGACGCCTTGGTGCCGCCGAACGGCGCGACCTCTGTCGAAATGATGCCTTCATTGACGCCGACCATGCCGGTCTCCAGCGCCTCCGACACCCGGAAGATGCGGCCGATATCGCGGGCGTAGAAATACGCGGCGAGGCCGTATTCGGAGTCATTGGCGAGCCGGATGGCTTCCTCCTCGGTCCTGAACCGGATCACCGCGGAAAGCGGGCCGAAGGTTTCATCCCGAAACACATCGCTGTCGGTGGTGACGCCGGTGATGACGGTCGGCTCGAAGAAGTTGCCGCCGAGCGAATGCGCCTTGCCGCCGGCGACGACCTTCGCGCCACGTCCGACCGCGTCGGCGATGTGCGCCTTCACCTTCTCGACCGCCGCCCCATTGATCAGCGGTCCCTGGGTGACGCCTTCCTCCATGCCGTTGCCGACCTTCAGCTTACCCACCGCTTCCGTCAGCTTCTCGACAAACGCGTCGTACACGCCGTCCTGCACGAGGAAGCGGTTGGTGCAAACGCAGGTCTGGCCGGTGTTGCGATACTTGCTGGCGATCGCGCCGAGCACCGCCTGATCCAGATCGGCGTCGTCGAACACGATAAAGGGCGCGTTCCCGCCCAGCTCCATGCTGGTCTTTTTGATCGTGGGCGCGCATTGCGCCAGCAACTGCGCGCCGACGCTGGTGCTGCCGGTGAAGGTCAGCTTGCGCACCAGCGGATTGCCGGTCAGCTCGGCACCGGTCTCGCCCGCCGGGCCGGTGATGACGTTGCAGATGCCGGGCGGCATGCCGGCGCGCTCCGCGAGGACGGCCAAGGCCAGCGCCGAGAAGGGCGTCTGGCTGGCCGGTCGGATCACCACCGGGCAACCCGCCGCCCAGGCCGGACCGGCCTTGCGGGTAATCATCGCCGCCGGGAAGTTCCAGGGCGTGATCGCCGCGACCACACCCACCGGCTCCTTCATGACGATGATCCGGCGGCCCTTCAGCGTCGGCGGAATGACGTCGCCATAGACGCGCTTGCCCTCCTCGGCGAACCATTCGAGGAAGCTGGCGGCGTAGGCGATCTCGCCCTTGCTCTCGGTCAGCGGCTTGCCCTGCTCCGCGGTCATGATGGTCGCCAGGTCGTCGGTGTTGGCGAGCATCAGTTCGAACATGCGGCGCAGGATCGCCGAGCGCTCCTTCGCGAGCAGGGCGCGCCAGGCGCCGAACGCCCGGTGCGCCGCTTCGATCGCCCGCCGCGTCTCGGCCGCACCCACGGCCGGCACCGTGCCGACCAGCTCACCGGTCGCCGGGTTCTTGACGCCGAGCGTCTTGCCGCTATCCGCCCCCACCCACTTTCCGTCGATGTAGTTCACCTCCCGGAGGAGCGTCGGGTCCTTCAAGGGCAGGGATGAGGGTTGATTGAGCATGATGGCGCTCCCTGATCTGTCGCAGGCACGAATGCTGCTGCGAAGCGGAACAGATAGGCAGTCCGGCCCCGATTGTCAGCACGTCCACCGCCCCGCGAAGCGTCAAGCCAATCCGGTGCCGGAAACGATGCGAGAGGGAACCGAATGGTGGGCCACGGCGATAGATGATGGCCGTTGCAGCCCGATGCTCAACGGAGTCTGCACGGCCAAACCGATCATTGGAGGAAGCATGCCCAAGGAAAGTCATAGCAAGGCGGCCGACCACCACGAGACCGCCGCCAAATCCCATCGTGCTGCCGCCGAGCAGCACGGCAAGGGGGACCACAAGGCCGCGCACGAACACTCGACGAAGGCGCACGAGCATTCAACGAATGCTCACAAGTCTTCGACCGAGGCGCACGGCAAGAGTTCCGGCAAGAAGTAAGCGACGCGCCCTCTCGCGCTGGCCGCCAAAGGCGGCGGGGAGGGCGTTCCCTATTCGACGGTCACGGATTTCGCGAGATTGCGCGGCTGGTCCACGTCCGTCCCTTTCAGCACCGCCACGTGATAGGCGAGGAGCTGCACCGGGATCGCGTGCAGGATCGGCGCGACGAAGGGATCAACCGTGGGCAGCACGACGGTCTCGGCCGCGATGCCCTTCAGTTTGGATGCGCCTTCGGCATCGCTGAACACGATGACCTTGCCGCCGCGCGCCGCCGCTTCCTGGAGGTTGGAGGCCGTTTTCTCGAATAGCGGCCCGGAGGGAACAATGGCGATCACCGGCACCGCCGGATCGATCAGTGCAATAGGGCCGTGCTTCATCTCGCCGGCGGCATAGCCCTCGGCGTGGATGTAGCTGATCTCCTTCAGCTTGAGCGCGCCTTCCAGCGCGATCGGGTAGCAGTTGCCCCGCCCGAGATAGAGCACGTCCCGCGCCTCGGCGACCCGGGCCGCGATGCGTCCGATGGTGGCGTCGTGATCCAGCACCTCGGCGGCACGGCCCGGCACCTCGAGCAGCGCATCGGTAAGCCTGCCTTCCTGCTCCGGGCCGATCACGCCCCGCGCGCGTCCGGCCGCGATCGCGAGGCAGGCCAGCACCGCCAGTTGGGAGGTGAAGGCCTTGGTGCTGGCGACGCCGATCTCCGGTCCGGCGACGGTTTCAAGCATCGCATGAGATTCGCGCGACATGCTGCTTTCCGGCACGTTGACGACGGACAGCACGTGCTGTCCGTGCTCGCGCATGTAGCGAAGCGCCGCCAGCGTATCGGCGGTCTCGCCCGACTGGCTGACCAGCAATCCGAGCCCGCCCCGCTCCAAAGGCGGCGTCCGGTACCGGAACTCGCTCGCGAAATCGCCGTCAGTCGGCACCCGCGCGACCGCCTCGAACCACCACCGGCCGACCAGCCCGGCATAGAAGGCCGAGCCGCACGCGCTCATGGTGATGCGCGGGATGCGGGCGAGATCGAAGGGCAGTTCGGGCAGCACGACCGCCCGGGACCCGGGATCGACCATCCGGTGCAAGGTGTCGCCGATCACCGCCGGGTGCTCGTGCAGCTCCTTTTCCATGAAGTGGCGGAAATTGCCCTTGCCGATGGAGGCCCCGGTCAGGCGGGTCAGCTTGACTTCGCGCTCGATCTCCGCGCCGTCCGCGTCGAAGAAGCGCGCCCCCTTGCGGTCCACGACGGTCCAATCGCCGTCCCGCAGATAGGCGATGCGGCGGGTCAGCGGCGCCAGCGCCAGCGCGTCCGAGCCGACGAACATCTCGTCCTCGCCGAACCCGACCGCCAGTGGCGCACCCCGCTGCGCCCCGACGATCAGATCCGGCTCGCCCCCGAAAATCATCGCGAGCGCATAGGCGCCTTCCAGCCGTCTGAACGCCGCCCCGGCCGCCTCCAGCGGCGCCATGCCGCGCCGGAGATACAGGTCAACGAGCTGCGCCACGGTTTCGGTATCGGTTTCGGTGTGAAAAATCTGTCCTTCGGCTTCCAGCTCGGCCCGGAGTTCGGCGTGGTTCTCGATGATGCCGTTATGGACGATCGAGACGCGATCGGTGCCGTGCGGGTGGGCGTTGGCTACGGTGGGCGCCCCATGCGTCGCCCAGCGCGTGTGACCGATCCCGGTATTGCCGGGCAACGGCGCGCGGTCGAGCGCGGCGGCAAGGTTGACGAGCTTGCCCTCCGCCCGCCGCCGCTCGATCGCGCCTCCCACCAGCGTCGCGATACCGGCGCTGTCATAGCCCCGGTATTCGAGCCGGCGGAGCGCATCGAGCAGCAGCGGCGCCGCCGGGCGGCTCCCGATCGCTCCGACAATCCCACACATCAGCGCGTCTTCCCTTGCTTCTTGCGTTCCTGCTGGTCCCGGAAGGCGGCCGCCCGGCCGGGCTTCGCCACCTGGCGGCCACGGGCAATGGCCAGCGCATCCGCGGGCACGTCCTCGGTGATCACGCTGCCGGCCGCGACGATCGCGCCGTCGCCGACCGTCACCGGCGCGACCAGCGCCGTGTCGGAGCCGATGAAGGCCCGCTCGCCGATCGTGGTCCGGTGCTTGAAGTAGCCATCGTAATTGCAGGTGATCGTGCCCGCCCCGATATTCGAGCCGGCGCCCACCTCGGCATCGCCGATATAGGTCAGGTGATTGGCCTTCGCCCCCGCTCCGAGCCGGGCCGCCTTGATCTCCACGAAATTGCCGACATGGGCGTGGCTTTCCAGCACCGCGCCGGGCCGGAGGCGGGCAAAGGGGCCGACCAGCGCGCCGGCGCCGACCGTACAGCCCTCCAAATGGCTGAAGGCGCGGATCTCCGCGTCGCGCTCGACCGTCACACCCGACCCGAACACGACATTCGGTCCGATCGTGACATCCGGGGCGAGTTTGGTGTCCGCGCAAAGAAAAACGCTGGCTGGGTCGGTCATGGTCACGCCCGCCTCCATGGCGGCACGGCGAAGCTGCCACTGCACGGCGGCCTCCGCCTCGGCCAGCTCGGTGCGAGAGTTGACGCCCCTCAGCTCGTCATAGGGCGCCTCCACCGCCGCGACCCGCTTTCCTTCCCGGACGGCGAGGGCCACGACGTCGGTCAGGTAGTATTCGCCCTTGGCATTATCGGCCCGCACCGCTTCGAGCCACCGCGCCATGTCGGCAGCAGCCGCACTCAGCACGCCGGCGTTGCAGAGAGGCTCGGCGCGCTCGGTTTCCGTCGCATCGACCCATTCGACGATACGCTCGACGAAGCCGTCGCGGCCGATCACCCGGCCGTAGCGCCCCGGATCGGCCGGCCGCATCGCGAGCAGCGCCAAACCGGCATCGCCCCGCCGTCGCCGGTCGAGCAGCCGCCTCAGCGTCTCCGGCCGGATCAGCGGGTTGTCGGCGTAGAGGATCGTGACCTCGCCGCCGCCGAACTCGGCAAGCGCCTGCCGCGAGGCGTGAGCCGTGCCGAGCGATTCGCGCTGCACCACCGTGCCATGCGGTGCGGCGGCCCGTTCCACCGCCTCCATGCCGGGGCCGACCACCACGACGATGCGGTCAAACACCGCTTCGCAGCTCGTGAGGAGGTGGCGCAGCATCGGTCGTCCGGCAACCGGGTGCAGCGTCTTCGGAAGGGCGGACCTCATGCGGGTGCCGAGCCCCGCGGCCAGGATGACGGCGGTCGCAGGCACCGTCATCGCCCCACTGTCCCCACAGTCCTCAACGGATCACTCTCGCAATGAAAGCAGCCGTGCCGAGCAGGCCGCCGATCACGGATGCGATCGCCAGGGCCGGGGCGAGCCAGCGGGTCGCAATCCAGCTTGCGCGCTTTCGCGAGCAGCTTGTCGCGTTCGGCGATAAAGTTCCGCGTCGCCTCCTGGGCGCGGACGATCCGGGCAACCTGCTCGTGCACGTCGAAGCCGACGTCGCTCATCGTGGGATCCTCTAGAGGCCAACCCAGGTTGGCTCCCGGATCGTAAGGGACAACAGCGTAACATATTTCCTAAGGCGCGTGCCGAGCGCTACTCGGTCGGGCGGCCGGTCCAATACATGGTCGTGGTGCCGAACCAGCGGGTCTCGAAGCTGATCCGAACCGGGACCTTCGGGCCGCCGGGCGCCACAGGAGCGAGCCACGCCGAGCCGTGCTGGACGCGCCGCAGCGCTTCTTGGTCCTCGCCGCGCAGAAAGCCCGCGAGCTGGCGCCCCTCGAAGTCGCAGCGGAGCGCCGGTCCGGCAAAGGGGGACCGTGCGGTCGCCGTCAGTGTCTCGTCCCCGGCGGTGCGCGCCGACACTTCGGCGAGCCGGCGGCCATCGAAGGTGCGGGCACGGCTCTCGCATCTGCCGGTCGTCTCCACCTGCCGCAGCAACTGCGCGAGTGCGCTCAAGGTGTCGATCGTGTTGGCCTGCAAAGCCTCCGGCACCGGGTCCCGTTCCGCGTCGGCGGGCGGGATCAGGACTTGGACGGACGGCTGCCCTTGTTCGTACGCGATCACGGTCGACCGCTGGTCGCCTCGCCATACGCCTTCGCCCTCGAAGCGGCGGGGAAGGGCGGCGGCGAGGTTCCAGGAACCCTCGGCGATGCTGAGCTGATGACCACCCCACAGCACACCCGCAAGCCCCGTGGTGTGATACGCGATCTGCACCCGGTAGCCGATTGGGTCGAGGCTGTAGCCGGCCTGCATGTCGGCGACATGGAGGCCGTGCGCGTAGATCGCGTAGCCGGCCGATACGTCCGGCGCCGCGAGGGGCCCGGCGCCGCGGCTCGGCGCGCACCAACCCGCGTGGGTCACGGCAAACAGCAAGGCGAGCGAGAGGCGAAGGCGCATGGGTGGAGTGTCGGGGCTGCGTCGCGATTGGCAACCCGCGTGCTTGACGCATCCGGGGCGCCCGCCTAACAGTCCCGCCCTCGGGCGAGGGGGGCGCGTAGCTCAGCGGGAGAGCATTCGCTTCACACGCGAAGGGTCACAGGTTCAATCCCTGTCGCGCCCACCATTCGTCTTCCGAAACCGTCGCGTTCCGGCTCTACTCGCGCCCATGCCGCGCCGCCCGCCGCGTTCCAGCCAGGCGACCTCCCGCGTCCTCGCGGCTCCGCCCGTTACCGGCCTGCTCGCCTCGCCGCTCCGCAATCTGCTCGGGGGCGGCCTTTACATGGCCGTCGTCATGCTATGCGCGACCCTCGCCTATGAAGCGGCCGGCTGGCCGCTCGGCGACGCCGTCTACATGGTGGTGCTCACCGTCTACACCGTCGGCTACGACGAGGTACGGCCGGTCGATACGACGCTGCTCCGCGCCATCACGATGGCGCTGATCGTGCTCGGCTGCACCGGCATGATCTTTCTCACCGGCGCGCTGGTGCAACTGATTACCGCGAGCCAGATCCAACAGTTGTTCGGGCAGAGACGGATGCAGAGCCAGATCGATCGCCTGACGGATCACATCATCATCTGCGGCTTCGGCCGCATCGGGCGCATGCTCGCGCGCCAGCTCGATGACGGTTCGATGCCGTTCCTCATTCTCGAACGCAGCGAGGAGCTGCTGGCCGAGATCCGCGGCCTCGGCTACGCGGGGCTGCACGGTGACGCGACCGACGAAGCCCTGCTGGCGACGGCCGGCATCGAGCGGGCGCGCTGTCTTGCGACCGTACTGCCCGACGATGCGGCGAATGTGTTCATCACGCTCAGTGCCCGCAGCCTCAACCCCACCCTGACCATCATCGCGCGGGGCGAGCAGCCGAGCACCGAACGCAAGCTGCTCCAGGCCGGGGCCAACCGCGTCGTCATGCCCGCGCATATCGGCGCCGAACGCATCGCCGAATTGCTGCTCTATCCGGAAGCCGACCGATTTCTCCACGGCTCGCAGCATAAGGAGGATTTCGCCCGCGACCTGCGCTTGCTCGGGCTTGATCTCGAGGTGGTCACGGTCGGCGAGGGCAGCCCGGTCGCCGGGCGAACGGTCGGCGAGGTGGAGGAGGAGAGCCATGGCGGGTTGTTCGTGGTCGGCCTGAACCGGCGGGACGGCGCCATCGTGCCGCGCCCCGATCGCGGCGCCGCCCTGCAAGTCGGCGACGGCGCGATCATCCTCATGCGTCCGGGAGCGGCGAGCACGGTGGATGCGTTGTTTCACCGGCGATCATCTACGGGGCGCCGGGCGGTTCCGAATCCCGATCTGTCCCGCCATTGACGCGCATCGCCGCATCGGCTCCCGCATAGGCGTTGCAACGAGCGCGCGGAGACCAGCTTGCGATCTTATCGCCTCGGTAGTGTATCCGTTCTAAAAGTCCAGCTGGCGGCGTAACCAACCGTTAATCGCCCTGACATTACCCTCCGGCAAACGTTCGTTGAGCCGGGCCGGATGATCTGCGTCGAAAATGCCACCAACAACCGAGGCTTTGCAGACAACCTGGTCGTAACCGGCAGTCGCGGCCCGATCGGCGCCGCGATGCCTGGATCCATGTGGCCGCGGTGCTAGATTCGGTGACGAACATGACCGTCGCACCGTGCGCCGAGGCAGCCCTGGCCGAGAGCGAAACGCGGCTGCGTCTCGCGACGGTCGGGGTCGGCGTAGCCCATGTTGGGCTCGACGGACGCTGGCTGCTGGCCAGCACGCGCCTTTGCGAGATGCTTGGCTACACCGAGGCTGAACTTCGCTTGAGGACCTTTCAGGACCTCACCTATCCGGACGATCTCGGCACCGACCTGGACCAGGTGCATCGCCTGCTCGCTGGCGAGATCCAGACCTACAGCATGGAGAAGCGATACATCCGCCGCGAGGGCACCTTGCTGTGGATCGAGCTGACCGTATCGCTCGTGCGCGGCGAGGACGGCGCGCCTCGTCACTTCATCGCCGTCGTGCAAGACATCCAGACACGGAAGGCCGCCGAATCGACACTCGTCGAGAATGAGCGGCGATTGCGGGATCTGCTGACCACGCTCGATCTCGGCGCATCCATGGCGCGCGACATGGACGGCACGATCCGCCATTGGTCGAAGGGTTGCGAGCGCCTCTACGGATGGACAGCGGCGGAGGCGGTTGGTTGCGTGTCGCATGATCTGCTCCGCACCGTTTTCCCGGTCCCACTTGCCGAAATCGAATCGGCGCTGGAGCGGTGCGGCGAATGGACCGGCGAGTTGCAGCACACCACGCGCAACGGTCGCGAGGTGATCGCCGCCGTACGGAAGGTGCTGCGTCGGGATGACGCGGGCCGGCCCGCAGCCGTCATGGAATCCCTGGCCGACGTGACCGCCCAGCGAAAAGCGGAGGCGAAACTCCTGGCGTTGAATGAGGGGCTGGAGGCGCAGGTGCGCGAGGAGGTGGCGGCGCGCGTCGCCGCGCAAGCGCGCCTGGCTCATGCGCAACGGATGGAAGCGCTCGGCCAGCTCGCGGGCGGCATCGCGCACGACTTCAACAATGTGCTGCAGGCGGTGACGGGCGGCGCCGACCTGATCGTGCAGTGCGCGAGTGATGCGAAGCAGGTCGCCCATTGGGCGCGTCGGATCAGCGCGAGCGCCGAGCGCGGCGCCGCGATCACCGGCCGCCTGCTTGCCTTTGCACGCCGCGGCAACTTGCGCACGGAGACGATCGATCCCGCGTTGCTGCTCGAAAGCATGCGCGAAATCCTTGCTCATACGCTGGGGGATGCGATCGAGGTCCGCGCGCAAGCGGCACCGAACCTGCCGGTGCTGCTGGCCGACAGAGGCCAGCTCGAGACGGTGCTGGTCAATCTCGCCACCAACGCGCGCGACGCCATGCCGAGTGGCGGCTTGTTGGTTTTCTCGGCCGGACTCGATCGCTGGCCGCACGGCGACGGCAATGAGGGAACTGTGCGCTGGCCCGCTCATCCGTCCTCGAAGCGCTACCTGCGCCTCTCGGTCACCGATACGGGTAAAGGCATGACGCCGGACATTCTGGCCCGTGTCACCGAACCGTTCTTTACGACCAAGCCCAGGGGCAAAGGCACCGGACTGGGTCTTGCGATGGCCAAAGGCTTTGCCGAGCAGTCGGATGGGGCGCTGAAGATCGAGAGCGCGCCCGGGCAAGGCACGACGGTCACGCTGTGGTTTCCGATCGTACCGGAAGAGCCGTCGCTCTCGCCGGACGGCAGAGATGGCTCCCCCAGCAGCGATGCGCCGCGCCGGCGCATTCTGCTGGTGGACGACGATGCGATCGTACACGAGGTGTTGGTCAGGCAGCTCGAGCGGGAGGGCTTTGACGTGCTGGCCGCGAACTCCGGCGCCGAAGCTTTGGCGATTCTCGATGCCGGCGAGACCGTCGACGTGCTGGTTTCCGATTTGTCGATGCCCGGCATGGACGGTTTGGCGCTCATCCACGAAGCGCGTCAGCGACGGCAGAAACTACAGGCCATCCTGTTGACCGGGATCGCCGCCGGCGCGGCCGAGCTCGCATCCGCCCGGCCGATCAGCGGCAATTTCTCGCTCCTGCGCAAGCCGGCGACATCGAAGGAAATCGCGGAGCGCATCAACGCGATGTAGCGGGCGCGCAAGGTTGCCCAGCACGCTGCACCGATTCGCCCCTTGCTGACCCGCGCCATCCGCGTGCGTCAGCGCGCGGCGCCGTCCTCAGAACCCGAACATGTGGTCGAGCGAGAAGCCGCCCGCGTCATCCATCAGGCCATGATAGCCGAACAGGCGGCAGGTGGTGTCGCGGATCAGCACGTAACCCACCGGTCCCGCCGCCTCCAGCAACTCGGCGTTGAAATGCTCGTGCGGCCAGACGATGGTGGAGCCGCTGCACGCGATCGAAACCGGCGCTTCCGCGATCACCTTGCCCGCCCCGTCATGCAACAGCAGCGTCGTCGCCGAGCGCTCGTGCCACAGCGCCGACGCGGCGTAGATCAGCGCCGCAAAGCTGCGGCGCCGCCGGTCGCCGAGCTTCAGGAACAGCCGCGTCGACAGGCCGGGCGGCGGCCCCGCGTAGGATTGCGGCTCGTCCTTGTAGGTCATGATCGTATTGAAGATATGCGCGCCGAAGCTCGTCTCCGCGGCATGACCGGAATGCCGGTCCTCGTACCGGACCAGCGTGTGCATCCAGCCATCCGCTTCGCCGCCCTCGCGGAAGTCGTAGACGAGTTCAGCGTGACCCTGCCCGGCCTCTCCGTTCAGCAACTCGTCAATATCCACCGCCAGATCGAACCGGCGCGGCAGGCAGCCGAGGAACTTCTCGCCGATCTGCCGTCCCTCCGCATCGAACACATCGAGCCGCACCGGCAATGTCGTCTGGGTTTCCGCCATCGGGGTCGGCTGCACGATTGTGCGGAACCGATCGCGCGGCATCACCGGGAACGGCAGCAGAAAGCCGCGTCCGAGCTGTCGCGGTAGCGCCGGGATCCCGGGGTCGGGCTTCAGGTCGGCACGCTCCACATTGACATGCGCGATGCGCGTCCGGTCGCCGCGCGTTACTTCATAGCGCGGGCGCACGACGTGCCGCCCGGTCCGCACTTCGATCTGCGCCGGCCAGTGCAGGCCGGGCAGCAACGTCGCGACATCGAGCGGTACCGTTCCGAACGGTGCGATGTCTCGGCCGAGCGGCACCGGCTTCTCCGCGCCCATCTGGTCGAGCGCAATGGTGCCGGATGGAATCGGCACCGCGTGGCTGTTCTGCACCCAGAGCACGACCTGCTCATCGGGCCGTGGCGCGGGCAAGCCCGCGTAGCGGTCCGACGGCCACGCATTGGCGTCGTGCGTGCAGGACAGGCTCGCGCCGTTGTCGGATGCATAGGTATCGAGGGCGTATTTGATGACGTCGTGCCCGGCCGCGCCGACCGCATGCAGGAACAATTGTCCGGTAAAGGCCGGCAAGCCGAAGCGGGCCCGGATCTCGCGGCTGTCGAGCGCGATCCCCGCCGTGCCGGCGGGGGCCGGCTCTTCCCAGGTCGCGAGCGCGGTGCCGTTTTCGTCGAACAAGCGAAGCCACAGCCGGACGTCGCCCGCCCCGTAGCTCGACCAGTAGTTCGCCGTAACCAGGCGGGTGGATAAACCGTTTTCGTCACGAAAGAAAACGAAATTGGTCGCGAAGTTCAGCTTGTCGAGATATTTGCGCCGGTTCGTCAGCAACGAAGCGGGCAGACGCGCCTCGTCCAGCGTGACCGTCTGCGCGCCATCCGGAAGCAGGTGCGCGATACGCGCCGCGATCCGCGCCGCATCGAAGGACGCAACGAGCACCGTGCGCGCGCCCGAGCGCGGCAGGTCGGTCAGCGGTTGCCCGATTAAGCCCGCACGACGCACTCCCACGGCAAGCACGTCATGCACGAACAGGGTTTGCACCGGCAGTGCCTGCGGAGAGAGCGCGAACAGGGCGTCGGCGATGCCGTCCGGGTCGTAGAGCGCGACCGGCCCCGCCCCGGCCAGCCGGGCGCAGAGCGCGGCGATCGCCTCGGCCCCGAGCGGGTGGGCGAGCGCCTTGTAGAGCACGTTGCCGCCTTGCCGGGCGTCGAAGGTCTGGATCTGCAGCATCGCTTCCCCTGCCGTTAGAACCCGAGGCGCCGGCGCATTTCGTCCGCCGCCGCCTGCGTATCGTTGAGCGGCCGCACCGGCCACATCTCCAGCCGGCCGGCAAAGGGCCGGATGCGGCCATCTCCGGCCAGCCCCTCCGTGAACAGGCCGATCCGCCGGGACTTGCCGGGAAGATCCGCGATCATCACCGGCGCCGCCGTCGCGACCGCCTCCGACACCATCGACACGCTGTCGATCGTCACGACGCAGGCATCGGCAAGCGCGAGCAGGCCGAAATACGGATTATCGCCCTCGCCGTCCCAGATCCAGCCGCCGAGCGGCCCCAGCGCCGCCGCGAGGGCGGCCCGCGCCGCCGGATCGGTGCGGCGGGACGGGGTGAGCGCGACCCCGACCCGGTCGGCCCGCATCATCCCGGCCAGTTGCGCGGCCAGCTTCTGCCCTTCCGCCGAATCGAGCCGAAACCGGCCATTGGTGCCGCCGACCAGCACGGCGACCAGCGGCCGGGGCAGATGCGCCAGGCGCGGCGCCCACAAACGCGCAGCCTCCGCCAGCCGTTCGGGGGTCACCCGGTGCAGCGCCGTGCGGGTAACCACGACGTTGGGGCCGGTCAGTTCGTCGTGACGATTGACCACGACCACATCGAACCGTCTCGGGTCCATGCGCGGGTGCTGGACATGCACGGCCCGCAGCCCGCGTTGGCGAAGCGCCGCCCCGATCGCCGCCGCAACGCCGCCGCAGCCGATGGCGAGTTCAGGCCAGGGCGGGCCCAGGGCGCGGGCGGGAACGGCCGCGAGCGGCGCAGGCCAGAGCGCCGCCGGAACCCAGGACCAAGGCGGACGCGGAACGAGCACCCGGAGGTCCGGGGCGAGCGAGGCCGCCTCCGCCAAGCCGAGCGCCTGGTTCTGCAATCCCGCATATTGCTCGCTCAACACCCAGCTTGAGGGCTGCCCCGACATGCCGGGCGTTGTCGGGGTGCGGCGGCGGGGCGTCAACCGGCGGGGCGGCAGCCCTGCCGAACCGGCTTGGCGCTAGCGCGACGGTTGTTCCATGATGCCCTCCATAACGCGGAGAACATGGCCGTGCCCCGAGCATCGCTCGTAACATTACCTGCGATGGCGGAAAGGGCTGATCTCCTGGCGGGCACCGCCCGAAGCCGATCAACCGGACTGGGCAACCTCTTGCAGCCCGGCAGAAGCTAAAGCGGGCACGCCGGATGATCGACGTTCTCTCGGCCTGCGCGGTGTTCGCGCTCCTTTGGGGTAGCGGTGCGGCGGGTCTGCTTCTCCAGCCGCACCTGAGGGCCGCCCACCGGACGCGTGAAACGTTCGAAGTGGTGCAGGTCATCATCGTCATGCTGGTGACCTTCGCCGCCCTCGTGCTTGGTTTGCTGACCGCCTCCGCCAAGCAGACCTATGACCAGGCGGATCGTGATCGCGGCGACTATGCGATGGAACTCAGCCGTCTCGATCGCTGCTTGCGGAGCTACGGCCCGGAAGCCGACGGGGCGCGCCGCGATCTTGCAAGCTACACTGCGGCCGTCATCGCAAGCACCTGGCCGGATGAACCACCTCCAACCGGCGTCGATTATCCGGATACGTCGCACATGGCGCGCACCGGCCCGAGCCAGAAGCTCGAGGCGCTGCTCGAGGACGCAGGGCTCAGCATCGACCGCCTCGATGCGTCCGACACCTACCACGCGCGACTGGCGCAACGCTGCGTGGGCGATTGGCGCGGCCTGTTCAACGGACGGATGGCGGTGATCGAGGATACCCGCGCCGCCATTTCCGCACCGTTCTACTGGATCTTGGTTTTCTGGCTGATGATTATCTTCGCAAGCATCGGGTTGAGCGCGCCGCAGAACCGGTTCGTTGCCATCCTTCTCGGCATCGCCGCGTTGTCGTTGAGCAGCGTGATGTGGGTGATCTTCGACCTCGGCCAGCCCTATGGCGGGTTCTTCTCCATTCCGAGCACGGGAATGCGGGAAGCGCTTGCAGAGATGCTCGCGCCTCCATTGCCGTAAAACGCAGGCTGCCCGTGCGACATCCAGGGACCGGAGCGGTCGCGACTATTCGAACAGCGAGCGTGGCGACGGTTCCTCTCGCGAGTAGTCCATCGCCGCGTACGAGCCGCCCTGATAACGCTCGATGACGCAGTTTTCCGTGACTTTGCCGCGCACGTTTTCGGCGGCGGTGTCGGCGCTGTCCTTCGGTGCCCAGCCGATCCGTGCCCGGCTATCCGCACCCCAGAAGCTGCGCTGATTGTCCGACGCGCCCCAGATCACGGCGTAGCCAATTGCGGGCGCGTCGGCGCAGGCGATCATGAGCGAGGCGAGATCATTGAACGACAGCCATGTGGAGAGCATCCGCTCGTCCTTCACCTCCGGGAATGAAGAGCCGATGCGAACCACGACAGTCTCGACGCCGTGCTTGTCCCAATACAAACGTCCCACGAGTTCGCCGAACGCCTTCGACAGCCCGTAATAACCGTCCGGCCGCAACTGGCAATCCGCATCGAGTTTTTCGGTGCGTTCGTGAAAGCCGATCGCGTGATTGGAGGATGCGAACACGACCCGCGCCTTGTTCTTCCGGGCAGCTTCATAGACGTTGTAAAGGCCGCAGATGTTCGGCCCCAGCACGGTCTTGAACGGGTGCTCCGTCGAGACACCGCCGAAATGCAGGATCAGCCCGCAACCCTCCGCGATCCGATCAACGGCCGTCTGGTCTGCAAGATCCGCCGCGTCGAATGTCGCGCCCTGCGGAACCGGGTCTGGAAAGGCCGCGATGTCCGACAGCCGCAGCGTCCAGCCGGCGGCTGCAAGGCGGCGCGTCAGCATGCGGCCGAGCGCCCCGGATGCCCCGGTCAGCAGAACAGGCCTGGTCGGCGTCGCCATCGTTCCTCTCCTTCGCAAAACCGGACGCTAGGCCGGGACCGGCGTGATCAGCGGCGTGCCCGCGAAATGGGCCTGGAGATTGCCGAAGGCCAGATCGGCCATAGCCTGCCGCGTTTGCGATGTCGCGCTGCCGATATGGGGCGTGAGCACCACGTTCTCCATACCGAACAATGCCGGCGGCACGTTCGGTTCATCCACGAATACGTCCAAACCGGCCGCCCCGAGCTTGCCGGAGCCGAGCGCCTCGATCAGCGCGGGTTCGTCCACCACGCTGCCGCGCGCGACATTGACGAACAGGCCATCCGGCCCGAGCGCTTCCAGCACAGGTCCGTTGATGATGCCGCGCGTACTCTCGCCGCCGGGCAGGATCGCGACCAGCACGTCGACGGCGCGCGCAAGCTCGAGCGCCGAGGGGTAGTAGTCATACGGCGAGGCCTCGTCGCGCCGGCGCTGCGCGTAGGAAATGGCCATGCCGAAGGCTTCCGCCCGGTGCGCGATGGCGTGGCCGATGCGGCCAAGCCCGAGAATGCCGAGGCGCCTTCCACTCAGCTTCGTCCCGAGCGGGAAACGTCCTTCCGGCCACTTGCCGGACCGCACGAAGCGGTCCGATGCCACCATCTTGCGGGAAGCCGCGAGCATCAGCCCGATCGCGAGGTCGGCCACGTCGTCGTTCAGCACATTCGGGGTGTGCGTCACAGCGACACCGCGCGCGCGGGCGGCCGGAACATCGACGCCGTCATAGCCGACACCGAAAACCGAAATCAGGCCGACATTCGGCAGTCGCGCCAACAGCGATGCGGGCACGCGCGACTCGCCCGTCGCCGCGATCGCGCGATACTCGGCGGCCTTCTCCGCGACGCGATCGAATTCCGACTCATCCGCGATAATGTCGAGCGTGAATGGCTCCTCGATGTTCTTGACGAACATCGGATGCAGCCCACCCACTCCCAGCACAGCCGGTTTCATGCGCTCGCTCTCCCTCTCTGCGTGGGTGTCATGCCGGGCGCAACCGCCGCCACGCCGTAACGAAAGCCCGGGCACGCGCGCCGACCGCATCAGCGGTCAACCCGGGTTGATAAAGCGCGGAGCCAAGGCCGAAACCGGCCGCACCGACCTCCGCGTAACCGGCCATCGTCTCGGGCGTGATGCCGCCCACGGGCAGGAAGTCCGTATTCGCCGGAAAGATGCTTCGCCATGCCTTCAGCACCGGCGGCGGCATCGCTTCCGCCGGAAACATCTTCAGCGCATCCGCGCCATTGGCGAGTGCCGCATAGCCTTCCGTTGGAGTGGCGACGCCCGGCGTGCACATGAGCCCGGCCGCCTTGGCTTCCCGCACCACCGCACCGTCGCTATGCGGCATGACGA
>JAFAXA010000032.1 GCA_019241425.1 Acetobacteraceae bacterium | reverse complement strand
GCCGCAGCCGCTCGGCCCAGAAACGGGCCTGGCCGGTGGTGCCGTGGCCGCGCGTCTCCGCGCTCGCCGGGATCAGGTCGTATTCCCCACGGGGCAAGCGGGACATGATCCGGTCCATGATGCCGGATTCCGGCGGGTTGCGTTCGTCGTCGGCCGCGTTGATGGCGAGCACGGGCGCGCTGATGCGCCCCAATTCCGGCTCCGCGTCGTAATCATGCGACGACTGCCATTGGAAAACGAAGTCGTTTGCATCGGCGGGCGGCGGCGCCGCCACCAACGCGTCCACCAGCCGGTCCGCGGCGGCGGCGGACGGCGCTTGTGCTTGCCAGCCGAGCGAACCGCCGCTCGTTGCGATGCTGAACATCGCGTTGGCAAGCCTGAGAGACGGCGGCTGCGATGTGTAGTCGCCATTCGCATAGGCCGGATCCGCCCGGATCGTCTCGACCAGCAACCGCCGCATCATCCAGTTCCGGCTCGCCATGGCGGTCGGCTGGGAAGCCAACGGCACGTAACCGTCCGCGAAGCCGGGATGCTGCTCCGCCCACAGCCAGGCCTGCATGCCGCCCATCGAATTGCCGATCACCAGGCGGAGATGCCGCAGCCCGAGCCCTTCCGACACGAGCCGGTATTGCGCGCTGACCATGTCCGCGTAGTTGTAGGCGGGGAAGCGCGCCCGCAGACCGTCGGACGGTTTCGACGACCCACCCACCCCGATCGCGTCGGGCACGATGATGAAATAGCGGGCCGCGTCCAGCGGCTGCCCGGGGCCAAAGAGCTGCCCGCCGAAATTCGCTGTCAGCATGGCGGCGCCGGTTTGCGCAGTCCCGTGCAGCACGAGCACCGGCTGGCCATTCGGATTTCCGAGCGTGCGGTAGTGGATGCGCAGTTCGGGAAACACCTCGCCGGTGTGAAAGCGGAAACCGCGCGCGATCCAGTCTGCCTCGGCCGGTTCGGCGGCCTGCGCCCTCATGCCTGCCAGCAGGGCGACCGTAACGAACAGCGCAGTCCACATCGAACCCTCCGTCCCCGCTCGAGCACGATCGACCCGCGCCGCAACGGAGCACGTTTTCTCCGAAGGAGTCGCGTCACGCAATGCGCCGCAGCGCTGCCTCCAGCCGCGCGACTTCCTCCTGCGCTGCTTTCAGCCGATCGCGGTTCTCCTCAACGACCTCCTCCGGCGCACGGCGGACGAAATCAGCGTTGTCGAGTTTTTTGGCGAGTTTCTGCGCTTCCTGTTCGGCCCGTCCCCGCTCCTTCGCGAGCCGCGCCCGTTCGGCGTCGAGATCGATCACCGCTGCGAGCGGCAGCGCGATCGTCGCTTCGTCCACCACGGCCTGCGCCGCGCCGCGCGGCATCTCGCCGGTCAGCACCTCGACGGCGCTGGCACGGGCGAGGCGACGGATCGGCTCGATCCAGGCGCGCGCGCGCGCCAGCGTTTCCGGCCGCGCGTCGCGCAACAGGATCGGCGTCGTCACCGAGGGCGGCACGTTCATTTCCGACCGCACCGCGCGCACTTCACCGATGAGACGGATCACCCAGCCGAGTTCCGCCCGCGCCGCTTCGGCACCCGTGACCGCCGCCGGAACCGGCCAGGGCGCCCGGATGAGGCTGTACGGCGCACCGTAGCCGAACTGATCCCACAACGCCTCGGTCACGAACGGCATCACCGGATGCAGCAACCGCAGGATGACGCCGAGCACATGAGCGGCCGTGCGCCGCAGCTCGGCCGCCGCTTCCTGGTCTCCGCCGGCCAGCACCGGTTTCGCCAGTTCGAGATACCAGTCGCAGAAAGTGTTCCAAACAAAACGATAGCAGCAAGCCGCGTATTCGTCGATGCGATAGGCTTCGAGCGCCGCCGTCGCCTCCGACACCGCACGGTTGGCCGCGTCCAGCAGCCAGCGGTTCAGGGGCAAGCCGGCACCAGCCGGATCGAACGAAGGGTCCGGCGCGACGCCGTTCATTTCGCAGAACCGCGCCGCATTCCACAGCTTGGTGACGAAGCTCCGGTAGCTCTCGACCCGCTGCGGGCCGAGCTTCACGTCCCGGCCCGGACCCGTCAGCGCGCAGATGGTGAAACGCAGCGCGTCCGCGCCGTAGGTGTCGATCAGGTGCAGCGGATCGATCACGTTGCCCTTCGATTTCGACATCTTCTGGCCGCGCTCATCCCGCACAAGGCCGTGGATGTAGATGTCGCGGAACGGCACTTCGCCCATGAAGTGCAGGCCCATCATCATCATCCGGGCGACCCAAAAGAAGATGATGTCGAACCCCGTCACCAGCACGTCGCCCGGATAATAGCGCGTGAGTTCCGCTGTCCGCTCCGGCCAGCCGAGCGTCGAAAACGGCCATAGCGCCGAGCTGAACCAGGTATCGAGCACGTCCTCGTCCTGGGTCAGCGTTTCGTCCCGCCCGTATTGCGCCCGCGCCGCCTGTCGCGCCTCGGTCTCGGTGTGGGCGACGAACACCGACCCGTCCGGCCCGTACCAGGCCGGAATGCGGTGGCCCCACCAGAGCTGGCGGCTGATGCACCAGGGCTGGATGTCGCGCATCCAGGCGAAGAAGGTGTTCTCCCATTGTTTCGGAACAAAGGATGCGGCGCCCGACTCGACGGCGGTGATCGCCGGCTTCGCGAGTTCGCCGGCATTGCAATACCACTGAACCGTCAGCCTCGGCTCGATCGCGACGCCGGAGCGATCGCCGTGCGGCACCTGATGCGTGTGCTGCTCGACCCGGTCGAGCAATCCGAGCCGTTCCAGCTCAGCGACGATCCGCGCGCGCGCTTCGCTTCGGTCGAGGCCTGCAAGCCCGCGCAGGAAGTCGGGATCGGCGCGCCCCGGAACCGGCTCGATCGCGTCGCTGATCTCCGCCAGCGTCACACACCCGGCGCGGTCGAGCACCGACGGCATTGGCAGGCTATGGCGCTGGCCGACACCGAAATCGTTGAAGTCGTGCGCGGGCGTGATCTTGACGGCGCCGCTGCCCTTCTCCGGATCGCTATACGCGTCAGCGACGACCGGAATGCGCCGCCCGACCAGCGGCAGGATGGCCTCGCGCCCAACCAGATCGGCGTAGCGCGCATCGTCCGGATGCACCGCGATGCCGGTATCGCCCAGCATGGTTTCCGGGCGGGTGGTTGCAACAGTAATGAAGCGGTCGGGCTCCCCCGCGATCGGATAGCGAATGTACCAGAGGTGGCCCTTGACCTCCCTGCTCTCCACTTCCAGGTCGGAAATTGCCGACTGGAACTCCGGATCCCAGTTCACGAGCCGCCGGTCGCGATAGATCAGCCCCTGGCGGTACAGCGTGACGAACACCTCCCGCACGGCGGCCGAGAGACCCTCATCCATGGTGAAGCGCTCGCGTGGCCAATCGAGCGAAGCGCCGAGCCGCCGCAACTGGCGGGTGATGGTGCCCCCCGACTCCGCTTTCCACTGCCACACGCGTTCGATGAACCGCTCCCGCCCGACATCCTGGCGTTTGCTTTGCGTCTCGGCGAGCAGGCGCTCGACCACCATTTGCGTCGCGATGCCGGCATGGTCGGTGCCCGGCTGCCACAGCGCGTCCCGGCCCTGCATCCGCCGCCAGCGGATCAGCGTGTCCTGCACCGTGAAGGTCAGGGCGTGACCCATGTGCAGGCTGCCCGTCACGTTCGGCGGTGGAATCATGATCGTGAAGGGCCGGGCCGACGATGCAGGATCGGCCGCGAACCCGCCCGATCGCTCCCAGCCTTCGTACAAGCCAGGCTCGATGTCACTCGGTTGGAATGTTTTGTTCAGCATGAAATAATCGCTTGCGGCTGAAGGCGAGGCCGCACGTGTGACGCGGCCTCGTTCGTCAGTTTGGAGAAGGACCGCCGACGCGCTCGGCCCGATAGAGCCGCTCGACCATGGCCGGGAGATGCGCGTCAAGCCACTCCCTGAGCAGCGGACGCAGCGCCTCCCGCACCAGTGATTCGAGCGTCGGGCCACCTTCGTGGACGCGCAGATCGGGTGGTGACGGCGCGCGCGCCTTGGCGGGCTCGGTCGAGGCGACGGCCGCTGCGGGCGGCGGCACCGGCGCGGGATCGGACACAGCCGGCGCAGGCTTCACGACCGGTGCAGCGGCCGGCGGCTTTGGCACGGGCGGCCGCTCCTCGGGGATCATCATCGAAGAGTCGAGGTCGAACACGTCATCCGACTTGTCGTTCCGGCCGCGCGGCTCGGGCGAGCCAGGCCCGGTTTCGTCCTCGCTCAGAATACGGCGGATGGAGGCGAGGATGTCCTCCATCGACGGATCGCCAGCCTGCGCCGCGGGCTTCGGCGGATGATCATCGGCCACGCTCAGCACTCCATCTCGTCAACGCCCCGGCTGCCCGGTGGCGTAGTCACCGGTTCCGGTCCAGCGGTCGCGCACGTCGTTGTAATAGGCGGTTTCGTCATACAACGGCACCGGCAGATTCAAGTCACGTGCGGTCAGCCGGCCGACGGCTGCGGCAACCGTGTAGGACGCCGTCACCAAATTCGCGAGATTCTGCACCAGCGTGACTTCGGAGTTCAGCAATTGCTGCTGCTGATTGAGCACGTCCTGCGTGGTGCGGCTGCCGACGATTGCCTCGCGTTCCACACCTTCCAGCGCGATCTGATTGGCGCGGATCGCCGAGCGCGTGCTCTCGACGGTTGCCCGCGCCGCATCGAGCGTTTCCCAGGCCTGGATCGCCTGCTGCGTCGCTGCCCGGCGCGCATCGTCGAGCGTTTTGCGCGCCTGCTGCTCCTGCTGACGCGCCTGCCGGACGGCGGAATATTCGGCGCCGCCCTGATACAGCGGCACGGAAAGCTGGGCGAGCACCTCGTAGCCGTTGATCCGCGTGCGCGCGACCGCGGAATTGTTCTGCTGGAACGTTTGTCCTTGCAGGCTGAGGTTCGGCATGAGCGCGCTGAAGGCCACATCCACCGCATCCTTCGCGCTCGAATCGTCGAACTGCGCGGCGACCACGTTGGGATTGTTGCTCGAAGCCAGGGTGACCGCCTCCGCTTCGGTCTTGGCCGGCAGCCGCAGCGGTTGCGGCTCGACGAGGTTGCCGGGGGGCAGGTAGCCGATCACGCGCTGATACGTCGCGCGAGACGTCGCCAGATTGCCTTCGGCCGTCTGCTGGGTCGCGGTTGCCCCTGCCAGCGCCGCCTCCGCTTGCGCGACGTCGGTGCGGGTGATTTCGCCGACCCGGAACCGGTCGTTCGTCGCCTGAAGCTGCTTGGCGAGCACGCGGGTGTTGTTCACATCGAGCGCCAACACCTCCTGCGCTTCGATCACGCCGACATAGGCGTTGATCGTATCGGTGAAGGTGCTCTGCTCCTGCGCGATCAGCCGCGCCCGCTGTGCCCGCACCTGGTTTTCCGCACGGTTCGTCGTGGCGCGGGTGCGGCCGCCGCGATAGAGCGGCTGCGTGACGGTCGCCTGAGCGGTCGCGACATCGCGATCCTGACGGGAGTTGTTGTAGCCGCCGATCCTCTGCCCCGTCGTCGGGTCCACGGTCGTGCCGAACTGGCGGTAATAGCCGTCGCCATACCCAGCCGTGCCCGCGACCACCACGGTCGGCCGCCATCCCGCGAGCGCTTGCGGCACGTTCTCGTCGACGGACCGAAGTTGCGCCCGCGCCGCCTGGAGTTGCGGATTGTTGGCGTACGACGCGGCCAAGGCTTCGGACAGGGTTTTCGGGCCGAGCCCGGTCGGCGTTGTGGCGTTCGGCGGCGCGGCCGGATGGGTCGTGAAACGCTGCGGCGTTCCGGCGGCGCCGGCCGCGGTACCGAGCCGGCTCGCCTCCTGCGCCCTCACCGGAGGGATGAGGAGCGTTGCTCCGACCGCCGCCATCCCGAGTGCCGTCAAGCCGGCGCGTTTGACGCTTTTCGCCAAGAGCAAGCCTCCCGTCATGCGGGAGATGTGCCACACGGAAGCTGCACACGCCAACGTTTTGCCGATCGGACGCACGCCCGACCGGCCGATCTCAAAAAACGAAACGCGGGCGTGGCAGCAGTTCCGTGAGGACCGGCGTCGCGCAGTCGAACGCCGCGTGTGCATGAAAGCCGGCCGGCGTGAGTTCCGCGATGACGCCCTTGCCCAGCGAGCCGTGCCCTGTGCGGACCGTCACAAGCCGCCCTTGCGGCGCAAGCTGCGGGCCGAGTGCCGGCGGAATGTCGCGCACCGCTCCTTCGATCAGGATCAGATCATACGGCGCATCTTGCGCCCAGCCGTCCGCGAGCGGGCCGGATACCATTTTGACCGACGGCGCGGTCGCCTTCAGCGCCGTGCGCGCGAGGGCCAGCAGGCTTTCCGAGCTTTCGAGCGCCACCACGGACAGACCGCAGGCGGCCAGCACCGCCGCGCCATAGCCCGGGCCGGCGGCAACGACCAGGGCCCGCTGCCCGGGCCGGGGCTGCGCGAGCTGAAGCAGCTTGGCGAGCACCATCGGCTCCATCAGCGCCCGGCCATCGCCGAGCGGCACGTCCTCGTCCGTGTAGACACGCGCGATGACATTGCCGGGCACGAACAGCTCGCGCGGTATCTCGCGCATCGCGTTCAAAATCCGCCCGTCCGTGACCTTGTTGGGCCTGATCTGGCTATCGACCATCCGGTTGCGGGCGTCAGCGAAATCCATGGCGGCCGTGGCGGTGCTGGGCAGAGTCATCGGGCAAGCTCCCGTCGCGGTATGGTGGTGCTGGCAGGTTTATAGGAGCGGGGCCGGCATAGCGCCAAGCCGTCGGGCTTGACCGCACCCTTTCCCCCGCCCGATATACCGCGCTCCGCGAACGCCGGTCCGGTGGCAGAGTGGTGATGCAGCGGACTGCAAATCCGCGAATGTGGGTTCGATTCCCGCCCGGACCTCCAAATTGCGAGCTGGCCGCGCCGCAAGCCCGTGATGCACGCCGGCGCTCCCATATCGGCAAGCGCGTCAGGTTCGAAACGAAGCCGGCGCGGGATCCGATCAAGCACCGTGTTGTGCAGCTAAACAGTATTGCGCTCACAATTCTGAGGCTGTGGCACGGCCGACACCGTTTACGAATCCGTAAACTAAGTGTCACAAGTCGCTTGACCCTGGCGTCGCGGCAGGCATACACGCGATGAATGAAACAATTTCAGGGCGAACAGAGTCTCGGGATCAGTAACCAGCCCGCGATCACGCTCGCGCCCTACATGGCTGGAGTTGTCGCGTCCGTCGGCTTTTTCTGCCTAGCATTGTTTCTGGCCCTTGAGCCATCTCTGATGGACCGGCCGCTCGCGGAAGCAATCAACGCCGTCGCGGGCCAGAACTACTCGTTAGATATGATCTTTTACGACTTGGATCATTACAACCTATTCTCCGGCACGCTCATCCTGGCACTGATCTGGGGCTGCTGGTTCGGCACCGATGTTCCTGAAGAACAGGCCCGGATATTTGTCGGAACGTTGCTGGCGTTCCCGGTCGGCATGCTCAGCCGGTTCCTGCAGCACACCCTCATCACGCATCCGAGGCCGTACTATGATCCGGCCCTCGGCTTCCATCCGCCGTTGACCATGCCGGCGGAGCCGCTCAACACCTGGAACTCGTTCCCGAGCGATCACGCGACGGTTTTCGGCGCACTCGCGCTGGTGATCATCCTGCAGCGACCGAAACTCACATGGTTCATCGTGCCGTGGTTCGTTCTGCTCGAATCGGCGCGGGTTTACATGGGCGCGCATTATCCGTCCGACCTGATCGGCGGAACGGCACTCGGCGCCGCCGCGATCTTCGCCTCGCGCGCCCCCTGGTTCACCGCGCTCGCGGCGGAGCCGCTGCGCTGGTCACGCTCCTCACCCGCCCTGTTCTACGGCGCGGCGTTCTTCGTGACGTATCAGGTCTCGACGCTGTTTTCCGAGGTGCGGTTCATGGCCGGAGGCGTCACCCTCCTCAAGCTTCTCAAGTTCTGGTAGCGGCCCGGCAGTTCGGACGAATTACGGCCGGTTCCAGGCCGAGACTTCGTGCGCGGTCGGCAGACGACCCTCCGGCGTCAGATTGTTGACGAGGTTCGGCAGCACTTTCGATAGCTGCGCCAGCAGTTCCTGCTCGCTCACGCCCGCTTGGCGCGCGAGATCGCTGACGTTCTGCTGACCGAGAGCGGAGCCGAGCTGGCCCGGCTGAATCGGCGCATTTTCACCGGTTCCCACCCACGAGTTCGCGACCTCGCCGTGGCCCGCCTGCTGCAAACGACCGAGCAGACCGCCAAGCCCGCTGAGCAGACCGCCGCCGCCCGTCTCCGCCGGACTCTGGCCTTGCGGCAGTGTCGCGGTGGTGCTTGCGGGCGCACCGGCCGTGCTGCCGCCACCAAATCCGCCGAACATCTTACCGAGCAACAGCGCGCCCGCCGCGACCATCAGCGGCGTCGTGATATTCCCGTCGGGAACCGATTTCCTCAATGCGTCGTCGAAGAACGCCATTTGTTTCCTCCGCTACCAGCGACCGTCTAACCTGCGGCCAGGATAGGACATCGGAACGGCGGGCGTCGAGCGGAACGCCTTCAACCCCGGCGCGTAAATGTCCAGTAGAGCGGCGTTCGACCGCTCCGGAGCGCCTTCGCTTCATAGCGCGTCGGCGGCCAGCCCTGCGGTCGTTCGGCAACCGGCGCGGGCGCCTCGAACAGCACCTGTCCGGCCATCACCTTTGCGACCCAGTCCTGATAGATGGGATCGTCGCTGGCGACGCGCCAGGTCGCGCCCGGCTCCAGCACGCGTGCGACCTCCGGCAGCAACAAGGGATGGACGAAACGCCGCTTGGCATGGCGCGCCTTCGGCCACGGATCCGGAAACAGCAGAAACAATTTTTCGACGGATGCGGCCGGCAACGCACGCATCAGCAAACGCGCGTCATTCGCCCAAAGGCGAAGGTTGCCAGGCAGCGGCGCGTCCGCCTCCCTCCCCTCCGGAACCAGGCGCGACAAGAGCGAGCAGATGCCGTTTTCGAACACTTCGCAGGCGATCACACCCGCTCCGGGGCACGCGGCGATCTGCGCCAGCGTATGCTCGCCGCCACCGAACCCGACCTCCAGCCAGAGCCGTTCGGGCCGCGGAGAGAATGCGCCGCGCGGATCGGACGCAACCTCCGCCTGCGTGATCGCGAGCCGTGGCAGGGTCGCTTGCAGCAGCAGAAGCTGCCGCGGCCGCAGCGCGTGGCCGCGGGCGCGTCCGTAGAGCCTGTCCGGCGGTGCTTTCGGCGGAAGAAGGGGAGTGCTGCTCAGTGCCGGTTGAAGGCGGCTCGGAGCGACGGCACCAGATCCGTCTTTTCCCAGGTGAAGGTGCCCTTCGCATCATCCGGCTCGCGGCCGAAATGGCCATACGCGGCTGTCGGCGCATAGATCGGGCGATTCAGTTTCAGATGCTCGCGAATGCCCCGCGGCGACAGATCGACCAGCTCGCGCAACACGCCTTCGAGCCGCGCTTCATCGATGTCGTGCCCGGAGCCGTGCAGGTCCACATACACGGACAACGGATGTGACACGCCGATCGCGTAGCTGATCTGGATCGTGCATTGATCCGCAAGCTCTGCGGCAACGACGTTTTTCGCAAGATAGCGGCACACATAGGCCGCGCTGCGGTCGACTTTGGTCGGATCCTTGCCGCTGAACGCGCCGCCGCCATGCGGCGCGGCGCCGCCATAGGTGTCGACGATGATCTTGCGGCCGGTCAGCCCGGTGTCGCCGTCCGGACCGCCGATGACGAAGTTGCCGGTCGGATTGACGTAGAACTCGTGTTCCGGCGGCATCCACCCCGTCGGTAGCACGTCTTCCAGGATCGGCAGCAGCATGCGCTTGATGTCGTGCTGGTCCATGCCGTCGTCGTGTTGTGTCGAAAGAACCACGCTGGTCGCCTTCACCGGCCGTCCGTCCTGGTAGCGAAGCGTGATCTGGCTCTTGGCGTCGGGCTGTAGCCCGGTGGCGCGCGCGTCGCCCGCTTTCCGCAGCTCGGAAATCCGCCGCAATAGCTGGTGCGCGTAATGGATCGGTGCGGGCATCAGCGCCTCGGTTTCGCGGCACGCGTAGCCGAACATGATGCCCTGGTCGCCCGCGCCCTCATCCTTGTTGCCGCCAGCGTCCACGCCCTGGGCGATGTCCGAAGACTGCGCGTGAAGGTAGTACTGGATTTCGGCGCTCTTCCAGCTGAAGCCCGATTGGTCGTAGCCGATGTCGCGGACAGCCTCCCGCACGAGACGTGTCAGCAATTCCTCGTTCACGGAGTCGGGGCCGCGCACCTCACCCGCGAGAACGATCCGGTTGGTGGTGACGAGCGTCTCACAGGCCACGCGCGCATAAGGATCGGCAGCGAGGAAAGCGTCGAGAACCGTATCGCTGATCCGATCGGCGACCTTGTCCGGGTGTCCTTCCGACACCGACTCCGACGTAAACAGATACTCGCCACGATCCCGCATGCAGCCCTCGCCTCGTAACCGGTCTCGGCCGCACGGACCTGTGACCGATCCGGCAGCGATCCTGCCTCATAAGCCGTGCTGTTTGACCGAAAGCTACCAAGGGGTCAAGCAAACGCGGGCCGCCCCGGTTTCCTCACGCTGCTCAAGGCATGTTGACCGGCCGCCCCGATCAGCGCAGCCCGAGCACGTCCGGCATGCCGTACAGCCCAGCTGGTCGCCCATGCAGCCAGACGGCCGCGCGGATCGCTCCCGCCGCGAAGGCGCCCCGGTCGAGCGCCTGGTGCTGCAACGTGATCTGCTCGGAGGCGGAGGCGAACAGCAATGTGTGCTCGCCGACGACCTGGCCCGCACGCAGGGAGGCAAAGCCGATCGCGCCCGGCTGCCGCGGCCCGGTCTGGCCATGACGCCCACTCTCCATGGCCCCGGCGAGAGCGTGTCCCCGCCCGCGCGCCACCGCTTCCCCGATGGCGAGCGCCGTTCCCGACGGGGCATCCACCTTCTGACGGTGGTGCGTTTCCAGGATCTCGGCATCGTAGTCGCTGGCGGGAAGCGCCGCTCCCAGGCGTTCCGCCAAGGCGATCACGAGCGCCACGCCCGGCGAGTAGTTGGCCGCCTGCATGACCGGGATCGCGCGCGCGGCCACCCGGACGGCCTCCTGGCCTTCGCTGTCCAGGCCGGTCGTGCCGAGAACCCAGGCGGTGTTCGCCGCCGTCAGCGCCTCGGCGTGGGCGCGCACGGCGCCGGCGTGGGTGAAGTCGATCACCACATCGCTCGCCGCCGCGAGCGCGGCGATATCGGGCAGCATCCGCTCCGCGTTCGCGGCGGGCGCCCTGTCGATGCCGCCGGTCAGAGTGGCACCCGGTGTCGTCCGAACCTGGGCGGCGAGCAGATGCCCCATCCGGCCGGCGATGCCGGCGATGCCGATGCCGATCATGGCCGGACCTTAGCCGGGCGCGGCGGCCCTCGCTACGGCACCGAGGTCCAATACGGCGATGCGCCGTAATAGTCGTGCAGGCGGCGCTGCCAGGCGTCATCGCCCCAGGCGATCGTCTCCTCGGAGCCGAAGGCCGGCGCGCCCTCCAGCACGGACGGGTCGAGATCGACGACGTAGCCGCCCACCTTCTTGTCGTAGCTGAGGGTCCCCCAAGGCAGCGGGTGATAGCGGTCGCCGATGCCGAGAAAGCCTCCGAAGCTCAGGATCGCAAAGGCGATCCGGCCGGATTTCTTGTCGATCATCACGTCGCGGATGGTGCCGAGCTTTTCGCCCGTCCGGTTATAAACGTCGGTACCCGCCACGTGCTGGCCGGCGATCAGATCACCGCTCGGTTCGGACGGATTTTCGAGTGTCGCCACCTCTGCGCCCCCGGCCCGGTCACGATTCAGATCCGAACGCCTTGGGAGCGTGCTGGTTCGCCGAAAGAAATTGCGCCCCTGCGGCCTGGGGCGGCGCCGGCGCCCGCGGTTCTAGTTGCCGCCGCCCTCGAAGAACTCCCGCACCTTCGAGAAGAAGCCCTCGCTCTCCGGATGGCCCTGGCGGTTGCCGGTCGCCTCGGCCTCAAACTCCTCCAGCAGCTCGCGCTGCCGCCGGGTCAGGTTCTGCGGTGTTTCCGCCGCCACCTGAATATACATGTCGCCCCTCGCCGCGCTTCGCCACACCGAAAAGCCCTTGCCGCGCAGCCTGAACTGGTCGCCGGTCTGGGTGCCGGCCGGGATTTTGACCCGGGTCTTGCTGCCGTCGATCACCGGCACCTCGACCTCGCCACCAAGCGCCGCCTGGGTCATGCGCAGCGGCACGCGCATGAAGATGTTGGCGCCATCGCGCTGAAACATCGGGTGGGGACGGATCGAAACATGCACGTAGAGGTCGCCGCTCGGCACGCCCTGGCCGCCGCTCTCGCCTTCGCCGGCGAGACGGATGCGGGTGCCGTCCTCGACCCCGGCCGGGATCGCGACCTGCAAGGAGCGCTCCCGCTGCACCGTGCCCGCCCCTTGGCAGACGCGGCACGGCGTGCGGATCACCCGTCCGGTTCCGCCGCAGGTGGGGCAGGTGCGCTCCATCAGGAAGAAGCCCTGCTGGGCGCGCACCTTGCCGGCGCCCTTGCAGGTCCCGCAGGTCTCGGCGGGCTTGTTCTTGTCCTCCGAACCCGTGCCTTTGCAGCTTTCGCAGGTGACGCGGGTCGGCACCCGGATGTCGAGCTTGGTGCCGGAAAACGCTTCGGCGAGTTCGATCTCGACGCCCTGCCGCAGATCGGCGCCGGCACGCGCCCGGCCGCCGCGCCGCCCGGTGATGTCGCCGAACATCTGATCGAAGATGTCGTGCAGGCCGCCGCCGCCGAAATCGAAGCCGCCGCCGCCGAACCCGCCCGCGCCGCCGCCGCCGTTCTCGAACGCGGCGTGGCCGAAACGGTCATAGGCCGCCCGTTTCTGGTCGTCCTTCAGGACGTCATACGCCTCGCTCACCTCCTTGAACTTCGCTTCCGCCTTCTTGTCGTGCGGGTTGCGATCGGGGTGATACTGCATGGCGAGCTTGCGGTACGCCTTCTTCAGATCGTCCGCGCTTGCATCCTTGGCGACCCCGAGGGTCGAGTAATAATCCTGCTTCGCCATACCCGCTCTTCAAACCGGCCGTACAACAAGACGCGCCCGGCATGTGGCCGGGCGCGGGTGTATTACCTCAAATCCGCCGCGTACATCAGGCGGACCGCTTCTTGTCGTCGACCTCCTCGAACTCGGCGTCGACCACCTTCTCGTTCGGGCCGGCGCCGCCATGCGGCCCTTCCCCGCCGGCGGTCCCGGCCGACGCACCGGCGCCCGCTTCCTGCTGGGCGCGATACATCGCCTCGCCGATCTTCATCGCGGCCTGGCTCAGCCGCTCGGTCGCCGATTTCAACGCATCGGCGTCCGAGCCCTCCATCGCCGACCGCGCCGCCGCGATCGCCGCCTCGGCCTCGCCCTTGTCCTGCGCGGAAACCTTGCCCTCGTGCTCCTTCAGGTTCTTCTCGACCTGATGGATCAGGCTGTCCGCCTGGTTCTTGCCTTCGATGAACTCGCGGCGCTTCTTGTCGGCCTCGGCATTCGCCTCACCCTCACGCACCATCCGCTGGATGTCGGCCTCGCTGAGACCGCCCGACGCCTGGATGCGGATCTGCTGCTCCTTGCCGGTCGCCTTGTCCTTCGCCGACACCGAAACGATGCCGTTGGCGTCGATGTCGAACGTCACCTCGACCTGCGGCACGCCGCGCGGCGCGGGCGGAATGCCGACCAGGTCGAACTGCCCGAGCAGCTTGTTGTCCGCCGCCATCTCCCGCTCGCCCTGATAGACCTTGATGGTGACGGCGGTCTGGTTGTCGTCGGCGGTGGAAAACACCTGGCTCTTCTTGGTCGGGATCGTGGTGTTGCGCTCGATCAGCCGGGTGAACACGCCGCCCAACGTCTCGATGCCGAGGGAGAGCGGCGTCACGTCGAGCAGCAGAACGTCCTTGACGTCGCCCTTGAGGACGGCGCCCTGCACCGCCGCGCCGATCGCAACCACCTCGTCCGGATTGACGTTGCGCGCCGGGTCCTTGCCGAAGAAGCTCTTCACGGTCTCGATGACCTTCGGCATCCGGGTCATGCCGCCGACCAGGATCACCTCCTGAATCTCGCCCGCCGTCACGCCCGCATCCTTCAACGCGTTGCGGCACGGCTCGAGCGTCTTGCCGATCAGGTCGTCGACGAGGCTTTCGAGCTTCGCCCGCGTCAGCTTCATCACGAGATGCTTCGGCCCGGAGGCGTCCGCCGTGATGAACGGCAGGTTGATTTCGGTTTCCTTGGAGGAGGACAGCTCGATCTTGGCCTTCTCGGCCGCCTCTTTCAGCCGCTGCAAAGCGAGCTTGTCGCGCCGCAGGTCGATGCCCTGCTCGCGCTTGAATTCGTCCGCGAGATAGTCGATCACCCGGCTGTCGAAATCCTCGCCGCCGAGGAACGTGTCGCCGTTGGTGCTCTTCACCTCGAACACGCCGTCGCCAATTTCGAGGATCGAGACGTCGAACGTGCCGCCGCCAAGATCGTAGACCGCGATCGTGCCGGCGGATCGTTTGTCCATGCCGTAGGCGAGTGCGGCCGCGGTCGGCTCGTTAATGATGCGGAGCACTTCGAGGCCCGCGATCTTGCCCGCGTCCTTGGTCGCCTGGCGCTGGCTGTCGTTGAAATAGGCCGGAACGGTGATGACCGCTTGGGCGACCGGCTCGCCGAGATAAGCCTCGGCGGTTTCCTTCATCTTGCCGAGGATGAAGGCGCTGATCTGGCTCGGCGAGTATTTCTGGCCCTTCACCTCGACCCACGCGTCGCCGTTGTCGCCGCGCGCGATCGTGTAGGGAACGAGGCCCTTGTCCTTGGCGACGATCGGATCGTCGTAGCGGCGCCCGATCAAGCGCTTGATGGCGTAGAGCGTGTTGCTCGGGTTGGTGACCGCCTGCCGTTTGGCCGACTGACCGACCAGCCGTTCACCGCTATCGCTGAACGCGACCATGCTGGGCGTCGTGCGCGCGCCCTCGCTGTTCTCGATAACGCGAACGTCCTTGCCTTCCATAATGGCAATGCAGGAATTCGTCGTACCGAGGTCGATGCCGATGACCTTGCTCATTCGTGGCTCCTTGTCAGCAGATGCGGGCGGCCCGCAGCACCGCCAGCTTCCCTAGAAAATCGTCAGTGAGGATGTATTGAGGCCCTGGCCGTGCGGCAAGGGCTCGACTGCACGTAATCTGAGCAGGTGCAGCACGGATCAAAAGGTTCGATCGAGGGTCGTCTCCGACACCGGCTCGCCCCCCGCGACCGGCGCCTTGGAGACGACGACCATCGCCGGCCGCAACAGGCGGCCGTTCAGGGTCCAGGCCGAGGTCCAAGCCTGCGTCACCGTGCCCGGCGGGTGGGCGGCACTTTCCTGCTCGCTCATCGCCTGATGCAGATTGGGATCGAACGGCGCGCCGGTCGGGTCTTCCTTGCGGATACCGTTCCGTTCCAGCAAGGCGATGAAGCTGCGCTCGACGCCGGCGAAGCCCTCCCGCATCCGGGTCACGGCCTCCGGCTCGCCCGTGCGCGGCGGGGGCAGGCTGTCGAGGCCGCGCTGCAGGTTGTCGGCGGCCTCGACCACGTCGCGGGCGAATTTCTGCACGGCGTATTGCCGGGCGTCGTCCACCTCGCGCTTGCCCCGGGCGCGAACATTGGCGATCTCCGCCTCCGCGCGCATCCAGCGGTCCTTCATTTCGGAACACTCCGCTTCCAGGGCCGCGATCCGGGCCGCTGCATCGTCGCCCGCATCGGGCGCGGTGGCGGGCGAAGCGGCGGTGGCGGCGGTTGGCTCGGCGGCGGGCTGGCTCGGGTCATCACTGCTCATGGCGCGTCAGTTAGGGAACGGCACCGCAAGAGACAAGCGTGTTCGGCGTGCCGACAGCATTGCTCCCCCCGAACCTGCCGGCCGCCCGCGGTCGATCCCTTTCGGCCCGCCACCGCCCCATCAACAATCCGGTCGGTAGCCTTGGCGGGCTCGTCGGCCCGACCCCGATCGGCTACGCCCGGGCGGCAAACGGCTGCCGATGCCGGCCGCGTTCATCACGCCACCAATCCGGAGGAACATGCACATGAACACGTACAAGATCGCCGCGATGGGTGGGGACGGCATCGGCCCGGAGGTGGTGGACGCCGCCGTTCAGGCCCTGAAGGTCTGCGCCGAACGGGACGGCGGCTTCCGGCTGGCGTTCCAGGACTTCGACTGGGGCTCGAACTACTACAAGACGCATGGCGCCATGATGCCGGCCGACGGCGCGGATCAGCTCCGCGGGTTCGACGCCATCCTGTTCGGCGCCGTCGGTGCGCCCGACATTCCCGACCACATCACGCTCTGGGGGCTTCGCCTTTCGATCTGTCAGCCGCTCGACCAATACGCCAACGTGCGCCCGACCCGCATCCTGCCCGGCATCACCAGCCCGCTGCGGCACGTCTCCGGCCCGGAACTCGACTGGGTGATCGTGCGCGAAAACTCGGAAGGCGAGTATTCGGGCGTCGGCGGGCGCGTCCATAAGGGGTTGCCGATCGAGGTCGGGCAGGACGTGTCGGTGATGACGCGGCCGGGCGTGCAGCGTATCCTGCGCTACGCCTTCAAGCTGGCCCGGTCCCGGCCCCGCAAGCTCCTCACCGTCGTCACCAAAAGCAACGCGCAGCGGCACGCCATGGTGATGTGGGACGAAATCGCTTCCGAGGTCGCGGGGGAGTTTCCGGACGTGACCTGGGACAAGATGCTGGTCGACGCGATGACCATGCGGATGGTGATGCGGCCGGGAACGCTCGACACCATCGTCGCCACCAACCTGCACGCCGACATCCTGTCCGATCTCGCGGCGGCGCTGGCCGGCTCGCTCGGCATCGCGCCGACCGCGAACATCAATCCGGAGCGCGACACGCCCTCCATGTTCGAGCCGATCCACGGCTCGGCGTTCGACATCACCGGCAAGGGCGTCGCCAACCCGGTCGCGACCTTCTGGACCGCCGCCATGATGCTGGAGCATCTCGGCGAGAAACCCGCCGCCGACCGCCTGATGAAGGCGGTCGAGCGCGTCACCGCCGATCCGGCATTGCACACGCCGGATCTCGGCGGCAACGCGACCACGGCGCAGGTGACGGAGGCGGTGTGCAAAGCATTGCGGCAAGCGAACGACTAGCGCGCGCCCCCTCGGATCACCCGAGCAGGCGCCCGACAACCCGCGCCGTATAGTCCACAACCGGAATGATACGGCCGTAATTGATCCGCGTCGGACCGATGACGCCGAGCGCGCCGACGATGCGGCCGCCCTCGCCGCGGGCCGGCGCGACCACGACCGACACGCCGGACGTACTGAACAGGCCGCTTTCCGCGCCGATGAAGATGCGGACACCCTCCGAGCGTTCCGCGAGTTCCAGCAGCCGCAGCATGGCTTCCTGCGTTTCCAGCCGTTCGAACAGTGCTTGGATCGCGGTCAGGCGCTCGATTTGGGTGATGTCGGCGAGCAGCCGCCCTTGGCCGCGCACGATGAGGCTGCCGCCCCGCCCTTCGCCGGTCCAGGTCGCGAGCCCGGCTTCCACCACCTGCGCGGAAAGCTGGTCGAGCTGCGTGCGGTCGGCCGCGATGTCGGCCGCGACGATGGCGCGCAGTTCCGAAAGCGCCCTCCCGGAAAGCCGCGCGTTGAGGTAGTTGCTGGCCTGCTGCAAGGCGGAAGGCGGCAATCCCGCCGGCGTTTCGATCACCCGGTTCTCGACGTG
>JAFAXA010000030.1 GCA_019241425.1 Acetobacteraceae bacterium | reverse complement strand
TTCGGCGCAGCGCTTGCCTTCGTCGTAGCAGGCGCGCGGCCCGCGCGGATTGACGTTGCCCCGGTAGTCCTCCGTCTGCGGATGCACCGTCGGATCGCCGTAGACCTCGCTCGTCGAGGCTTGCAGGATCTTGGCGTGAACGCGTTTGGCGAGACCGAGCATGTTGATGGCGCCGATCACGCTCGTCTTGGTCGTCTGCACGGGGTCGAACTGGTAATGGATCGGCGACGCCGGACAGGCGAGATTATAAATTTCGTCCACTTCGGCGTAGAGCGGGAAGGTCACGTCGTGGCGCAGCGCCTCGAAGTGCGGGTTGCCGTGCAGGTGGGCGATGTTGTCCTTGCGGCCGGTGAAATAGTTGTCGACGCACAGCACGTCGTGCCCTAGCGCCAGCAGGGCTTCGCAGAGATGCGAGCCGAGGAACCCGGCTCCCCCCGTCACCATGGTCCGCTTCCGTGTGAGAGTCACCGCCTCAGGTCTCCTCGCCATGCCCGGCAGGATATATCACGGCAATGAGAGCCCCGGGACCAGGGGTGCCAGGCGGCCGGCGCAGGGGGTTGCGCAACGCTCCGGGCGATCCGCCGTTAGCTGTCGGCCGTCGCATCGTGAACCGGCACGCTAAGGAGCTTCAGATGTCGGATCGACCCGAACTGCCGCCAGAACCGCAACTGCCGCCCGACCCGCCGATGCCGCCGAGCGAGGTTCCGGGGTCCCCCCCGGAGGTGCCCGGGCCCGACGGCCCGATCACGACCCCCCAGCCGCCGCAAGCCTGACAGCCGGCGCGAGCCCCGCCCGGGCTGCGCGGCAGACTCGCTCTTTCCGCTCCGAGGTCGCCCTCCGGCGCCCCCGTCTGCTACGGACGTGGGCGATGCTTCTCACGCTCACGACCCTGCTCGGGGCGATCCTGATCGCCGTGCCGCTCACGCGCCGCCTCGGCTTCGGCAGCGTGCTCGGCTACTTGCTGGCCGGCGTCCTGATCGGTCCCTCCGCTCTCGGGCTGATTACCGATGTCGGGCAGATCACGGCGATCGCCCAGCTCGGCGTCGTCATGCTGCTGTTCCTGATCGGCCTCGAATTGCGGCCGCAGCGGCTCTGGACCATGCGCAAGGCCGTGTTCCTGCTCGGCCCGGCGCAACTCTGCCTGACCGCGGCCGCCTTGGCCGCGCTCGGGCACTGGGCCGGCCTGAATTGGGCGGCAGCGACCGTGGTCGGGACCGGCTTCGCGCTCTCCTCGACGGCGACCGTGCTGCCGATGCTCGCGGAGCGCGACCTGCTCGGGACGCAGGCGGGGCGCGACTCCTTCGCGGTGCTGCTGTTTCAGGACCTCGCCTTCGTGCCGCTGGTCGCGCTGCTGCCCGTGCTGGCCGAGACGGCGGTGCCGGATCGCCTGCCATGGATGCAGGTGGTCCGGGGCGCGGGCGCGATCGCCCTGATCCTGATCGGCGGCCGGTTCTTGCTGCGGCCATCCCTGCGGATGATCGCGGGGCTGCGCACGCCGGAGATTTTCACGGCGCTCGCGCTCATGATCGTGGTCGCGACCGCGCTCCTCTGTGAGGAGGCCGGGCTTTCCGCCTCACTCGGCGCCTTTCTGGCCGGTGTTCTGCTGTCCGACTCGCAATATCGCCATGAGTTGCGGGCGAATATCGAGCCCTTCGAGGGCCTGTTGCTCGGCTTCTTCTTTCTTTCCGTCGGCATGGCGGTCGACCTGCGGCTGGCGGTCGCGAACCCGGCGGCGCTGGTCGCGGGCGTCGCCGCCCTCCTCGCAACCAAGATCCTGCTGAGCGCCGGCCCGGCGCTCGCGATGGGCCGCAGCCTTCGCAACGCGGTCCGGCTCGGCATCGCGCTGCCGCAAGGAAGCGAATTCAGCTTCGTGCTATTCACGGCGGCGGTGGTCGCGGGTGCGCTCCCGGTCGAGGTTTCGGCCTTCGCAACCCTGGTCGTCGCGGCGTCGATCCTGACCACGCCGGTGCTGTTCGCCGCCTCCGAGACGGTTCTCATCCCGCGCCTGACCCGCCGCCCCGACCCGCAATTCGACAGGATCGACGGCGCCGATGCGCCCGTGGTCATCTGCGGGTTCGGCCGGGTCGGTCAGATCGTCGGTCGCGTGCTTCGGCTGCACCGCATTCCGTTCACCGCCCTCGATGAAGACCCGGAACAGGTCGCGGTGCTGCGGGAGCTTGGGTATCAGGTCTATTTCGGCGATCCGACGCGGCTCGACGTGCTCCGTGCAGCGGGCGCAGCGCGCGCCAAGCTGCTCGTCATTGCCGTGCCCGACATAGAAAAGACCCTCCGGGTCGCCGACATCGCGAAGGCGGAATTTCCCGATCTTCGGATCCTTGCCCGCGCCCGCAACCGCTTCCACGTCCATTTGTTGATGGACCGGGAGGTCGACGGCATCGTGCGCGAAACCTTCCATTCGAGCCTTCGCCTCACCGAATTGGTGCTCGAGGAACTCGGCGTGCCGCATGCGGACGCGGAGCGGGCGCTGAAGCTGTTCGCCGAGCATGATGAGCGCACTCTCGAAACGTCCCACGCGGTTTACCGGGATGAGAAGAAGCGGATCCAAAGCGCCCGCGAAGCCATCCGGGAACTTGAAACGTTGTTCGAGGCGGACAATCCAGAAAACCGGCACGCGGCGGAGTGACCCGCCTCTCGCCGCCGGAAAACCCGATCGTTCACGAACGGAGGAACAGGCACACTTGGCCGCTGCAGATCCGGAACAGGCCGGCAATGCCTGCACCGTCGACGAGAACATCGCCGCCATCCTCCGGCTGGAAAACGACGCCGTTCGCACGCGATCGCTGCCGGTTCGGGTGGCGGACGCGATCACCTCCGTCATCGGCCGGATGTCGTTCGCAGCCGCCCACATCGCGGCAATCGCCGCCTGGATCGCGGTGAATACGCGGACCGTCCCCGCCCTTCCTCCGTTCGATTCCTATCCGTTCCCGCTACTGTGCCTCATCCTGTCCACGGAGAGCGTGCTGCTGGCGGTGTTCGTGCTGATGAAGCAAAACCGGATGAGCTATCTGTCCGACCGCCGCAATCACCTCGACCTGCAGATCAACCTGCTGACGGAACGGGAGGTGACGCGGTTGCTGCAGATCACCGATCGCGTCGCCCGACATCTCGGGGTGGAATCAGGGCTCGACGAGGAGCATGTCAGGGAGCTGAGCGCGGTCACGGAAGTCGACAAGCTGATGGGCGCCCTTGACGACAAGCTCGCCGAACCCTCCTGAACGTCACGCACCCCGAAGGGAGGTTGTGCGTTTGCCCTGGTGGAGACCGGAGGAAGCATGACCGCATCGACCGACGGCGACGACTCGGACCCCGTCTCGCTCGACGACCCCGAGGAGGCCGCGAGGGCCGCGAAGCTCCGCTACGTGTCGGATGCAAAACCCGGCATCCGGCGCGAAAAGGAGGTGAACGGCGCGACGGCAACCTTCCGCTATCGCAACCCGGACGGTTCGGACGTGACCGACGAAAAGACGCTGGCCCGGATCAAGTCGCTCGGGATTCCGCCTGCCTGGGAGAATGTCTGGATCTGCCGGGTGCCGAATGGTCATTTGCAGGCGGTCGGGCGGGATGCCCGCGGGCGCAAGCAGTACCGGTATCACCCGCGCTGGCGGATCGTGCGCGACGAGGCCAAATACAGCCGGATGCTGGCCTTCGGGCGGGTTCTGCCGGAAATTCGCAGGCGGGTCGCGGCCGACCTCGCCAAGCACGGCCTGCCGCGCGAGAAGGTGCTCGCGGCGATCGTGCGGCTGCTGGAAACGACGCTCGCCCGCGTCGGCAACGAGGAATACGCAAAGACCAACAAGAGCTTCGGGCTGACCACGTTGCGCAACCGGCATGTCAAGGTTTCCGGCACGCATCTCGCCTTCGACTTCCGCGGCAAGCACGGCATCAAGCATCATATCGACCTGCAGGACCGGCGACTCGCCGCGATCATCAAGCGCTGCCAGGAGCTGCCGGGGCAGGAATTGTTCAACTACGTCGATGAGGAGGGGCAGCAACGCGGCGTCGATTCCGACGACGTGAACGAATACCTGCGCGACATTTCCGGCGAGGACATCACGGCCAAGGATTTCCGCACCTGGGCGGCGACCAACCTCGCCGCGCTCGCGCTTCAGGAGCTGGAGGTGTTCGACAGCCAGGCGAAGGCGAAGAAGAACGTGGTGCAGGCCGTGGAAGCGGTCTCGAAGATGCTCGGCAACACGCCCGCGATCTGCCGCAAGTGCTACATACACCCGGCCATATTCGAGGGTTATCTCGACGGCAGTTTGATCGAGGGATTGAAGGCACGCGCGGAAGAGGCGCTGGCCGACCCGGGGGGCGGATTGAAGGCGGAGGAAGTCGCCGTGACCGCTTTCCTGAGCCGGCGCCTCGGCGAGGAGATTGCGGAACAGCGCGGCTGAACGCGCTCGCCTGCTCACGTCGGCACAACCGGATGCTTGGCGACGACGACGGCCGGGGGTGACCGCCGTTATTCCTCCGGCGTTTCCGCTTCGAGTTCCAGCAGTTGTTCGGCGCGCTCGGTGTCGACCGCCTCCACCCCGCGCAGCTTGCGGCTGACCGCGCGGGTTCGGGTGCGGGCGCGCTCGATGGTGTTCGCGAAGCCGCCGGCCTGCTTGCCGAGCTTTTCCAGCACCTCGTCCATGCGCAGCATTTCGGTGCGGGTGGCGCCGAGCAGCTCCCGGATGAGGCCGGCCTTCTCCTCCAGCGCGAGCGTCACGAAGCCGAGATGGATGGTGCGCAGCAGAGCGGGAAAGAGGCTCGGTCCGAGCACCAGCACCCGATATTGCCGCGAAATCTCGTCGATCAAACCGGGTGCGCGGGCGATCTCGGCGTAGAGTGCGTCCGTTGCCAGATACAGAACCGCGAACTCGACGGTGATCGGCGGGCAGATGTATTTGCTCTGGATCTTGCGCGCTTCCTCCCGCACGCGGCGCTCCAGATCGCGCCGGGCAGATCGCTCTCCGGCGGCGTCGCCCGCTTCGAGGGCAGCGAGCAAGCGCTCGTACGCTTCCAGCGGAAATTTGGCGTCGATCGGCAAATAGGGCCGGACGTCGCCCCGCATCGGCATCGTCACCGCAAATTCCACCGCCTCGTCGCTGTCCGGCCGCAGCTTGCAATTGGTTTCATACGCTCCGGGCGGCAGCACGTCGTCCAGCATCGCGCGCACCTGCGTCTCGCCCCAGCCGCCGCGCGTCTTGACGTTGCTGAAGATGCGCTTGATGTCGCCGATCTGCGCCGTCACGGCCTGCACGTCGCCCATCGCCTTCTGCACGGCGGTGAACTGGTCGATGACGCGATTGAAGCTCTCGTTCATCTGCCGCTCGACCGCCGCATGCAACTGCTCGTTCACGGTCTTTTGGATTTCGGCGAGCTTGATCTCGTTGCCTTCCCGCATCTCACGCAACCGGGCGTCCAGCAGAGCGCGCGTGCTGTCGAACTCCGTGCCGATCTGCGCTGCCGATTTCTCCTGACCCTCGGCGAGCGCCAGGCGCAGGTCGCCATTGCCGCGCGAAAGCACGACACGGATGGACTGCAATCCGCCCTCCAATCCGCCGCGCAAACCGACCATCCGCTCGCCCATGCGCGCCAGCCGGTCGGCGGTTTCGGCCCTCATCCGCTCCAAAACCGCGCGCGACATCTCCGCCTCGCCACGCTGACCCGCAAGCACCTGCTCCAAGAGAAGGCGCAAGCGCTGCATTTCCCGCCCCCGCGCCGTATTCTGCGCCGCCAGCAACAGAAGGAGCGGCACGGCCGCGAGCACCGCGACCGGAGCGTAGGGAAGGAGGGTGTCGAGGAACTGGGCCGCAGTCATGCGTCGGGGTCCGATGCGAATCGCCGCCGCACATTATCCTCGCCGATTCGGCAAAAGGCGACCTTGCCCCGCGGCGCTCGCTGCCGCGGCCTATCGTTGCAAGGCGAACAGCACCGCCGAGCGGCTCGTCACGGCATATTGGTCATGGATTCCGAATGCCTCCTGCGCGGCCGCCAATTCGTTGCAGGGCACGCTGGTGTCGAACAACGCCGACCAATGGCGGCCGCCCTGGCTGTCCGGCAAGGTGAACTGAACCATGCCGTGATGCGCATTCAGAACCAGCAGCAAGGTCTCGTCGCTGGCGGCCCGCTGAATGCCGGTTGCTTGCGCGCGCCCGTCCATCAGCATGCCGAAACAACGGATGGCGGGCGACTCCCAATCCCGGCGCCGCATCTCCTCGCCGGTCGCCTTCACCCAGGTTACGTCCTTGACGCCCAATGCTTCGTTGAACCCGCCGGTAAAGAACCGGCCGCGCCGCAGGATCGGATAGGTCCGACGGAGCGCGATTAGGCGGCGCGTGAACGCCGAAAGCTTTTCGCCGGCCGCGTCGATGTTCCAGTCGACCCAGCTCACCTCGTTGTCTTGGCAATAGGCGTTGTTGTTGCCGCCTTGCGTGCGGCCGAACTCGTCGCCGGCGAGCAGCATCGGCGTGCCCTGCGACAGCAGCAGCGTCGCCGTCATGTTGCGCTTCTGGCGTTCGCGAAGCTCGCGCACCTCCGGGTCGCCGCTCTCGCCCTCGACGCCGAAATTCCAGGAACAATTATGCGAATGGCCGTCCCGGTTGTCCTCCCCGTTCGCCTCGTTGTGCTTGGTGTTGTACGAAACCACGTCGGTGAGCGTAAAACCATCATGCGCGGTGATGAAGTTCACGCTCGCCCAGGGGCGGCGGCCGCGCCGGCTGAAGATGTCGGCCGAGGCGCAAAGGCGGCGCGCCATGTCGGGCACCATGCCGTCATCACCCTTCCAGTAGCTGCGCACGGTGTCACGGAAGCGGTCGTTCCACTCCGCCCAGCCCGGCGGAAAGCCGCCCACCTGATAGCCGCCCGGCCCGCAATCCCAGGGCTCCGCGATCAGCTTCACGCTGGAAAGCACGGGGTCTTGCCGGCAACTGTCGAGGAATCCGCCGCCCTCGTCGAAGCCGTACGGCTCGCGGCCGAGAATGGTCGCGAGGTCGAACCGGAAGCCGTCGACGTGCATTTCCTGCACCCAGTAGCGCAGGCTGTCCGTCACCATTTGCAGCACGCGCGGATGCGACAGGTTCAGCGTGTTGCCGGTGCCGGTGTCGTTGATGTAGTGCCGCTTGTTGTCGGGCAGCCGGTAATAGGACGCGTTATCGATGCCGCGAAAGGAGAGCGTCGGCCCGCGTTCGTTGCCTTCGGCGGTGTGGTTGTAGACGACGTCCAGCACGAGTTCGAGCCCGGCCGCATGCAGGTGCGCGACCATCGCCTTGAACTCGGCGGTCGAAGCGATCGACGAGTACCGTTGGTCGGACGCGAAAAAGCCGATGCTGTTATAGCCCCAGTAATTCGTCAGCCCTTTTTCGAGCAGCGTGCTGTCGTTGATGAACGCGTGCACGGGCAGCAACTCGACGGTGGTGATCCCGAGATTCTTCAGATACTGAACCACAGACTCGTTGGCGAAACCCGCGAAGGTTCCGCGCAACGCGCGGGGTATTGCCGGGTGGAGCTTCGTGAAGCCTCTGACATGCGCCTCGTAGACGATCGTTTGTTCCCAAGGCACGCGCGGCGGCTGATCCCGGCCCCATGTAAAGGCCGGGTCGATCACCCGGCATTTCGGCATCAGCCCCGAACTGTCGCGGTCGTCGAAGGTCGCGTCGTCCCCGGTTTCGAGCCGGTAGCCGTACACTTCCGGTCCCCAACGCAACTGGCCGACATGCGCCTTCGCGTACGGGTCGAGCAGCAGCTTGTGGTGGTTGCAGCGATGACCGCTCGCCGGATCGTAGGGACCGTGCACCCGATAGGCGTAGACCGTGCCGGGCCGGGCGTCCGGCAGATAGCCGTGCCAAACCTCGTCGGTATATTCGGGCAGATCGATGCGTTCCAGTTCGCGCACGCCGTTGGCGTCGAACAGGCACAATTCGACTCTTGTTGCGTGCGCCGAGAACAGGGCGAAGTTCACGCCGAGCCCATCCCACGTCGCCCCGAGCGGGTGCGGCAGCCCTTCCGTGATCCTGGTCTTCAGCATCGAGAACACCAACGTTCGGGATCCCTCAGTAAGAAGCCGGGCGGGTTAAGAATTCGTCCAGTGGGGCGACAGTGTGATCGTCCCGCCCCGATGTGGCGGTTATTTGGCGGGAGCCAACGCCTCGTGCCGCTGGCGCGGATTCGGATCGGACCGGCTCAGAGCCGGCAGCATGGGCAACAGCGTCCCGAGGTCGCGCTCCGCCACGCAGGCCAGATAGCGGTCGGAGAGCGGTGCGTCGTCCGGCGCTTCCGGCATCGGCGAACCGTCCGGCCCGAGCGGCAAAGCGGTGAGGCCGAGATCGCTGTAGATCTTCAACAGTTCCGCCCCGGCATTCCAGACAGCCGGATCGAGCCCTTCCTGCCGCGCCAGGTCACGCAGCCGCCAGATCGCCGAGACCTTGTCGCTGTCGAGGCCGGTCGGGTCGCCGAGACCGAGCAGCACGTTCCCGCAGCGCAGGAACGGGATCGCCGCACGTTCGGCCTCGCCCAACACCACGCCATCGGCGCGCGGCGGCACATCGGCATCCATGCGGCGCAACTGCGCGATCGTGTCATCCGTCCACGGCAGGAAGTTGACCCGCCCCGGCCGGATCAGGCGCCAGGCCGCGAACAGCCCGAGCACCACCGCAAACAGGATGGTGAACCGCACACCGTTCGGGAGCCGGCTGGAGAGCGCGATCTCCCACCAGCTATTGCCGCTGAGAAATCGAACGTGCCGCTCGAACGCGGTGAGGGCCAGCACGCAGCAAATCAGCGCCAGCAGCGGCACGGCGGTGCCGACATCCAGCGGGCCGCTGAACAGCCGGGCGTGGCGGTAGAAGAAGGATTTCAGCGGCGCCACCAGCATGGTCGCGAACACGAGTACGCCCGCGACCCAGGGCGAGCGCCCCTGCACCACGGCGAAGAACCCGCCCAGCACCAGCAGCAGAATCGTCAGGATCCACGCGAGGTTGACGCGCTGCGACAGCCCGATGGAGAGCACGAGCAGCCCGGCCCCGATCAGCGACGGCACGAAATGCCCGGCGCTGGTGGCAATGCCGACGAAATCCGGATCGGCCCAGGCGATGTCGGTCGGCGGCTGCGCGAGCAGCCCGACGCCCAGCAACAAGGTCCCGCACAGCGCGACCGTGCCCGTCACCGCCGCCACCGCGAAATCCGGCTCGGTCCAGGCGGTCGGCGCGGCGCCCGCCTGGATTTCCGGCGCTTGGCGGCGCACCAGCGCGTTGCCCCGCACCAGCACCTCGTTGCCGGCGAACAGCGCGCCGGCGAGGAACAGCGGGATGATGTAATAAAGCAGGCGAAAGACGACGATCGCGCCGAGGATTTGCGGCGGTTCGAGCCAGGGCGAGAGGCCGAGCAGCATCGCGGTGTCGAACACGCCGATGCCGCCGGGCAGATTGGCCGCAAGCCCGGCCGTGTACGACGCGACATAGACGCCGAGGAAACGGAGCCAGGTCAGGCCATTCGCCGCGGGCAGCAATGCGTAGAAGATCGAGGCCGTCACCGCGACATCGACAGTCGCGAGCAGCACCTGCACCAGCGCCATGCGGAAGCCGGGCAGGTCGAATTCGTGGCCGAACAGGCGCACCCGGCCGACCACCTTGGAGAGGATGACATAGGCGGCCACGATGCCCCAAAGACCGACGCCGATCGCGTACATCACCAGGCGCGGGATGAGGGCGCCGAAAAACGGCACCGATCCCGGCTCGATGAACAGGATGATGCCGCCGAGCACCATGCCGCCGAGCCCGAATGTCAGACTACAGAACGCGACCGTTTTGGCGATCTGCACGGGCGTCATGCCCCAATGCGCGTAGAGCCGGTAGCGCACGGCAGCGCCCGACACCGCGGCGAAGCCCAAATTATGCGACAGCGCGTAGGCGCAGAACGACGCGAACGCCGCCCGCCAATAGGAGATCCGGTGCCCGGCATAGATCGTTCCCAGCCGGTCGTAGAAGGTCAGCACGAAATACGAGAAGAAGGTCCACATGAAGGCGAGCCAGACCGAGCGCGCCGGAATGTCTTCAAGCGCCGCTGAGATGTCCTCGAGCTTGAGATTGCGGAACTCCTTCTGCACGACATAGATCGCACCCACGAGCAGGCAGACGCCGAGCAGCGCCGGCAGGTGGCGAAGGTGATGCCTCAAGCTGGACACGCGCCCGCGCGGTCCGTTCAGGCGGCCGTGGCCGCGTGCGGGCCGGTGAGCGCGGCTTCGATCAGGGCAACCGTTTCCGCCACCCCGTAGAGCGCGACAAAACCGCCGAAGCGCGGACCCTCCGGTTGACCGAGCAGCACCTGATAGAGGCAGCCGAACCACGCCCGCAATTCCGGAAATCCGTGCCGCTTGCCGACTTCGTAGAGCATGGTCTGCAAGGCTTCGGCCTCGGCGTCCGGCCCCATGCCGCGCAGCGTTTCGGCGAGATCGGCGAGCGCCGCCCGTTCCCGATCATCCGGGTGGCGATACTGCTTCGCCGGTCGGACGAAATCGCGGTAATAGGCGATGGCGTGACCGACCAGGCGATCGAGATAGGGCATCGTGTCCGGCCGGGCGCCCGGGCTGTAGCGGCGTATGAAGCCCCACAGCATGGCCGGCGTTTCCGCGTTCACGACGCTCGCGAGATTGAGCAGCATCGCGAAGGAGACCGGACTCGCGCGGTCCTCCGGAACCTCGCCGCCGCCGATATGCCAGGCCGCGTTGGTCGGACGCGTTGCCGCGTCCTGCTCGCGCAGTCGCGCGGCGTTGGCGAGGTACTCGTCCGTCGCCTTCGGGATGACGTCGAAATGGAGCCGCTTCGCCCGCTGCGGCGCGTTGTACATGAACTGTCCGAGCGATTCGGGTGGTGCGTAGCGCAGCCATTCCTCGACGGACAGACCGTTGCCCTTCGACTTGCTGATCTTCTGAGCGTGCTCGTCGAGGAACAGCTCGTAGGTGAATCCGGCCGGCGGCTCGGCCCCGAGAATGCGGCAGATCTTTCCCGACAGGCGCACGCTGTCGATCAGATCCTTGCCCGACATTTCGTAATCGACGCCGAGCGCGAA
>JAFAXA010000304.1 GCA_019241425.1 Acetobacteraceae bacterium | reverse complement strand
CGGTTTCGTCCGCGGCTCAGACTTCTTTACGGAGATTCTCATGTCCGCAGACGGCGCGAGCGTGGCGGTCGGAATCATTCTGATCTTGGCGGGAGTGTCGATCTACCTCCTGCCATTCTCGATTGGTTGCAGAAGAAAGCTATCGAGCCTGGGGGCGCTGTTCTTCGTGAACGTCTTTTTCGGTTGGACATTGCTCGGCTGGTTTGCCTGCCTGATCTGGGCCGCGGCCGGAGCGACGAAAGCTCAAGACGCCATCTACGCAGGTCAGTCTGGAGCCAAATCTTAGGGAAGCAGTGAAGGGCGCGAGCGGCGCGGCGCGAAACGGGAGGCGGTCAGCGAGCCACAGCGCGAGGGTCGGTGCAGGTCGCCCTCTTCGAACGTCATCGGTGGCCCTGTCACGCGCCCGTGATTATCCTTCCATAGCTCGCGAAATCCATCGCCCGCCATTCGCGAACCGCGCTCGTTGCGCCCGAGCCTATTGACAAGCGAGACGGGCGCTCGTGAGCCTATACTGGCGGCAGCGCGCGACCGCGCAAACAACGACGGGAGGGCACGATGGCGGCTGGGTTGTTCGCGACCGGTATCGGCGCGCCGGAAGGCCCGGTGTGCCTGGAAGACGGTTCGCTATACGTCACCGAGATGTCGGCGGCGACGCTCTGCGTGACCCGGCTCGATTCGAGCGGCGAGCGCCACGTGGTCCACCGCACCGGCGGACGGCCGAACGGACTGGCCCGGGACGGCGATGGCAACCTGTGGATCGCCGAGGCCGGGCTGCGAGCGTTGATCTGCATCGCCCCGGACGGGCGAGAGATCCGCCGCAGTTTCGGGAGCGACGATGACGGCGGCTTTCTGTTCCCCAACGACCTCGCCTTCGGCCCGGACGGCCATCTCTACATGACGGATTCGGGGATGGTGGTCGGCGACTTTCTCGATGGGCAGCACTTCGTCGACAATTACCTGGACCTGCCGTGGGACGGGCGGGTGTACGAAATCGAACCGAAATCGGGACACGTGCTGCGCCGGATCGATCGCGGCATCCGGTTCACCAACGGGATTGCGTTCGACGAAGCGGGAATATTGTACGCCAACGCATCCTTTCCCGGCGACGTCTACCGATACGACGTGTTCGGAGCGAAGGCGCCAAGCCGCGAGCTGTTCGGCAACGTCGTGCAGCCGCATGAAGGAACGGATTTCGTGGGGCCGGACGGGATGAAGTTCGGCGCCGACGGCCGGCTGTATTGCGTCGTTTACAATCAAAAGAACGTCACCGTGCTGGACAAGGACGGCCGGGTCGCCGAGCGGCTGCCGCTCGACGGCGCCGCGCCGACCAACTGCGCCTTCGCGCTCACCGGTACGACACTGCTGGTCACTGAAGTCTCGAAGGGTCAGGTCGAGGCGCTGACGGTGCCGTGTGGCGGCTTGGTGCTGCATTATCCGAAGCTCGGCCTCGGGTAAACGGGACCATTCCGGGCCAAGGTTCACAGCAATGCACAGCTCGGACCGGACTGAAACGCCGCCGTAAGGATGCCAGCCGAAGCAATCGAAGGAAACGCAGAATGTCAGCATATCTCGGAAGTGCGAGTGACAGTCCACCCCTCCTCGACCGCCATTACACGATCTACCTGATCGTCATTGCGCTCGCCGGTTGGGCGCTCGCCTCCTACGACTTCAACCTGCTGGTTCTGACCTTTCCCGATATTGCGGAATCGTTGCAATTGTCCGCGACGCTGGTCGGGCTTCTCGGCTTCATCATCTACGCCGCGATGTTCGCCATCACCTTCTTCGTTGGCTTCGGCATGGACACGCTCGGCCGCAAGTGGATGTGGATGTTCTGCCTGACCGGCTCGGCGATCTTCACCGGTCTCACCTACTTCGTGCAGGATTTCTGGCAACTTGCCCTGGTTCGTGCCTTGGCGTCGGGGCTGGCCTTCTCCGAACTCGCGGTTTCGATCACGTTGGTCAATGAGCAGGTGCCGTCGCATCGGCGGGGATTGTTGTACTCGATCGTCCAGGGAGGCTGGCCGCTCGGCGTCTTTTTGGCGTCCGGTGTCTATCTCGCCTTTCACCAATATGGCTGGCGCACGGTGTTCCTGTTCGGTGTGATCCCGATCGTCGTTGTCATGCTCGGACGGTACTGGGTGAAGGAATCCGATCGCTTCGAGCATCTCCAGCAGCTCAAGGCCGCGAAGCGCAACGGCCAGATGGATCGGGTCGCAGAGCTGCTGCAGAAATATTCGGTCGATACGAGCGAGCTGGACAGGGTCACGCTCGGGCAGTTGCTGGGCCACCCGAGCGAGGTTCGCCGTCGGCTGCTGTTGCTTACGGTCGTCTGGCTTTTCTACGGTACGTCGTTCGTCGCCACCAATGTCTATATCACCTACTGGCTGACCGAGTACGCCGGCTGGAGCGCCGGCGGCGCCGCCCTACTTCTGTTGGTCGCCAGCGGTATCGGTTACTTCTTCTATATTCTCGGGGGATTGCTGGGCGAGCGCTGGGGCAGACGCCAGGTGCTCGTGGTGACGGGGTTGCTGACCGGACCCCTCAATCTGCTGTTCATGTTCCTGCACAATCCGGTCGCGATCGCCGTTGTTTACTTCTGCATCTATCAAGCGACGAACGGGACATGGTCGGGCGCCGGGTATGCCTATTGGGCCGAGTGCTTCCCGACCCGCGTTCGGGGCACGGCGATCGGCTGGCTGGGTGCGATGCTGACGCTCGGCTTCATCATCGGCACGGTGCTGTGGACGACGTTGATCCACGCAACCTCCCCGGCGTTCACCTGGCTGGTGATCGCGGTGGCGGTCGGGTTCGGCCAATGGACGGTGCTGCTACTGCCCAAGATCGCGCCGGGGCAGGCGCTGGAGCAGATCGCTACATGAGGGCGCCGCGCCCGAACGGTGCCCGCCAAAGCCGCTACCGCACGCAAGCCGCCGTGATCGCCTCGCATTTTTCCGCGTACAGCCGGTCCTCGTGGTGGCGGGCGCGGTAGCTGACGGCGCCGACCTTCCCGCCGTCGAAGATCACCTCCACCGTGCAGGCGGCCTGCGGTGGCGAGGACAGATCCGCGTTGAAGGCGCCCGGTTCGGGGTCGAATTCCGCCGAACCGGGAGAGCCGTCAAACGGCGTGTAGTCGAACCCGCCGCTCGTGCGATCGCCCGGAAACGACGCGTAAGGCGACAGTCGCTGCACGTATCGGCCGCGTCCGCCGGGCGTGTCGTAGGTCCACTCGGTGACGCCACGTTCGGTGAACCGGCTGCCGGGCTTGCCCATGCAGGAAGCGACCTGACGGGGCGTCATGCCGGTCATCGCGGCGCGCGCCACACTTTCCGGCGGCAGCGGTTCGGTTTTCGCGCAAGAGGCAAGCGCACCCGCGCAGAGCAGCGTGCCGAACGCCATAGCCAGCAGCGGATCGAATGGTCGCACCTTGGTTCCTCGTCTCATTGCTTCATGTCCCGGCCAGCGCGACGATGAATCGCCGGCGGAACGGCAGCAATGTCGTGCCGTCGGCGTGTTTCGGATAATGCGGCCGGATCGCCTCGGCATAGGCGGCGAGAAAGGCCGTGCGTTTTTCGGGAGAGAGCGGGTCGAGGAACGGGCGCAGGCTGGTGCCCATCGCCCATTGCACGACCGGGTCGTCACCGGTGAGCGCGTGGGTGTAGGTCGTGTCCCAAAGGTCGAGCGACGCCGTCAGCGGCCGCAGCAGATCCCAATACGCGGCGGCATCGAGGATCGCGGGCGCCGAGCCGATGCCGCCCAGGCATTTCGCCCATTTGCCGATGGAGGCCACTTCGTATTGCAGCGCCCGGAACGGTGCGTCGTGCATCGCGGGCATCTGCACCGCAAGGCAGCCGCCCGGCGCGAGCACGGACAGCAAGCGCGGAAACAGCGTCGTGTGATCGGGCACCCAGTGCAGGGCGGCGTTCGAGTAGATGAGATCGGGCGGCGTCTTCGGCGTCCAGCCGGCAACGTCCGCCCGCTCGAACCGGCAATCCGGCACGTCGGTCCGTGCGCGTTTCAGCATGTCGGCGGAACTGTCGACGCCGGCGATCTCCGCGTCCGGAAAGCGCCTGCGGAGGATCGCGGTGACGTTGCCGGTGCCGCAGCCGAGATCGACGACGCGCGACGGCTGCGCAAGCGGGACCTGGGCGAGCAGGTCGAGCGCCGGGCGCAGGCGTTCGCCGGAAAAGCGCAGATATTGCGCGGGATCCCAAACCGCGCGCGCCATCACGCCCTCCCGCGCGCGGCGTCCGGTTCGGACAGCGTCCGCACCAGCGCCCGCAGGCT
>JAFAXA010000195.1 GCA_019241425.1 Acetobacteraceae bacterium | reverse complement strand
TCGCGCGAAGCCGCGCCTGCGCCCAGGCTTGCAGCCGGCTATCGATTGTGGTCGCGAGGACGGCGTCGGAACTCGCCGGGATCAGGCTGTCCGAGCCGTCCGCGATCCAGTCGGCGAACCATCCCGGCCCGATCGCCGGCGGCTCCGAAAATGCGATCTGGGCGCCGGCCCGCCTGGAATCGGCGTCCGTGATCACGCCCGCGTCCACCATCGCCGCGAGCACCTGGAGCGCGCGAGCGCGGGCGGCCTCCGGGTTCGTGCGGGGGTTGAAGCGCGACGGCGCGCGCGGCAGGCCCGCGAGCGTCGCCGCCTGCCAGAGCGTGAGGCGACGCGCCGAGACGCCGAAATACATCCTGGCGGCGGCATCGACCCCCCAGGCGCCGGAGCCGAGATAAACGCGGTTCAACCAGATCTCGAGTATCTCACGCTTGCTGAAATGATGCTCGAGCCAAAGGGTGAGCAGCAATTCCTGCACCTTGCGGCGAAACGTCCGGGCGCTGGTGAGGAACAGGTTCTTCGCGACCTGCTGCGTGATGGTGGAGCCGCCCTGCACCACCCGCCCTGCCCGCAGGTTGACCGCGGCGGCGCGTAGCAGGCCGAGAACGTCGATGCCGGGGTGGTGCCAGAACCGCCGGTCCTCGACAGCGACGGCTGCGGCCGGAAGAAAGGCTGGCAGGTCGGCGAGCCGGAGCGGGTCGCCCACCAGGTCGCCGAACGTGGCGAACGTCTGGCCGCTGGCGTCCTGGAGCGTCAGGCCGGGACGGCGCGTCGCGTCCAGCGCCGCCTCCGGGCGCGGCAGGTCCCAGGCGAAGACCAGCAGCACCAGGCTGACCGCGAGCGTGCCCCAGATCGCCGCCAGGAGGCACAGGCGAAGCGGGCGAAACCGCCTCCGTCCGCGGGTCCGATTGGCCGAACGGGCCGGTAACCGCGCCGTCCGGATGGGTCGCTTGGGGACGGCAGGCGCGCGGGCCGTGGCGGGCATGATGCGGCAAGGTGATACGGGACGTGTCGCGCTGGAAGCGATTGCTGCGGTTTGGCCCCGCTTGCCGCGCCTGGCGTGCTCCCGCAGCATCACCCGGCGAGGCAAAGGAGCGGCCGATGCGCGGGCTGATGATCGATGCGGACGCGCCGACGGCGTCGCTCCTCGAGCGACTGCGGCGACCAAGCGATCCCGTTCTCGACATCAACCGCGCCGACCCGCCCGCCGCCGCCGACCTGCCCCGAATGCTGCGGGGCTACGACTTCGTGCTCGACGACCACACGGAACTGCCGACGGACGCGCTCAGCGCCTGCCCGGACCTCCGGCACGTCATCTTTCTCGGCACCGGGGCGGCCAGCTACATGGATGTGACGGCCCTCGCTTCACGCGGCATCCGGGTCCACACCATCAAGGGCTATGCCGACACGGCGGTCGCGGAGCACACGATCGCCCTGATGTGGGCGGCCGCCCGCGACCTCGCCCGGATGGACCGTTCGATCCGCGCGGGCGGCTGGCCCGGACCGACGGGTATCCAACTCACCGGCAAAACGCTCGGGCTGATCGGTTTCGGCGGCATCGCGGCGGAGGTCGCGCGCATCGCTTGCGGGTCCGGCATGCGGGTGCTCGCCTGGAACCGCACGGCGCGTGCCGCCCTTGGCGTCACATTCGTTGATCTCGATCTGCTGCTGACGGAAAGCCATGTCCTTTCATTACACCTGTTGCTGACCGAGGAGACGCGCGGCTTCCTCGGTGCCGAGCGGCTGCACCGGGTGCGGGAGGGCGTCATTCTCGTGAACACCGCGCGGGCGGCGCTGGTCGATGAGGCGGCGATGATCGCGGCGCTGCGCGACGGCCGGATCGCGCACGCCGCGCTCGACGTGTTCACCACCGAGCCGCTGCCGGCGGGGCACGCATTCACGCGGCTCGACAACGTGACCCTGTCCGCACATAGCGGTTTCAGAACAGCGGAGGCGAGCGAAGCGCTGATCGGCCGGGCACTCGACATCGCCCGCACGCTTTAAGGTTGCTGAGAGGTCGCAAGCCTCGACGGTGCGGGTCGAACTGACCTGAACCGTTTCACCCGGTCCTTTCCGGGCGGCTCGCCAGCGCCACGCCGAAGGCGGCGATGGCCATTCCCGCCATCTGCATCGCCGTCAGCGCTTCACCAAACAGCAAAAACGCCATCGCCGCGGTCACCGGCGGCGTCAAATAGAACAAGGACGCGACGCCCGCGACGGCGCCCCGGCGAATCAACAACAGCAGCAACGAGATTGCGCCGACGGAAAGGCCAAGCACGGACCAGGCGAGGCCGAGCCACACCGGCCATGTCGCGTCGAACTGGCCCGTTTCCGTCAGCAGCGCCAAGGGGGCGAGCAGCATCGACGCGCCGAGAAACTGCACCGCCGCATTGGTGCGCAGATCGACGGTTGCGGCGGTGCGCTTCTGCCAAATGGTGCCGAAGGTAATACCGGCCGTGCCCGCGAACGCCGCCAGAACCGCGATTCCGGGCACATCGCTCGCTCCGAGTTTCGGCAACAACACGAGAAACGTGCCGATGCTGCCGAGCACGATACCCGCCCATCGTCGCTGCGAAACCCGCTCGCCGAGAAGAAGCGGCGCGAGTGCCGCGGTGAGCAATGGCTGCAGCCCGCCGATCAGGGCGGCGAGTGCGGCAGGCAGTCCGTGCCGCGTCGACCAGAACACGCCGCCGAGATAGACGCCTTGCAGCAGCATTCCGGCGAGCAGCGCGTTCGCCCATCCGCGCGCGC
>JAFAXA010000115.1 GCA_019241425.1 Acetobacteraceae bacterium | reverse complement strand
TCGGGCTTGCGCGGTTCGGCGGGCTCGAATTCCAGCACCCATTCATGCGTGCCGTGCCAGCCGGACTGCATCGCGCTCTTCGGCCGTTGATAGATGCGTGCGCGCATGGCGGCGATCACTCCCTCGCTCCAAGAACCCAAAACCTTGCCGTATCGGGGCGGCCGGATTCGAACCGGCGGCCTCGTGTACCCAAAACACGCGCGCTAACCAGGCTGCGCCACGCCCCGATGCGGGCGGAACGTATGGGCCTCGCTCCGGTCGCGCAAGCTCATCCGCCGCCGCCCGCCCTGAGACCCGAGCGGCAGCCCGCGGCCCACTCCCCCGCATTCCCGACACCGGCGGGCGGCGAAGCGCACAACGCCGCATCGGACCCCGACGGCCGCGCCCGTCCGGCGTCGAAGCCGCGCGACCAGTCCGTCTCGCCCGCCCCGTCGCGCGTCGCCGCCGGCAGTACGCCCGCCTGCCCGCTCCGCGCGCCCGACCGGCAGCCGAGCAGCCAATCCGCGCGATCGCGCGCGGAGGCGGGAGCGTCGCACGTATCCCCGCGCCGCCCGGCCTCGAACCCGGCCGTCCAGTCGGAGGGCGCCGCCCCGGAGGAGCCAGGCGCGACAGTCGCGCCGGAGCCCCCGGCGCGCGCATCGACGACGGCGCCCATCGCCTCCAGCTCGGCGCGGTTGAGCCACGCCATCTGCCCGGGCTGCGTCGTCACCATGCGGCCGGTGATCTGCGCCGGGACGCCATAGGCGGCGGCCTCGCGCGCCATCAAGGTGGTGGTGCCGAGCGTGCTCGTGTTCTCGCCGCCACCGGCGACGGAGGCGCTATGCACGCCGATCATCGCCCCCGGCTCCGCGTGCTTCTCCCGCCCCGCCGCGAATAGCAGGAAACAGGCGGAGGCGCAGACCGCGCGGGCCGGCACCAGGGTCGAGCCGCCGCGGGCGCGGATCGTGCGGGCGATGTCCCGCCCGTCGAGCACCGCGCCGCCCGGGCTGTTCAGCACGAACAGCGACACGTCCGGCGCGCGGGCGAGCGCCGCGCGGAAGCGCTCGGCGTCGCCGGGCCGGATCGGGCCTTGCAGCGCAAGCGTCGGCCGCCCATCCGCCGTGCGGCCGGGCTCAAAGGTCAGCGCGCGCGCCGCGCCGGATGCGAGCGGCAAAGCGAGGACGGCGAGCGCGACGGCGGCGCGCATCGTCTCAGGACGCGTTGCCGAAAATCCGCTGCTGCACGCGGTCGCCGACGCGGATTTCGAGCCGCTCCGCCGTGCCGGCCGCGAGTTCCAGCGTCGCGCGCACCGGCCCCCGACTGTCGATCACGGCGAGGCTTTGCGGCACCGTGTTCTCGGCGATGGAACGGACGGTGCCGTCGGCGTTGATGAACACCATGTCGAGCGGCGCCACCGTGTTGCGCATCCACATTTCGGATTCGCGCGGCGCCCCCCAGTCGAACAGCATGCCGCCATCGGCGGGAACGGACGGACGGAACATCAGCCCGGTTTCCTGCTGGCCGGGGGTGAGCGCCATCTCCACCTGGAAGCGATGCGGCTGGCCGTCATGGGTCACGATAACCAGCGGCTCCTTCGGCAGGTCCGGCTGCGCCTGGGTCGGCGTCGCCGCCTGGGCGGATGCGGTGGCGAGCAGCAGGGCGGCGGCGAGCAGCTTGCGGCGGGTCATGCGGGCAGCATCTCCTCGAGCGCCGCGTCGGCGAGGCGGCGCACCTCGTCCCGCACCGTCCCTTCGCGCGGGGCGTCGCGGAGCGTGGTGAACCAATGCTCGGGCGGCGTGCGGCCGGCGGCGCGGTTGTAGCGGAGGCCGCGGAGCACGGCTTCCGCGGCCGGGGTCGTGCGCGCCGGGATGGCGAGGCCGTTGAGCGTGGCCCAGTTCCCGGCCCAGGCGCGCCCGACCGTGTAGGGATTGTAGCCGCCGCCACCGACCACGGCCAGCCTCGGCGCGAGGTCGCGCACCGCGGCCACCACCTCCCACATCGCGTTGTTGGACAGTGACAGCCGTGCCAGCGGGTCTTCTTCGAGCGCGTCCGCCCCCGATTGCAGCATGATCGCCTGCGGCTCGCGGGCGCGGATCAATGGCAGCACCGAATGCTCCATGAGCCAGCGCATCTCGGTGTCGTTGCAGCCGCGCGGGACCGGGTAGTTGCGCGCGTCACCGCCGGCGCGGTCGGCGGCGTCGCCGGTGTGCGGCCAACGCCCGGCTTCGTGAATGGAGATGGTCAGCACGCGCGGATCGTCGTGAAACGCGTCCTGCACGCCGTCGCCGTGATGGGCGTCGATGTCGAGATACACGACGGTGTCGAGCCCGGCGTCGAGCCAGGTCAGCAGGCCGAGCACCGGGTCGTTCAGGTAGCAGAAGCCGGACGCACGATCCGGCCGTCCGTGATGCGTGCCGCCGCCAGGGCAATGCACGATGCCGCCGGCGAGCGTCAGCTCCGCAGCCAGCATCACGCCGCCGGCGGAGGTCGCGGGACGGCGGAAGATTTCGGGATAGACGGGATTGCCTTCGGCGCCGATGCGGAACCGCGCGCGGTCCTCGGGGCTGACCGCCTGCGTCGCCTCGGCGCGTTTCAGGGCGGCGATGTAGTCCGGGTGGTGGAAGCGCGCGATGGCTGCGTCGGACGCCATCGGCGCGGTAACGAATTGGGCGTCGGGCAGCCAGCCCATGGCGCGGCAGAGGTCGGTGCAGGTGGAGACGCGCGGGATCGCCAGCGGGTGTTTCGGCCCGTAGGTGGAGCGGCGGTATATTTCGCTGCCGATATAGACGGGGCGGTCACGGGGATCGGGAAGCATCGGCGGAGATATGCGCGCCGAGGCGCCGGGCGCAACCGGGCTCTGCTGCCCCAAATCGCTCGAATGACGGACAAGGATCGCCGACACACTTCCGATCGGGAATGTGCCCTGCCGCCAACGAGCAGTACCCTGGGTGCCCGATCCTGCACCTGGACTGCGCGCCGCGTGAGGCCTCCCACTTCGCTTTAATGGCGGTTCAACACGTTTGCCGGAGTGTCACAGCACGGGTGCCGAAGGGTTGCGGTTTCGTCCGCGGCTCAGACTTCTTTACGGAGATTCTCATGTCCGCAGACGGCGCGAGCGTGGCGGTCGGAATCATTCTGATCTTGGCGGGAGTGTCGATCTACCTCCTGCCATTCTCGATTGGTTGCAGAACAAAGCTATCGAGCCTGGGGGCG
>JAFAXA010000298.1 GCA_019241425.1 Acetobacteraceae bacterium | reverse complement strand
ATTAATGGATAACTGCCGGTTGCCGCCGAGGGTGCGGCGTCAAGGGATAGCCTCGCCATGACCGCTCAGACCGCCGATCACCCGCCCGGGCGCAACTGGAACCCGGATTCCTGGAGAGACCGCCCGATCCAGCAGGCGCCCGTCTATCCCGACGCGGCGCAATTGGCGCGGGCGGAAGAGCGCCTTCGCAGCTATCCGCCGCTCGTATTCGCGGGTGAGGCGCGCCGGTTGCGGGCGGCGCTGGCGCATGCGGCCGAGGGGAGGGCGTTCATCCTGCAAGGCGGCGATTGCGCGGAAAGCTTCGCCGATTTCACCGCCAATCGCATTCGCGACACGTTCCGCGTGCTGCTGCAAATGGCGGTGGTGCTGACCTTCGGCGCCGGGCTGCCGGTGGTGAAGATCGGCCGCATGGCCGGGCAGTTCGCCAAACCGCGCAGCGCCGATGCCGAAATGCAGGACGGCGAAACGCTGCCGAGCTATCGGGGCGACATCGTCAATGGGTCGGAGTTTACTTCGGCCGCTCGCGTGCCCGATCCGGGCCGGATGGAGTTCGCCTACTTCCAGTCGGCGAGCACGCTCAACCTGCTGCGTGCGTTCGCTTCCGGCGGATACGCGGATTTGCACGAGGTGCATCGCTGGAATCTCGGCTTCGTCGAGCGCTCGCCGCTCGCCGAGCGCTACCGGGATCTCGCCGCACGCATCGACGAAACGCTGTCCTTCATGACCGCGTGCGGCATGACGAGCGCGACCACGCGCGACTTGCGCGAGACGGATTTCTACGTCAGCCACGAAGCCTTGCTGCTGCCCTACGAGCAGGCGCTGACGCGCGTCGATTCGACCTCCGGCGATTGGTACGCCTGCTCGGCGCATTTTCTATGGATCGGCGACCGCACCCGCCAGTTGGACGGCGCGCATGTCGAGTTCATGCGCGGGGTCGGCAATCCGATCGGCCTGAAGGTCGGGCCGACGATGCAGCCCGACGAGCTGATCCGGCTCTGCGACATTCTCAATCCGGCGAACGAGGCGGGGCGCCTCACGCTGGTGAGCCGCATGGGCGCGAACCGCGTGCGGGAATCGCTGGCGCCGCTCATTCGCGCCGTACAGCGCGAAGGCCGGCGCGTCGCGTGGCTGTGCGATCCCATGCACGGCAACACGATCGCGACCTCCTCCAAGGTCAAGACGCGCAGCTTCGATGCGATCCTCGGTGAGGTGCGCGGCTTCTTCGACGCCCACACGGCCGAGGGCTCTTGGGCGGGCGGCGTGCATGTGGAAATGACCGGGCAGGACGTGACGGAGTGCGTCGGCGGCGCCCATCGTCTCACCGAGGCGGATCTCGGCGCGCGCTACGAAACGTTCTGTGATCCCCGCCTGAACGCCGAGCAGTCGCTCGAACTCGCGTTCCTGATTGCGGAGGAGCTGAAGGCGCGCCGGCCATCCGCGACCGCTGCGGCGTCCGGCTGAACAAGGTCGCAGGAAGACCATGGGCGGAGAAATCGACGTTTTCCGGATCCGCGAAACGGATCTCGAAACCGACATCACGGCGCGGACCGACAGCTACTTCATCCGCACCCGCAAGGTCGTTGAAAAGTTCGGGGACGTTCGCGTCACCTACGCCGTGTTCCTGCGCCGCCCGGTGATTTCCGCGCCGCGTGTGATGGTGGAATGGCTGGCGGCGGTGGCGGCCGCGCGTGGCACGAACATCGCCTGCGATCTCAACTACCCGGAAGCCTCCTGGGTCGGAGCAGGAGAACCGCTCGCCTATGTCAGCGGCAGTTTCGCGGGGTTGAGCGACCTCGAGACGATCATGCTTCAGAAGCTCGGCCCCGCCTGCGTTGCCGCCCACAATGCCTATCAGATGTGCCTGGCGTTGCCGAAAGTGCCGTTCCTCGCCATGGAGGCGCGGCATTGCGCCGGGGCCGAAATGCAGAACCTGATGTCCTACGCGGCCTCCGTCGGCACCGAGGCGGCGCGCAAGGAAGGCGCCACGGGCTTCGTCGGCAGCGCGACGGACGCGACCGCGCACTGGTTCGGCGCCAAACGCGGCCTCGGGACCATGCCGCACGCGCTGATCGGCTATGCCGGCTCGACCGTTCGCGCAGCCGAAATGTTTCACGAGCGCTTCCCCGATGATGATCTCACCGTGCTGACCGACTTTTTCGGACGCGAGATCACCGACGGTCTCGCGGTCTGCGCGCGGTTCCCCGATCTCGCCGCGGCCGGCCGGCTCTCCGTCAGGCTCGATACGCATGGCGGCCGTTTTCTCGAGGGCCTCAATCCGGCGGAGAGCTACGCGGTTATGGAGCGGCATTCGCCGCGCGCGATCCGCCGCTACCGCAGCGACGCCGAGCTGCGTTTTCTGGTCGGAACCGGTGTCTCCGCCGCCGCGGTGTGGCGCATGCGCGAGGCGCTGGACGACGCCGGCTATCCGAAGGTGCGCATCGTCGCGTCCTCGGGCTTCGGCGTCGACAAGTGCCGCGTGCTGGCCGATGCCGGCGCGCCGATCGACGTGGTCGGCACCGGCAGTTTCATTCCGGATGCGTGGAGCGAGACCTACGCCACCGCCGATATCGTTTCGTATGACGGCGAACCGCGGGTCAAGGTCGGCCGCGAGTTCCTGCTGCGTCGGGCCGGTGCATGATGCCGCACCGCCTCGCGCTCGCCCGATCGGCACCAAGATGAGCGATTTGTTTGCGCCCGACGGGGGCTGGCGGGTGCGGCTGATCGATCTGTCGGCTCCCGGCGAGGATAATGTCGTCGAAGAAGTCGCCGGTTTTCCGACGCTGATGCAGGCGAATGCGTTCGCTCGCCGCTATGTCCGCGACTCCGTCGACCGCTGCCGGGCGCCGGGGCTGTCGGCGAGGGATGTGCTCGAAGCGTGGTTCGCCTTCGGTGAAGACGCCGAAATCGTCGATGGCGGGGAGGGTGCGTGGCGCAGCGCCGCCGAACTCGGCGACTTCGCCGACCGCGAAGGCTCCGATGAGGAACGGGACTGGCGCGCGCTCGACCCGCGCCGGGCGGAGGATGCGGAGTTCCCGGAATGATCCGGCCGCGCTCCCCGATCCCCGGTTACGCGTTCCGGTAGAACTCCGGCATTGTGTCGAGCTGCACCGTCGTCCTGCTCCGGGTCCGCCAGGCCTGAAGGGCCGCGTCGGCGGTGACGGAGGCGGCGTAGCCGTCCCAGGCGCTCGATCCGGCCGGACGATCCGTGCCGAGGGACACCAACCAGGCGCCGATCTGGTCACGGTAGGCATCGGCGAACCGGCCGCGCCAGTCCGCATGCAAGGCATGAGAGTCCTGTCCGGCGAGGCGGGTGGCGAGCGGCGGGTTGGGCGCCAGCGCGACCGTGCCGTTCTCGCACACCAGCTCGGCCCGCACATCGTAGCCGTACTGCGCGTCGACGAACGCCTCGACATCGACCACGACGCCACTCGCGGTTTCGAGCACGATCAGTTGCGGCTGGCGCGTCGGTGCGCGCGACGAGGCACGCGGGCTGATGACGCTGACGGACGCGAATTCCTCGCCGAGCAGATAGCGGGCGATGTCGATTTCATGCGTGGCCGAGTTGGCTATCACCAGCTCGTTCGTCAGCCAGTGCGGCGCGACCGCGTTTCGATGAACGCAATGGAGGAATAGCGGCGGGCCGAGGCGGCCTTCCGCAAGCGCCGCCTTCATCATGCGATAGCCTGGATCGAAGCGGCGCATGTATCCGACCTGCACCAGCCGCCGGCCTCCCCTTGTCTCGGCGGCGACGATCGCCCGGCATTCATCGAGCGTGGCGGCGAGCGGCTTCTCGACCAGCACCGGCTTGCCCTGCGCGATGCAGGCGAGCACGAGCGCGGCATGGGTTTCGTCCGGCGACGCGACGAGCACGGCGTCGATGCCGGCATCCGCGATGAGGGCTTGCGGGTCGTCGTAGAGTTGGGTGCCGCCGCACGCATCCGCGACTTGCCGCGCACGGGCGGAATCGGCGTCGTGAACGGCCGCGAGAACCGCGCCGCCGATGCCGGAACTCAGGATCCGTGCGTGGTCGGCCCCCATGATGCCGGCCCCGATCAAGCCAACGCGCGCGCCCACCGTGTCTCCTCCCTGGCAAAAACACCAAGCGGGATACGCGCCCGTAACGGCGGCTTTCGTCAAGCCCGCCGGTTGACCGTCTGGCCGTTGAGGCGGGTGCCTGGAGTAGGGTCGGTTCATGGGCAATGACGGCCGCACGCCGAGCGTGTCCGGCGGGCCGCCTGAATGGGAGGGCCGTATGCCGGCGATGATGAGGGCAGTGCGCTTTCACGACTATGGCGGCCCGGAGGTTCTCGTCCTCGAAGACGTGCCGAAACCGGAGCCGGGCGCGGGCCAGGTGCTCATTCGCATTCGGGCCGCGTCCGTCAACCCTATCGACTGGAAGTTGCGGGCGGGACTGCTCAACGCGATGTTCCCCGTGCAGTTTCCCGCCATTGCCGGCCAGGATCTCGCCGGGACCGTCGACGCGGTTGGCGAGGGCGTCACCGACCTGAAGCAAGGTGACGCGGTGTTTGCGATGACCGCGAGCACGCAACGCGGCGCCTACGCCGAGTATGTGGCACTCGACCGCGCGGCCGTCGCGGTCAAGCCGGCATCGCTGGATTTCGTTGCCGCCGCCGCGGTGCCCATGGGCGCGCTGACCGCCTGGCAGGGCGTGGTCGAAGCCGGTGGCCTGAAAGCGGGTGATCAGGTTTTCGTGCACGCGGCCGCTGGCAATGTGGGCGGCATGGCGGTGCAGATCGCGCACGCACTCGGTGCGCACGTGACGGCCGGCGCAGCGGGGGACTCGCGCTCGCTCGTCAGCGGGTACGGGGCAGATCGTTTCGTCGATTACGGAAGCGAACGGTTCGAAGACACGGTTCAGGACATGGACATCGTGTTCGACACGCTCGCCGGGGACATGCAAGCCCGTTCCTGGGCCATGCTGAAGCGGGGCGGCATCCTGGTCTCGACGCTTGGCATAGGAGATGCGCAACAGGCCGAAGCGCGGGGCGTTCGGGCGGCGGGCTTCGGATGCGTGCCGGACGGCGGACAGCTCGCGCGGATCGCAGCGATGATCGACCGCGGACAGATCCGGCCGCGCATCGGAGCCGTTCTCCCATTGGCAGAAGCGGCGAAGGCCCAATCTTTGAATGAAAGCGGGGCGGTCAAAGGAAAGATCGTCCTTATCATCGACTGAAGCCCGGCAGGAGGGAGGCATGGCGTTCCCGGATCTCGAGCGAAACACCCGTCTCGTGGTCGATCACTTCGAGGCGTTCGTCAATCGGCGGGATCTGGGCGCCATCGACCGCAACATGACGGCGGACTTCCTCGATCATGATGGGCCGAATGGCCGGCAGGTCGATCGCGCCGCCGACCGCATCATGATGCAGAAAATGCACGAGCTTTACCCGGACCTGCAGGTGCGGGTGAAAGACACGGTGGCGCAGGGCGACAAGGTGGTCGTGCGCAATCTGTGGACGGCAACGGACGGCAGAACCGGTCAGCCCGTCGAATTTCATGGATTCGTCATGTGGCGCATCGAGGAGGGAAAGATCGCCGAACGGTGGGCGACGGTGACACCGATGCAGGAGGCGAGCGCGCAAGCGCTTTCGTGGTGAGCCGCCCGCCGCGCCTCTGCTGGAGCCCCGCCGGATGACCGTCTCGCATGCAAACGAGCGCGCCTCTATGGTTCCTGTCATGGCAGACGGAGAAACAGCTTCGGGACGATGGCTCGATCCCGCCGATCCCCTGGCGCGTGAAGCACAGACCTTCCCGCGTTTGACCGCAGAGATGGCCGAGCGCGTCGCGAGTTACGGCACCGCCGAACGGCTTGCCGCCGGACAGGTCGTGTTCGAGCGCGGCGAACGCGGGGTCGATTTCTTCCTGGTTTGCGACGGTGCGATCGAAGTCGCCGGTCAGGACGCCGACGGCACCGAACGCGTGTACACGACGCACCGGGCGCGTCAGTTCACGGGCGAGATGACCCTATTCAACGAGCGTCAATCGCTGGTGGGCGGGCGGGCCGCGTCGGAGAGCCGGGTCGTCCGCGTGCGGCGCGCCGATTTCCGCAGAATGATCGCCGCCGAGCCGGATGTCGGCGAGATCGTCATGCGCGCCTTCATCTTGCGGCGCGTTCTTTTCATCCGGCATCAGATGGGGGGCGCGACCCTGCTCGGCCCCGGGCATGGCGGCAATACGCTGCGGCTCCAGCGCTTCATGACGCGCAACGGCTACCCGCTTCGCCTGCTCGACACCGAACGCGATGCCGATGCGCGCGGCTTCCTCGACTGTTTTCACCTGACGCCGGAACAGCTTCCCGTGGTGATCCTTCCCGGCGGTGTCTTGCTCCGCAACCCCGGCGATGCGGAACTCGCGGACGCGCTCGGCCTGACCGAGGAGCTGGATCCCGAACGCATCTACGATGTTGCGGTGGTCGGGGCTGGGCCGGCCGGGCTCGCCGCCGCTGTCTACGCCGCCTCCGAGGGGCTTGCGACGGTTGTGTTCGAGAGCGTCGCGCCCGGCGGCCAGGCAGGCACCTCGTCCAAGATCGAGAACTATCTGGGCTTTCCGACCGGCATCTCCGGCCAGGCGCTCGCCGGCCGCGCGCAGGCGCAGGCCCAAAAATTCGGCGCGCGCCTCGCAATTGCGCGCACCGTCACGAGGCTCGGATGTTCGGAGCGGCCCTATGCGCTCACGCTGGATAGCGGGCAGACAATCAAGGCGTGCGTGGTCGTGATCGCGACCGGCGCGCGCTACCGCAAACTCGATCTGGAGCACTACGAGCGCTACGAGAATGGCGGCATCCACTACGCGGCGACGGCGATGGAGGCACAGCTCTGTAGCGATGAGGAGGTCGCGGTGGTCGGCGGCGGCAATTCCGCCGGTCAGGCAGCCGTTTTTTTGTCGCGCACCGCACGCCACGTGCATGTGATCGTGCGCGGCGCGGGCTTGGCCGCGACGATGTCGGACTACCTGGTCCGCCGGATCGAGACCTCCTCGAAAATTACCGTGCATCCGTTCACGGCAATCGTCGGGCTCGAGGGCGACACATTTCTGCGCCGAGTACGCTGGGCGAACCGCAGCACCGGACGGGAAGAGAGCCGCGCTATCGGCAATCTGTTCGTCATGATCGGCGCCGCGCCGAATACCGAGTGGCTCGACGGCTGTCTCTCGCTTGACAGCAAGGGTTTCGTGCGCACGGGCAGCGACGAAGAGGGACGAAGGCTCGCTTCCCCGTTCGCGACCACCATGCCCGGCGTGTTCGCGGTGGGCGACGTCCGCTCTGGTTCAGTGAAGCGCGTCGCCTCCGGCGTGGGGGAAGGTTCGGTGGTGGTGCAGGCGATCCACCATTTTCTCACGCCGGAGATCGCCTGAACGTCATTACGGGTTGGGATTAGTGACGGGATTCCGTCCGGCCCCGCCCCTCTGGGTTACCCCGGCGCCGGGCTGAAGACCGACATTCGGGTTGTTCTTGAGGTAGTCCTGGCCGCCGCCGGTGCTCGATGTCACGCCGCTGTCGAGGGTGCGGGATTCGACTCCCCGCTGGTGACCCTCGGCGCAGGCCGCCAAACCGAGGCATGCGACGCCGACGAGTAGCGCATTCTTCATAAGGCTTCTCCGTGATAGGGGCGCTTTCGCGATCTCCGAAACCGCCAAACCGGTTATCCGATAGCAACGAAACCGTCCGCCGTCGAGCACGGATGGGCGCCGAAGGCCGCCCGTTCGCGCGCAGAACCGCGTCAACGCGAGGCGGTTCGGGCGAAGAGATTCGCCCCCGGCGGCGATTCGCGGCAAATTGTAAGGCAAGAAGGGCGATTCGCAAGCGAGCCGGCGGGATGGGCCGCGCCCGTCCCGCGAACTGCCTGCGGGAGGAATGCGCGATGGACGATAACCTGGGTCTGCGCTCGGGCGATGACGGGCTGGATGCCGATCCGGTTGAGACCGGGGAATGGACAGACGCATTGGCGTCGGTCGCGCGCGTCAGCGGCGGCGAGCGGGTGCAGTTCCTGCTGACCCATTTGCAGGAGCAGGCGCGCCGGCTCGGCTTGGCGGTCAACACGCTGCCCTTCTCGGCGTATCGCAACACGATCCCGGTCGAACGCCAGCCGCCCTATCCGGGCGACCTCGGGATGGAGGAGCGCATCACGTCGCTCATCCGCTGGAACGCCCTCGCGATGGTGGTGCGCGCCAATGCGGCCTATGGCGAACTCGGCGGCCACATCGCAAGCTTCGCCTCCGCGGCCGAGATTTTCGAAACCGGGTTCCATCACTTCTTTCGCGGAGCGGATGCGGAAGGCGGCGGCGATCTCGTCTATTTCCAGGCCCATTCGGCGCCCGGCGTCTACGCCCGCGCCTTCCTGGAAGGCCGCCTCGGCGAGGAAACGATCACGCGCTACCGGCAGGAGGTCGGCGGCGGCGGTCTGTGCTCCTATCCCCATCCCTATCTGATGCCGGAGTTCTGGCAGTTCCCGACCGGCTCTATGGGGATCGGCCCGATCAGCGCCATCTATCAGGCGCGGTTCCTGCGGTACTTGCGCGATCGCGGTCTCGCGCAAACGGATGCGCGGCATGTCTGGGGCGTGTTCGGCGACGGCGAGATGGACGAGCCGGAATCGCTGGGCGGCCTGACCTTGGCGGCGCGGGAGCGTCTCGACAACGTCACCTTTATCGTCAATTGCAATCTGCAACGGCTGGACGGGCCGGTGCGCGGCAACGGCCAGATCATCCAGGAACTGGAATCGCTGTTTACCGGCGCTGGATGGAACGTCATCAAGGTGCTGTGGGGCTCGGATTGGGACCCGCTGTTCGCGGCCGATCGCCACAACGTGCTGCTGAAACGGTTCGCGGCAACGGTGGACGGCACGTACCAGACGCTCGGCGCCAAAGACGGGCTGTACAACGTCGAGAGATTCTTCGGAGCCAGCCCGGAATTGCAGGGGCTGGTGTCGCACATGTCGCATCGCGAGATCGACGCGCTGCGCCGGGGCGGTCACGATTTGCGCAAGCTTCACGCGGCGTTCGCGGCCGCCAAGGCGCATCGCGGCCAACCCACCGTTATTCTTGCCAAGACCAAGAAAGGCTTCGGCATGGGCGAAGCGGGGGAGTCGCGCAACACCGCCCATCAGGCCAAGAAGCTCGACACCGATGCGTTGCGGGCATTCCGCGATCGCTTCGCGTTGCCGATCAGCGATGAGGATGTCGCAGCCGTGAAATTTTTCCGGCCGGCCGAGGACAGCGCGGAACGCGCGTATCTCCGGGCGCGACGGGCGGCGCTCGGCGGCGACTTGCCGGCGCGGCGCGCGTCGGCGCCGCCGGTCCCGATCCCGCCACTCGCGAGTTATGGACAGTTCGCGCTGTCGGCGGACGGGCGCGAAATGTCCACCACCACGGCGGCTGTGCGGATGATTGGCGGATTGCTACGCGACAAGACGCTCGGTCCGCGCATCGTGCCGATCGTCGCCGACGAGGCGCGCACCTTCGGCATGTCGAACATGTTCCGTCAGGTCGGCATCTATTCGCCGCTCGGCCAACTCTACGAGCCGGAGGATGCGGGCTCCATGCTGTACTACCGGGAGGCGAAGGACGGGCAGTTGCTCGAGGAGGGCATCACCGAAGCGGGCGCGCTCGCGTCCTGGACGGCGGCGGCCACGTCCTACAGCGTGAGCGGCATCGCCACCCTGCCGTTCTACATCTACTACTCGATGTTCGGCTTTCAGCGCGTCGGCGATTTCATCTGGGCGGCGGCGGATCAGCGCGCGCGCGGCTTCCTGCTTGGCGCGACATCCGGCCGCACCACGCTCGGCGGCGAAGGCTTGCAGCACCAGGACGGATCGAGCCACGTGATCGCGGCGACCATTCCGAATTGCCGCGCCTACGATCCGGCTTTCGCCGGCGAAGTCGCGGTCATCATGGATCACGGCATGCGCGAGATGATGGAGCGCGGGCAGGACTGCTTCTACTACGTCACGATGATGAACGAGAACTACGCGCAGCCGTCGCTGCGGGCGGGTACCGAAGCGGACATCATCAAGGGGCTGTATCGTTTCCGGGATGCGCCGTCCGGGGCGGCGGAACCGCTCCGCCTGCTCGGCTCGGGCGCGATTCTGCGCGAAGTGATCGCGGCGGCCGACCTGCTTGCCGCCGATTGGGGGGTCGATGCGGAAGTGTGGAGCGCGACCAGCTTCAGCGAACTGGCTCGCGACGCGCAGCGCGCCGATCGCTGGAATCGGCTGCACCCGGAGGCGGCGCCGCAGATCAGCCATGTCGCGGCCTGCCTGCCCGGCCGCGCGCCGGTGATTGCGGCGACCGACTATGTGCGTGCCTATCCGCAGCTGATCGCGCCCGCGATCGAGGCGCGGTTCGTCGCGCTGGGCACCGATGGTTTTGGCCGCAGCGATACGCGGGCCAGGCTGCGGGCGTTCTTCGAGGTCGATCGTCACCACATCGCGCTGGCCGCGCTCGACGCGCTGGCGCGGGACGGACGGATCGGGCGCGAGGTTCCGAAGACGGCGATGACGCGCTACGGCCTTGATGGCGAGCGCCCGCCGCCATGGACGTGCTGACGAGGCGGGAGCGAGTAACTCGGCAACTGCGCGATCTCCGAATTTGAGGACAGCAGTGCGGGTTCTCCTGATTGAATGCGACGCAGAGTCGGGTTACTCCCGACATGCGTGCGGCAGATCGGTTGGGAATGTTCGGTATGTCGAGTCCGGCGCATAACACGCAATCATTCGACGAAGCGCTCTACGTCGAAGCGAACCCTGATGTTCGCGAAGCCGTTAGATCGGGTCAGTTCCCATCGGGAGCGGCGCATTATCAGGAGCACGGACACCGTGAGGGCCGAAGCCTGACGCCGCAATCCTGGCCAGCAAGCGGCTTACAGCTAAGCGCTGGCTCACCCGCGACGTCGGTTTCATCCGAAGCAATCCCTTATCCGCCACCGGATCTGATATTCCTGGTCACGGCTGGGCGGGATGCGGCTGTCTTTGCCTCGACGGGCGCCGAAGATTTGCAATTGGTTCACCAAGCTTTGCGTGAGGCGGGCGTCGTCCTGCCGGAGAACAGGCTCAGGGTTTTGGATTGGGGGTGCGGCTGCGGTCGGCTTGCGCGCCATTGGGCATCGGAGCGCGCCGCGGTCGATT
>JAFAXA010000285.1 GCA_019241425.1 Acetobacteraceae bacterium | reverse complement strand
GTCGCATTGCTCGGAAACAGCCCGCGAATCTCGGTCAAACCTTCCGAAATGCCCGGGCCCGGCTTGGCCGGGATCGTGTCGTCGCTCATGGCGGGCTCCTCTCGCAGGCTTGCGCGCAAGGCTTCGGTGCGAACGCCCGGCGCTCCTGGCCGGTTCCCTGAGCGACGGCGCCGCGCCGGGCGCCCCGATCAGGCAGCGGTGCGAATGGCGGCCGCCTTCACATCCTCCCCGACCAGGCCGGAGAAACTGCCGAAATTGGCCTCGAACCGGCGCGCTAGATCGGCCGCCACCGCGTCGTACGCCGCCGCATCACCCCACGCCGCGCGCGGGTCGAGCACCTCGGATGGCACGCCGGAGGCGGCGACCGGAACCGACAGGCCGAACACCGGATCGGTGCGGAAGGTGCCGCGTGAGAGACTGCCGTCGAGCACGGACGCGAGCAGTGCCCTCGTGTGTTTGATGCTCATGCGCGCGCCCACGCCGTAGGCGCCCCCGGTCCAGCCGGTGTTGACGAGCCAGCAATCGGCGCCGTGCTCTTCGATCAGCGCTTCGAGCATCCGGCCATAGGTCTCCGGGGCGCGCGGCAGGAACGGCGCGCCGAAGCAGGTCGAAAAGGTCGCCTGCGGCTCGGCGCCCAAGCCTTTTTCGGTCCCGGCCACGCGCGCCGTGTACCCGGACAGGAAATGGTACATCGCTTGCGCGGGCGTCAGTTTCGCGATCGGAGGCAACACGCCGAATGCGTCGGCCGTTAGGAACAGCACGTTCCTGGGCTGGCCACCGCGGCCGCTGAGCGCGGCGTTCGGGATGAAGTCGGTGGGATAGCAGGCGCGCGTATTCTCGGTGAGGGTTGCGTCGGCGAGATCCAGCGTGCCGCCCTGATCGGCCACCACGTTTTCCAGCACCGTGCCGAAGCGGTGACTGGCGGCCCAGATTTCCGGCTCGGCTTCGGCCGACAGATTGATCACCTTGGCGTAGCAGCCGCCTTCGAAATTGAAGACGCCGTCCGGCCCCCATCCATGCTCGTCATCGCCGACCAAGCGGCGCGTCGGATCGGATGAGAGAGTGGTCTTGCCGGTGCCGGAAAGGCCGAAGAACAAAGCAACGTCGCCGTCGGCGCCGATATTGGCGCTGCAATGCATCGGCAGCACGTTTTCAGCGGGAAGCTTCCAGTTCATCACCGTGAAGATCGACTTCTTGATCTCCCCGGCATAGGCGGTGCCGGCGATGACGACGACCCGCTCGGTGAAGGAAAGCGCGACGGCGGTTGCGGATCGGACACCGTCGATCGCCGGATCGGCCTGAAAATACGGCGCGTGCAGGATCACATAATCGGGTTGGAAGCTGTCCAGTTCGGAGGGCCCCGGCCGGACGAACATGTTGCGGGCGAACAGGCTGTGCCACGCGCCGGTCGAAACCAGCCGAACCCGGATCCGGCGGGCAGGATCGGCGCCCGCGTAGAGGTCCTGCGTATAAAGCTCCTGCCCCTGGAGGTAGGCCTGGACGCGGTTCTTCAAGATCGCGAATTTCTCCGGTGGCAGCTTCTGGCTGTATTTGCCCCACCACACGTTGCCGCTCGTCTCCGGACTGTCCACGACGAATTTGTCCTGGGCCGAGCGGCCGGTATGGGCGCCGGTACGGACCACCAGGGCGCCATCGGCCGAAAGCGTGCCCTCGCCTTTGCGCAGCGCTTCGGCGACGAGGCCGGGGGTGCCCAGATTGGCATGAACCGGACGCGAGGCGTTCACACCCGTCCCAGCCAAGGCTTCAGCGGCAAAATGGCGCCAAGTCTCATGTCCGAGGGCGGATGTAATGACGTCCAAAGCGCAGTTCCTCATGGTGAGTTAGTTACGGTCATGGTTCTACCGGCGGCGCCGCGCACTGGTCTAGCCATACAATTCAGGCGGGGTCAGGGGAGCGTGCCCGCCTGTGTGTTGCTGCCGAGCTGCGCGAGCTTGGCCTCGATCTCCTGGGCGCTCCGCAACGGCGCCTCCCAGGCGATGCGGCGCACGTCCTCGCCGAGCGCGAGATCGACACCGTCCACGTCGAGGGACACGAGGCGCCACGCCCCGCTCCCGGCACCATGCCCTTCGGCGATGCGGCCGATCGTGGCGGCTTCCTCCGCGTTCCAGCGCGCCAGCAGCGATGGCTCGGCTTCGGCAACGGTTCTGGCGGCATCGGGATCAGGACAAAGCGACGCCGGCGCCAGCTTCATCGCCTTTCCGAAGCCGCCGACCCACAGGCTGCCCGTGATGCGAAGGCGCCAGAGCCCGAAATCGGCGAAGTTCGCATAAAACCCGGCATAGGGATGGACGGCGAGCCACCGCGACCGCAACCCGGGATCCTCTTCCCGTGTCGCCTCCCCGGTCACCGTCACCCGCGGCGCGGTCTGCGGGTTCGCCGAATCGGGCGCGCCCGCCACCATCAACGCGCAACGCGGCTCGGTCGCGAGATGGCGCGTGTGCTCGGAGAGCCCAGAGAGGAGCAGGAGCGGGGAAAGATCAGGCGCGCAGGCGGGCGTCACGAGCGATGCGAACGGCTGGCCCCCGGCCGCGGTCGCAAGGGTCCCGACCCGCGCGCCGCGCAGCAGCCGGCGGGCTTCGGCGATCGCCTCTCCTTTGCGTGATTCGCTCATCCGCCTCGCTCCTCCGCGCCGCCCCGCCCGGCAGCCGCAGGATGAAGAAGAATACATCCGGCACGAGCGCGGTATCTCAGGGTGATGGCCCAGATTGTGCCATAATCGAAGGGGCTTTTACGCCACATTTCGTCTGGATTGGGATGGTCGGCAAAGCCGGGAGAGCGATATGTCGGGTACGACCAGGACCACGCCGCAGCGCGACGCGTTCGCCAAACAGACCATCGCCCTGGTGGATGACGACCGCAACATCCTGACCTCGGTTTCGATGACGCTGGAACAGGAAGGTTTCCAGGTCCGCACCTTCACCGATGGCGAAAGCGCCTTGCAGGGCCTCAGCGCCCGGCCCGCGGATCTCGCCGTCCTCGACATCAAGATGCCGCGCATGGATGGGATGGAATTGCTGCAACGCCTGCGCCTGCGCAGTTCGATGCCGGTGATCTTCCTCACCAGCAAGGACGAGGAGGTGGACCAACTGATGGGCCTCCGCCTCGGTGCCGACGACTACATCACCAAACCATTCAGCCAGCGGCTGCTGATCGAGCGGATCCGGGCGTTGCTTCGCCGTAACGAGGCCAGCCGGGCGGAAGGGTCGGGGGCCGCGCCGTCGGGCGTGATGTCGCGCGGCGATCTCGTGCTCGACGATACCAAGCATCAATGCACCTGGCGCGGGCAGGACATCCAGCTCACGGTCACCGAGTTCCTGCTCGTCAAGGCACTTGCGGCCCGGCCCGGGATGGTGAAATCGCGGGACCAACTGATCGACGCGGCGTATGGCGAGAACATCTACGTGGACGACCGCACGATCGACAGCCACGTCAAGCGCATCCGCAAAAAATTCCGTACGGTGGACGACACCTTCAATCACATCGAGACGCTGTACGGCATCGGCTATCGCTACAAGGAGCACTGACATGCAGCAGGCGGTCGCGCTTGCGCCCCGGGGGGAGCAGCCGGCTTCCGTCACGACGAAGCGGCGCGCGGCGTCGAAGCCGCGCGGCGGAACTCTGAATCTGCATCCGGCGCCGCGCCTGGTCTCGCCTCTGCTGCGACGCATCCTGCTGGTCAACGCGTTGCCGCTCGCGCTGCTGGTCGCGGCACTGCTGTATCTCGACCAGTATCAGAACGGATTGCTGGAAGCGGAGGTCGGCGCGCTGCGCGAGCAGGCGAAGATCTATGCCGGCGCGCTCGGCGAAAGCGCGGTGCGCGATGACAGCGCGGGCAACCCGGTGCTGATCCCGGAACTGGCGCGGCCGCTCCTCCGTCGCCTGACCGACCCGACCCCGAATGCGCAGGCGAAGATCTACGCGCCCGACGGCCAGGTGATTGCGGATAGCCGGGTGCGGGATGGCGCCGGCGGGGCGGTCAATACCGAACCGCTGCCGCCGCCGGCGCGACGCAGCGCCGTGTTCGGCACGATCGGCTGGTTGTACGACCAGGTGCTCGCGGTGCTGCCGCACGAGAACCGGCACCAGGTCGCCGTTGACGTCGATCCGGCGGCCCCCGGCCTCGATTGGCAGCCCGACGTTAAGGAAGAATTGCGGCTGAGCAGCACGGACAACAGCCGCGAGATGCCGCCCTATATCCGCCGTACCCGCGACGACCGATTGCTGGTCACGGTCGCCTCTCCGGTCGAGCACAACCACCACACGGTCGGCATCATCCTGCTGACCCGCGATGCACGCGGCGTCGATGCGAGCCTGTTCGCGATCAGGATGTCCATTCTCGGCCTGTTCTCCCTCGCCCTGGTGCTGACGGTCGCGCTGTCCTGGTATCTGTCCTCCACCATCGCCCGCCCGATCCTCCGGCTTGCCGGCGCCGCCGCCGCCATGCGCGAGGGCAAGGGGCGGACCGCCGTCGCACCCCGGCTGCTCCAGCGCGGCGACGAAGTGGGAACACTCGCCTTCGCGTTGTCGGAATCGGCGGAAGCGCTGTGGGCGCGGATGGATGCGATCGAGCAATTCGCGGCCGACGTCGCCCATGAGATCAAGAACCCGCTCTCCTCCATCCGCAGCGCGATCGAAACGATGGGCCGCGTCACGGATCCTACGATGCAGCAACGCCTGCTTGCGATCGTAACCGACGACGTCGGGCGGCTCGATCGTCTCATCAGCGACATCAGCGACGCGTCGCGCGTCGATGCTGAACTGTCACGCACCGCCACCGAACGTGTGGACGTGGCGCTGATCCTGGGCACGGTGAAGGCCATCCACGACGCGACGTGCCGGGAGGGCGATGCGGAGTTGCAGATGGATGCACCGCCGGCCGGTCTGTTCGTGCAGGCGGTCGAGGGCCGGCTCGTGCAGGTGCTGCGGAACCTGCTGGCGAATGCACAATCCTTCAGTCCGGTTGGGGGTCGGATCGGCGTTTGCGCGCGGGAAAGCGGCAACATGGTGGAGATCATCGTCGACGATGACGGGCCGGGCATACCGGACACCAAGCTCGAGAATGTTTTCGATCGTTTCTACTCCGAACGCCCCCAATCCGAGCAGTTCGGCCAGCATTCCGGCCTTGGTCTGTCGATCTGCCGCCAGATCGTGGAAGCGCTGCACGGGCGGATCAGCGCCGAGAACCGGCGCGATGCCAGCGGTAAGGTGGTCGGCGCGCGCTTCGTGGTGAAGCTCCCGAAGGCGGCCTAGCGGGCGCGGCGGGCAGCCGCCGCCTCCAGCGTGTTTTCCAGCAGGCAGGCGATCGTCATCGGCCCTACCCCGCCGGGAACGGGCGTGATTGCCCCGGCAACCTCCGCGCACTCGGCGAACGCCACGTCGCCGGCGAGTTGCCCGTTCGGCAGCCGGTTGATGCCGACATCGATCACCGTGGCGCCAGGGGCGATCCAATCCCGGCGCACCAACTCGGGACGGCCGACCGCCGCCACCAGGATGTCGGCGCGGCGGCACTCCGCGTCCAGGTTGCGCGTTCGGGAATGGGCGATCGTGACCGTCGCATCGGCGCCGAGCAGCAGGGAGGCCATCGGTTTGCCGACGATGGCAGACCGGCCGAGCACGACCGCGCGCGCGCCGCTGATCGGGATTGCGGCCGCATCCAGAAGCTTCATCACGCCCCGGGGTGTGCAGGGCGCGAGCGAGGGCAGCCCGTCGACGAGCCGACCGACATTGAGCGGGTGGAAGCCGTCGACGTCCTTTGCCGGGTCGATCGCCTCGATCACGGCGCTATTCCGCACATCCGGCGGCAGCGGCAATTGCACGAGAATGCCGTCCACGGCCGGATCGGCATTCAGGCCTTCGACGATCGCGATCAGCTCGGCTTCCGTCGTCGACTCCGGGAGCGCCAGGGTTCGGCTGTCGATGCCGGCGGCGGCGGCGGCGCGGCCCTTGTTTCGCACATAGATCGAGCTGGCGGGGTTCTGTCCCACGAGCACCACAACCAGAACCGGCCGGTAGGAAAGCCGGGCCGTGCGGGCGGCGATCTCGTCACGCAGAGAGGCGGCGATCGTCCGTCCGTCGATGATTTTCGCCGTCATCGGCTCACGCGCCCGGCCGTGCGCTTACGGAGGTGCGTCGGTGGAAAAGGAAGTATTTGCACCTAATACGGAAACACGTGGAACAAGCTCATCTGGACTTCGCCCAGCAACATCCGAAACGCTTGCAGAACAAGGATCAGGATCACCGGGCTGATATCCACACCGCCGAGATTTGGCAGCAGATTCCTGATCGGCCGCAGCGCAGGCTCGGTCAGCCTGAACAGAAAATCGCCGATCGTCCAAACCATGCGATTGCGCGTGTCGAGAATGCCGAATGCCGCGAGTATGCTGAACAGCGCGGCGAGGATAAGCACCCAGATATAGAGGCCGATCAGGCGATCGATCAGCCAGAATAACGCCACCATTGCAACCACGTCCCCTGAACGGCCCCGGAACCTAACGAGGCGGCGGCGGCGCGGCAACTTCCCTTGCCGAAGGCGCGGCGGCGCCCGGGCGAGACCCGGCTTGACTTGCCGGGGGCCTCTGAGCATCTTCCGGCGCCCACGGACCCCGTGATGCCGGCACGGCAGGGGCTGTAGCTCAGTTGGGAGAGCGCCTCGTTCGCAATGAGGAGGTCAGGGGTTCGATTCCCCTCAGCTCCACCATGCCCGCCCCGGGGTCGGCCGGGGTGCATGGCCGGGCGGGCGAGCCTCCCGGCAGCACGCGCCTATTGATCGGCGCGCGCGAACACTTCACTGTCCGCTTATGCCGGCGTTTATGCGCAGCATTCCCGAGGGAGACGACCGCGAGCGTCAGGTCTGCAACACCTGCGGCTATATCGCATACGACAATCCGAAGATCATCGTAGGCTCTGTCATCCAATGGGGTGACCGCGTCCTGTTATGCAGGCGCGCCATTGAACCGAGGCGCGGCTACTGGACCCTGCCGGCGGGATTCCTCGAGCATGGCGAAACGGCGGGTGAGGGCGCGATGCGGGAAGCCTCGGAAGAGGCCTGCGCCAGCATTTCGCTCGACGGCATACTCGCGATTTTCAGCATCAGCCGGATCGGCCAGGTGCAGATCATCTTTCGGGCGCGACTCGAGGAAAGGAGCGCCGTTCCGAGCTTCAGGCCCGGCCCCGAGAGCCTGGACGTGCGCCTGTTCGGGTGGGACGAGATCCCGTGGCCGGACCTCGCCTTTCCGTCGGTGCGCTGGGCGCTCCAGGCTTGGCGCGAGAGCGCGAATCGCCCGCTCGGCCAACCTTGGGGAAATCCGGCCGAGGATCCGCGCGGCAGCGTGCCACCGGACCACGGCGTGCAGGATCGCTCCTCGTGAAACGCGTCGTCCTCGCAATTTCGGCCCTCATGCTGGCGGCGCATGCACAGGCGGCGCAGAAACGCCTGCAAGCGCCGGCGCTCGACGTCATGCCGGAGGAGGAATTTCCGATCCCGCCGATTCCGCCGACCAGCGAATCCCCCTACCTCGCCGCCCCGATGCCGAACACGGCGATCGGTGCCCCGCAAGACCCCACCGGCAACGCAAATCGCGGCGCAAGCCTGAGCCCGGGCTTTTACCAGCCAAAAGACTATAATCTGGGGGAAGGCTATCTGAACGGATCGACCATCGCCGGCGAGCAGGAGCGGAGAGCCCAGCCGATGCCCCGCCTGCAACTCAAGATGCCGCTCCAATAGGGCAAGCTCACAGCAACAGCTCTTCCAAAATTTCCGCTTCCAGTTCGGCGGTTTTTCCGGCCGTCCTGCCGTGCGGACGGGGGATCGAAATCGCGTGATCGGACGCAATGCGGCCGTCTCGCAGCACGATGACGCGATCCGACAACGCGACCGCTTCGGCGACATCGTGGGTGACCAGAACCGCGGTGAAGCGCTGCTCCTGCCAGAGTCGTTCGATGAGGCGCTGCATCTCCCGGCGGGTGAGCGCATCCAGCGCCCCGAGCGGTTCATCGAGCAACAGCAAATGCGGCCGGCTGACCAAGGCGCGGGCGAGCGCAACCCGTTGCCGCTGGCCTCCCGACAGCACGCTCGGCCACTCGCCGGCGCGATCGGCAAGCCCGACCTCCGCCAGTGCGGCCACGGCATCCCGCCGCCAATGCTTGTTCCGAGTCACGCTGACATTGCCGAGGACGCGCTGCCAGGGCAGGAGTCGCGCATCCTGGAACATCATTGTCATTTGCGGCGCGAGCCCGCTCCGTTCCGCGCCGTCCAACCGCACCGTGCCGAGGCTGGGCTGGTCGAGACCGCCGATCAGCCGAAGCAGCGTGCTCTTGCCGCCGCCGCTGCGGCCGACGATGCTGACGAAGCTGCCCGGCTCGATGTGCAGATCGACGCCGTCCAGCACGAGCCGGTCGCCGAAACGCTTCGTCACCCCGCAAACATCGACCGCCGACCCGATCGGCTGCATGGGCGGCAGCGGTTGCGGCTGGCTTGCGAGCCATGCGTCCGGTCCGTTGTCGGCGTTCGTCACTGTGCGGCTGAAAAACATGCTCAGCCCCCCCGTTGCTTGACGCTGAAATTCGGATGCCAGGACAGCAGCACCCGCTCGAGTGCGCGCGCAGCCGCATCGGCCGCTTTTCCCAGCAGCGCGTAGATGAGAACGCCGAGCAGCACGACATCCGTTTGCAGGAATTCACGGGCATTCATGGTCATATAGCCGATGCCGGACGACGCCGAAATCGTTTCGGCGACGATGAGCGTCAGCCACATGATGCCGAGGCCATAGCGTATGCCGAGCAGGATGGACGGCATCGCACCGGGCATGATGACGCGCTGAAACAACGCGAGCCGTCCGAGCTTGTAGACACGCCCCATTTCGATGAGCCCGCCATCGACCAGGCGAACGCCGTGAAACGTGTTCAGATAGACGGGAAAGAACACACCGACCGCGACCAGGAAAACCTTCGCCGATTCCTCGATGCCGAACCACAGAATGACCATCGGAATGATGGCGAGGTGCGGGATGTTCCTCAGCATCTGCAACGTCGTGTCGAGAAGCTTTTCCGCCGGTCGTGACAAGCCGTTGAGCAGCCCGAGCGCGAGCCCGGCGCCGCCGCCGATTGAGAAACCGAGGAACGCGCGCCGGCAACTTGTCAGCACGTGCTGCTCCAATTCCCCGGATTGGGCGAGCGCGGCGCCCGCGGTGACGATGCTCCAGGGTGAGGGAAGTGTGCGGCGGCTAATCCAGCCCTCGGTTGCGGCAATCTGCCAGACCGCAATCAGAACAACGGGCACCAGCCATGGCAACATGGTGTCCGCGATGCGTTGCCATGGAACGCTGTGGCGCACTGGCGTGCGATGCGCGTGAGCGCTCGCGGCCGGCGCTGGCGCGAGAGCGCCGCTCATGCCGGCGGAGTCCAAACGGCGCTCGCGACGTCGATCTTGGCGGGAATCAGCCGCAGGTCCGCGAAGGTGTCGGCGATCTTCTGCTGATCGGCGACGATCGGCGGGCTCATCGGCTCGACGCCGAAACCGAACCCGTCCATCGCGGCTTCGACGATCGGCACCGGCAGACCCATTCCCGCGGCCAGCAGCTTTGCGGCATCAGCGCGGTTCTCCGAGGCCCAGCGGTCTGATTTC